>CAZFWM010000070.1:0-25618 GCA_964522545.1 uncultured Thermodesulfobacteriota bacterium
GATCCCCAGCCCGACATCTACGAGGACTACATCACCCTCGAGGGGCTCTCGGCCGCAGGCATTGCGTTGCCGATCCGGACAGTGCTCAAGACCCTCGATCCCGCCGGTGTCTACGCCATCAACCCGGACGGGGGGGGAAGCGGCCCGCCCGACGGGTACTGGGAGTACAGCTACACGAGCCACGACGGCAAGACCGGGGGAGTGACGGAGACGACGCTGCCCCAGGGGGAGAAGATCGCGAAGTTCTGGCAGTTCGCCGACGAGGGGGGCGGGATCTTCGAGTTCTGGGTGGATGTGTATGCGGGCGGTTCGAAAGGGGAGTCGTGGCTTGGACAGTACAGGTTCTCTCCCGGCACGTGGGAGAGGAGTACGGTGGTGAACGGGGAGGGAGAGGATTTCATGCACGACGACGGCACGGCCGAGGTGCACACCGGATCGACCACCGGCAAGCTCATCATCGCGAACCGCTTTTCCACTTCTTTTCCGGTAGAGCTGGAAGCAGTCTCCTTTTATTCCAGTGGAACGGCCGCCGGGGACGAGGCCGAGGTGATCATCTATGAAGACCCGATCGGTTCCACCTCGGGACCGGACCCCACGATGGAGGTGTGGCGCAAGACGGTCGTACTGGGCACCGGGGGCTTCCATGAGGTCCCCGCGGTCGGGTGCCTCGTGCTCAACCCGGGCGGCCTTTCCGGGGCGGCCTACTTCGTGGCTGTTGCTAACAAGGCCGAGAGGAGTTACACGCTCGGGGTAGACATGGACGGGCCCTATTTCGGGGCCTCGTATATCTCCACCGACGGGGGCCTGACCTACAAGCCGCTCTCGGGCATCCCGATCATCGACGGCAACGCCATGATCCGGGTGAGCACCTTGGAGACCGGGGTCTGCTTCATTGACACCGTGATGTAACAAGGAAGACTCAGCGTCCTGAAAGCCATTTTCTGTTGCTACTCGGAGTCCTTTATCAGGCTGAGGCAGGTCTATGAAACATTTGGACGATTTATGCATACAACCCCAGGTTGCTGCCCGGTCGCGTTAGGGAAAATTATCACACAAAGACACAAAGCCACGAAGAAATGATAAAAAAACTTTGTGATCTTTGCGGCTTTGTGTGAGAAAAATAGATTGCGGCTCGGCCGCGTTAGGGTAACAATATCAGGAGGAGCGCAGTGAAACAGGTTGTGACTATCAGTCTTGGACCAGTCAGAGACGATTATGAATTCGAGACGGAGTTCTTAGGCCAGGACTTTCACATCCAGCGTTTTGGGACAGACGGAGATCTGGATAAAACGAAAGAGCTGTTACTGAAGTGGAACAATGTGGCGGACGCCATCGGCCTGGGCAGCGTGAAATTTCCGTTCACCATAGGGACCCGACAATGGATGGCCAGAGAGACAAGAGAAATTCTCACGCTCTGCTCTCAAATAAAAACACCCGTGACCACCGGAGATGCCATGCGCATGGTGGGGCACGAATGGTCTCTGCGGCACATCCAGCATGAATTCGGAAACCACTATTTCGACAACGCAAAAGTCCTGTTCTTCTCGGGAATGGCCAATTACACGATGGCCAAGGTCATGTCCGAGTATACGGAGAATCTCACCTTTGCCGATCCGGTCCTGGAAAACGGCATTTCCAAGTTCCTGCATTCCATAAGCGATCTGGAACTGTATGCCCACAAAATGCACAGAGCCCTAAAACGGCTGCCCGCCAAACAAATTTCTTCTTCTGCCAGGCCGCTGAAGGCATGGAACGAGCACATAATGCGTAAAGCCATGCAAAAGGCCCACATCATAGTGGTTCCCGCCTATGATTTTTACAGGTATGTCGAGAATTGGACTCTCGAAGAGATCGGGGGAAAAGTCATCATCACATCGACCACCTATGATGATCGAATCAAGTTCCTGAAAGATCGGGGTGTGGAATTGATCATCGACTCCACGCCCAAGATCCTGAAGCAGGTCGTGGGCGTCAACGTTCTCGAGGCGATGATCATTGCGGCTCTGGGAAAGCCGCAGAACGAGGTAACGAAAGACGATCTGCTCGAGATCATCAGCGAGCAGAGAATGGATGCTCGGGTCGTCTATCCCTACGGCGCAGAAAAGCATGTAAAGCGATTTGCCTTTGTCATCCATCCCCTCTCTCAGGAAGACCTGAAAAAACAAAAGACCATCGAGCTCATCTCCAAGGCCGCCCCGCCAGGAGCCCTGAATGCAGTGGAAAAGGTGGTCGCCTATTTTCCGCCTCTACTCTACTCGAAGGTCACGGGAATAAAATCGCCCACGGGCGTCGAGGCGGAAGGCTGGCTCATCGTCCTGGGCGGAACACCGAAACAGATGATGGCCCACAGCACGGCCTTCACCAACCAGCGGTTGCTGAAGGCCGCCAAAATGGCAAAAAAGCTGGGTGCACAGATCATGGGAATCGGGGCGACCACCAAGGAAATGGGGGATGCCGGCCTGACCGTGGCCAAGCAAGCCGATATTCCGATAACCACCGGCAACAGCTACATCGCCTCCGCCGCACTCTGGGCCGCCGCCGATGCGGTACGTCGCATGGGCCTGATCAAGCTTCAAAAGGGCAAGATCCTGAAGGCCAAGACCATGGTGGTCGGAGCCACCGGATCCGTGGGCTCTGTCTGCTGTCACCTCCTGGCAAAGGCCTTCCGGGAAGTCTACATGGTGGACGTGCGAGATGCCCGGCTGCTGGCGCTGAAGAATTCCATCCTCGAAGAAACCCCGACCGTAAAACTTCACATATCCACCCGGGCCGATAAATATCTATCTGATATGGACGTCATCGTCACGGCAAGCACCTGGGCCGGGAACAAGGTTCCGGACATAATGAAGGTCAAGCCGGGCTGCGTCATCTGTGATGTGGCCCGTCCACTCTCCTTTTCCCCCGAAGACGTGGCAAAGCGTCCGGACGTGCTGGTCATCGAGTCCGGGGAGATCGAGCTTCCGGGCCATCCGGAAATGAGAGATATCGGGCTGCCGCCGAGAGTGGCCTATGCCGGCCTTGCCGAGACCATCCTGCTCGCTCTGGAAGGACGCTTCGAGAATTTCACGATCGGGCGGGACATAGAGTGGGAAAAGGTGAGCGAGATATACAAAATGGGGTTCAAGCACGGCATGAAGCTCGCCGCCATCACGGGGGTGAACGGCGTCTTTTCCGAGGAGGATATCGTCAGAGTGAGAAAGCTCGCGCTCGAAGCGAGGAAGAGAGCTTCATGAAAGCCCCGGGAGACAAAGAGATTCTCGACACGTCATCTCTTAGTGGTCCGATTCATAAATACGGTGACGTATCGAGGCCGATGAGGCGCCCGTCCCGCAAGGCGCGAGGAGGGCGAATACCGTTGCAGTATTTAACCGACGAGCAACGCAGCGGGGCGGGATGCATCGGCGGACGAATGCCATCGTATTTATGAATCGGGCCACTTAGGGAGCGAATATCCTGAAGGGGAGCTGGCCGATCGGCTTGGCGGTCCTCGTCGTCCTGGCGGTCGCCGTGGGATGCCACGGAGATGGCACGAAGGGCGAAGACGATCCTCTCGGCCCGGACGGTGCTCTGAGCCGGCTCACGGCACGGGACCGGCCGAGAAGGGGTCTCTACGACGAGTACGGCCGCGATGTGCTCCTGCGCGGCATCAACTTCAACCACCTGGGCGACTACTTCCAGACCGATCCATCCTTGCCCACTGTCGCGGAGCTCGGCCCCGATGACTGGGACGACGCGGCGGCGCTGGGGGCCAACGTGGTCCGCCTGGTCACATCCTGGTCGGCCTGGGAACCCGAGCGGGACCGGATCGACGAGGAGTATCTGGCACGCGTGCGGGACGCCCTGGCCGAGGCCAACGCCCGCGACATGTACGTCGTGATCGACATGCACCAGGACGCCTGGTCGAAGTTCGTTTTCACACCGGCGGAGGAAACCTGCCCGGAGGGGACCCATCACCAGCGGGGCTGGGACGGGGCGCCGCTCTGGGCGACCTTCACCGACGGCGAGCCGACCTGCACGCCGGGACGCCGCGAGGACAGCCCGGCCGTTCGACGGGCCTGGGACAACTTCTATTCCAACCGCGACGGCATCCGGGACGAGCTGGTCGAGCTCTGGGCGTTCATCGCCTTCGAATTCGCCGATGAGCCCGGCGTCGCCGGGTACGACCTGCTCAACGAGCCGGGCAACGGCAGCGACCCGTTGAGTACGTTGGCAGGGCTCACGGACTTCTACCGCTCGGCGATCCGTGCGATCCGTGACGCGGAGGCGCGGACCGAATCGCAAGGTCATATCATCTTTTTCGAGCCGAGTGTTTACGGGGTGCCGCCGGCCTTCGACCTCGGCGACGACAACCTGGTCTACGGTGGGCACAACTACGCCGAGTCGATCGGACCCTCCTTTCCCGGCTTGCTCGACCTCTCGTTCTGGGCGTTCGACCTGCTCGCCGGACTGTACGGGACAGCCCATTGGGTCGGGGAGTACAACAGCTTCTCCGACCCGGAGACCAACGAAAGATGGACGGCACGATACGCCGAGCTCGAAGACCGCTACCTGATCTCCGGGGGCGCCTGGTGGCAGTGGGAGCAGGAGTGCGGCGACCCGCACAGCGTGCAGTATCCGCCCACGCCGGAGTGGCTCGAGCAGCAGCGGGAACGTTGCGGCGATGCGCGGTTCGATGTGACGACGTGCCTGATCCGCGCCTACCCGCGCGCCGCACCGGGGATGCTCACAGGACTGTCGGCCGCACCATGCGACGCCGGACTGTTCGTGAGCGGCAGGACGGACGGGGCCTCGGTCGTGGATCTGTGGTTCCCGTCGTCATCCGACATCGAGCCCGTTGTAACCGGCTCGGGGATCGATGGCGTAGTCGCCGGCAGAGTGGCCGGCGGCTGGCGGATCGAGGTGAAGGTGGATGGGGCGTACGAGATCGAGGTCGCTCCGATCCTCGCAATAAAAGCCAATTGAAGCGGATCGGCTACGTCGTCTTAACCCGATGCGGCCTGATGAACCTTGCAGTAGTCGGCCCCGGGCAGTGCGCGCCTCTTGCACTGCCTTGCGCTCTTCGTCATCCCCTTGCACTGTGCCGGGACTCCTTCGGCCGGGGCGCCCGATTCTTCCTTCTCTCTCGCCTTTCGCGCTGCCTGGGCCTCTTCGTACCTGTCGTGCAGCACCAGGGGCTCGCCGAACACTTTCCCGGACTTGACGAGGTCGAGCAGGTAATAGAACTCGTCTTCGAACCCTTCCAGGATCGCCTCCGGGTCCGGCACCAGCCTGGTGTCTGACACGAGGCCGACCCATACCGAGCCGGCATAGCTCAGGATGCTGATCCCCAGCCCTACGCCCCCGGTCCTGGGCACCCAGAACATGATATTGCTGATCTTCTTGCCCGCGAAATAGAGGTGCTGCCGCGGCCCCGGGACATTGGTCATGACGGCCGAGGCCTTGTTGGCGAACAGGTGGCCCGCCATCTGGGCCAGACCGGGCGGCAGAATCCCGAGGACTTTCATCACCCCGAAGCCGACGATTGCGTCCGGTGCTTTCTTGAGGTGGTCCATGCGGCGCTTCACCTCTCTCAGCCTCAGGATCGAGTCTTCGATGTGCACCGGCAGAGAGAGAAAAACCGTGCTGAAGCAGTTGCCCAGCTCGAATTCCGTACCGGGCTTGCGCACGTTCACCGGCACCGCCACGCGCAGATCGAGCTCGTTCACCCGGCTGTCTCTCTTCTGGAGATAGCGTCGCATCGCCCCGGTGACCGTGGCGATCAGAACATCGTTGAGGGTGGCCTCCACCGCCTTGCCCACGGTCTTGATGTTTCCCAGTGACATGGGCTCGGTCCAGGCCACGCTCTTGTGCACGCCCAGCTTTCCCTTGAAGGCGGTCTCGGGATCGGACGGCATGAAGGTGAGCCTCGACAGCACGAACACCGAGTCGGCGGCCAGCCCGGAGACGGTTTTGACGACCTCTTTGGTCCGGGTCGGATCGGACAGGGCCGCTACCCCCCCCTGGATCACATTCTTCCCTATCTTTTTGCCACTGTTCACGGCCTCCTTGAAATTGTTGATCATGGCCTTGACGGGAAAGATCGATTCAAATGCCAGCTGATCTTTCCTCGCCTCGGCCCGCCCTTCGGGCATGGGCGCGTCGGGTTCCGCGTCGGTGGTCGAAAGGAGCACGTGGATCAGGGCGATGCCGTCGGCGATGCAGTGATGTATCTTGAAAAAGACCACGCACCCCTTGCCGTAATTTTCGATGAGCTGTACGTGCCAGAGAGGTTTGGTCTGGTCCAGGGGCATGGAGATCAGACCGCTTATCACCTCCTTGAGGGCCTCCTTGTCTCCGGGTGCGGGCAGGGCCATTCTCTGGATCTGGCACCGGATGTCGTAATTCCGATCATAGGCCCAGCTCGGAATCCCGACCCCCGAGGCGGGTCGTTCGATCTTCTGTCTGAACCGCTTGAATGTAGTCAAACGGTCCTCTATAGTCTCACGGAGGCGATAAAAATCGAGGGGCTCCTCGAACTCCATAAAAGCGGTGATCTCCATGAGATTGGTGGGGTCATCCATGCAGAGCCAGAAATTGTCGACTTTGTTCATACGTTCAGCCATGGCACTCCTTCCAGAAGAATCAAGTCATGCGTCCGTTTCTCTTTTGTTCAACTATATCAAAATCCGCTTTTGCTTCGCAATTCCAGCAGTCGGACCAGCCTGTTATCACAGAAATTCCACTGGAGGAAGTAATAATGCATCTCCCATCGCTTGCATTCCCTGTCCTGCTGACTTTTGTGATCTCCCTATCCCTCGCGAACGGCTGTCATAGCCGTGACGACACCGTCGATACAAAGGAGTGCTCGAATCGGAAGTTCATCACCGACGAGCAGTGTCGTGCCCTTGTCCTTCAAGGCTGCAACTTCGACGGCTCGGCCAAGGACGATTCAGGCCTGCCGAACTACGGACGCGAAGATGCCCTGAATCTGTCGAGAGTCTGGGGCTTCAACTTCGTACGATACCTTATCTTCTGGTACAAGGTCGAACCTGAGCCCGGGGCCTATGACGATGTTTACCTCGACGCGGTCGAAGAACGCCTGGACTGGCTGCACGAAGCAGGAATCCTCGCGGTGCTCGATATGCACCAGGATGTATGGGGCCCGGGTATCAGCGAAGCCTGGGGCGGCAGCGACGGGGCGCCCGAGTGGGCCACCATCACCGACGGCCTGCCGCACATTCCCTTCAGTGAATGGTTCGGCAACTGGGGGTTCGACTACCTCTCTCCGGCCGTCAACCGGGCTTTCGACAACTTCTGGAACTACGGGGGCCCGCACCCCGAGCTCCAGGACCACTACGCGGCCATGTGGACCCACGTGGCCGAGCGGTTCCGCGACCACCCGGCGGTCCTGGGCTACAACCCGATGAACGAGCCGTGGCAGGGCTCGGGCCTCCTTCACTACCGCGAATTCGACGAAGGTCCCTTCACCGATTTCAACCGGCGAATGATCGCCGCGATCCGCGAGGTCGACACCGAGAGCTGGGTGTTTGTCGAACCATGCGCTTTCGGGCCGAACCAGGGCCTGCCTTCATTCCTCGGCGCCCTGGAGGACCCGCGTGATGGCGAGCCCCGCCTGGCCTATTTTCCGCATCTGTATCCTGCGCCCGTGGATCTGGGCGGCGGCTACGACCCCGAAACAGATCCCACGCTGACCTGGTGGGCGGACAATCGCCGGGCCGAAAGCGAAAGGCTGCGTGTCCCGCTCCTCGTCGGCGAATGGTCCATGCTGCGCTGGTTCGGGCTGGACGACCGGGTGATGTTCTTCAATGACGTGCTCCGCATGTTCGAACAGATCACCGGCGGCTGGTCTTACTGGGACTGCGGCTTCTTTTTCCGCGAACCCTTCCCCGACGTGATACAGCCGATGATCGCACGGCCCTACCCGCGCCGCATCGCAGGCACGCCGGTCTCGCGAAGCTATGATGAAACCACCGGTCGGCTTACCGTCGTCTTCCGGAACAACGATGACGTTACCGGCCCAACGGAGATCTACCTCGGCGCCGATCGTAATTACCCCGACGGCTGGTTGCTGCAGGTCAGCGGTCCGGCGGGAGCATGGTCTTCCGACTGGGACGAAACCGCCTCGGTACTGCGAATCCGGACCTATACCGCGCAGCCGGAAACCACGATTCGGATCTCACCGGCCGAGATGCGCTGATCCTTCCAGTTCGGGATAAAAAAAGCCGCTCCCGGTGGCTTTCACCAGAGGGAGCGGCTTTTTGCTGTAGTTGCCGTTTCGGTGTCAGATCAGTGGTGCGATAACAAGAGCAACAACAGACATGAGTTTGATCAAGATGTTGAGGGACGGGCCCGAGGTGTCCTTGAAGGGGTCGCCCACGGTGTCGCCGATGACGGCGGCATGGTGAGCCTCGGATCCCTTTCCACCCATGTTGCCTTCCTCGATCCACTTCTTGGCGTTGTCCCACGCTCCGCCTGCATTCGCCTGGAAGATGGCCAGGAGAACGCCGCTCACGGTCACGCCGGCGAGCAGCCCGCCGAGGGCCTCCTTACTCACGAAACCGAACACGACGGGAACGATGATCGCCATCAGACTCGGGACGACCATCTTCTTGATGGCTGCCGCCGTGGAGATGTCGACGCACTTTGCGTACTCCGCCGTGGCTGTTCCTTCCAGAAGGCCCGGGATCTCCTTGAACTGGCGGCGAACCTCCACGATCATCTCCTTGGCGGCTTCGCCCACGGCTCTCATGGCCATGGCGGAAAAAAGGAAGGGCAGCATGGCGCCGATAAAGAGCCCCGCCATGATGGTCGGCTTGGTTATATCAAGAGCGCCGACGTTTGCCGTGGTCCTGAAGGCGGCAAAAAGGGCGAGGGCCGTGAGGGCCGCAGACCCGATGGCAAAGCCCTTCCCGATGGCGGCCGTCGTGTTGCCCACGGCGTCCAGGTTGTCCGTCCTCTCGCGGACTTCAGGGGGAAGCTCAGCCATTTCAGCCAGCCCTCCGGCATTGTCCGCGATCGGGCCGTAGGCGTCGACGGCGAGCTGGATGCCGGTGGTGGAGAGCATGCCGAGCGCGGCAATGGCGATTCCGTACAGGCCGGCAAAGTGATGCGAGGTGAGTATGGCCCCGGCGATCCAGATCGTGGTCAGGCAGGTCGACGTCATCCCCGTGGCGACCCCTGCGATGACGGTCGTTGCCGGTCCGGTTTCGCATTCCGCCGCGATTTTGTGGGCGGGCGACCGGTCCTTCGATGTATAGTACTCGGAGGTCACTCCGACCAGCACGCCTGCGATGAGACCGAAAATGGTGGCAAAGAACATATCCGTGCCGGAGATGCCTGAAACCCCTGCGATGGTGATCTCACCGGAGATGAAATGATTACAGACAAAGTAGGTGACCACCAGCATGATGCCCGCGGCACCGAAGGTTCCCATGTTCAGGGCCGCCTGGGGGCTGCCCCCCTCTTTTACCCTGACGAAAAAGGTCCCCACGATCGATACGAGAATGCCGACAGCCGCAATGACGAGCGGCAGGATGACCGCGTTGTAGGCGGCCTGCTGGATGCCGACGGCCGTGGCGCCCAGAACCATGGCACCGACGATCGACCCCACATAGGACTCGAAGAGATCGGCCCCCATCCCGGCCACGTCGCCCACGTTGTCGCCCACGTTGTCCGCGATGGTCGCAGGGTTCCGGGGGTCGTCTTCGGGAATGCCCGCCTCGACCTTTCCGACGAGGTCGGCACCGACATCAGCGGCCTTTGTGTAGATTCCTCCGCCCACCCTGGCGAACAGCGCGATCGATGAGGCGCCGAGGGAGAAACCGCTGATCACGGTTATGACATTGGCAAAGTCAGTGGACGCATCTCCGAGGATCCCAAGGTTCCGGTAGAGTATGAGAAGTATGCTCAGTCCCATGACGCCCAGACCGACGACGCACATGCCCATGACCGTACCGCCCGAGAAGGCGACCTTCAGCGCTTCGTTCAGGCTCGACCGTGCGGCGTTCGTCGTCCGTGCATTTGCGCCGGTTGCGATGCGCATGCCGAAGTAACCGGAAAGCCCGGAGCAAAAGGCACCGAAGATAAACGAAAAGGCGATCAGCGGATTGCGGTACGTCTCCTCGGAGCTCGTCATGTTGGCAACGGCGAGAAGGATTCCCACGCAGATCACGAAAATAATAAGCACCCTGTACTCTCTGAACAGGAAGGCCATGGCACCCTCACGTACATAGCCGCAGATCTCTTTCATCCTGTCCGTACCCATATCCTGCTTATTGACCCACGTTGCCTTAATGAAGGCAAAAGCGAGTGCGGCTATCCCGAACAGTGGAATAGCATAAGTAAGATGTTCCATCCTTTTCCTCCTTTACGTTTCTGTTGAGAATTACTTGTTCGAGTATGTACAGGACCGCATGGTCCATTGCAGGGTTTAACTGAATGAATGCTCATTCACAAGAATCGTGAAAAATATCACACCGGCCTCTTTCTTGTCAACAACCAATTCGTCGAAAAATCGTGCCGACTTCAGATTTCTCGGCTATGGCCCTGGAACGACATTTTCGGACAATCGCCATATCCCCCTGTTGCCGCTCCGATTGCCTGCTCTTCCTCCGGTGTGCTACCTTCCTCTTCAGGATCCTAGAGCGGCGAAGCCGCAACCAAATTAGCCTGACATGGCAAAGCAAATCCGAAATTGAGTCCTAAGTCGACAGTCAACAGTTCAGAGTCGAGAGTTACCGGATTCTCACTCTCGACTGTCGACTGTTAACTGTAAACTCACTTGGCCCATTGACATTGAGCCCACATCTACGCAAGCCGCGAAGATGTACGGATAAAAGGCTCTAACGCCCTCTGGCAGGAGGAAGCATGAAGATTTCGGAAAAGGCCCGCACCATCCGGCCCTTCCTCGTGATGGAGGTCCTGGAGCGGGCCGAGCATCTCGAAAGGCAGGGAATCGACATCGTTCACATGGAAGTGGGCGAGCCCGATTTCGACACCCCTCAGTGCGTCGTGGATCAAGCCGTCTCTGCGCTTCGTGAGGGGAAGACCCATTACACGCACTCCATGGGCCGTCTAGAGCTTCGCCGGGCCATCGTCAGGACCCACGCCGAGCGCTACGGCTGCGAGGTCTCCCCCGACCGGGTCGTGGTGACCAGCGGGAGCTCGCCGGCCCTCCTGCTCGCCTTCATGACGGTATGCGACCCGGGCGACGAGATCATTCTGACCAATCCCTACTATGCGTGCTATCCCGGGCTGATCACCTTCGGACAGGGCCGACCCGTCTTCGTCGACGTGCACGAGGAGGACGGCTTTCAGTACCGCACGGAAGCGGTCCGGGCCAGGATCGGCCAGCACACCCGGGCGATCCTCATCAACAGCCCATCCAATCCGACCGGGAACCTGCTGTCGGACGAGGTGATGCAAGAGATCGCCGACCTCGGGGTGCTCGTCATCTCCGACGAGATCTACCACGGCCTGGTCTACGAGGGGCGGGCCCGGTCCATCCTCGAATTCACCGACGAGGCCATCGTGATCAACGGCTTCTCCAAGCTCTTCGCCATGACCGGGTGGCGCCTAGGGTACGCCATCCTTCCGGAGGGTCTCGTCCGCCCATTCCAGAAGATGCAGCAGAACTTCTTCATATCGGCGGGCGACTTCACACAGGAGGCGGCCAGGATCGCGCTGGGCGGGTGCACCGAGGAGCTGGAGCGGATGCGTCTGGAATACGACCGCCGGAGAAGACTCGTGCTGAGACGGCTGCGCGCCATGGGGATCGAAATCGCCGTGGAGCCTCGAGGCGCCTTCTATGTGTTCTGCAATATGAAGGATATCTGCGCCAAGACCGGATTGAACTCCTACGACCTCGCCTTCGACATCCTGGAGAGGGCCCGCCTCGCCGTCACCCCCGGCACCGACTTCGGACCCGGAGGGGAGGGATACATCCGCCTTAGCTACGCTACCAAGTACGAACGGATCGAAGAGGGCATGAACCGCCTGGAGAGGTATCTTGGAGGTGTTTCGTAAAGCGGCCGAGCCGCAACTGAAAAGATGTGTAAGCAAAGGAAAAAGGGGAAAGGGGGAAACAGGGAAAATATTTAAAATTTAAAGATTTCTCCCTATGGTCGAAATGACAAAATTCGATTGTCGAGACGACAATTTCGATCAATCCGACTTTTTACGAGACTTTCGATGACACCCTATATAAAACATCCCTTTTCCATTTTTCCATTTTCCCCCTTTTCCTTTGCTTACACATCATAATGTGAGTGTGGGAAGTCCGACTGTTTTACTTTGCTTTTCTCCCCGATTCTGTTATTCTTCGTTTCGTATACCGACAAACCACAATAAGGGATCGACATGGTAGAGAAATTGAAATTCGCCATCGTAGGGGCCGGAAACCTGGGCCAGTGCATGGCCGCCCACCTGGCCCTGCTGGGTCACGATGTCAATCTCGGCAACAGGAGCCAGGCCAAGCTCACCCCCATCCAGGAGGCGGACAACAGGATTCGGCTCGAGGGCGAGCTCAGGGGCGAGCCGATCGAGGGCAATCCCCGGCTCAATGTGGTCTCCACCGATTTCGAGAAGGTAGTGGCCGGAAGGGACCTGATCATGGTTACCGTCCCGGCCGACGGCCACGGCTTCATCGCATCCGAGATCGCGCCCTTCATCGAGCCGGACCAGCACGTCGTGCTTCACCCTGGCCACACCTTCGGCGCCCTGGAGGCGAGGAAGATCTTCGAGGACCGGGATGCGGCGCTGGCCGACGTGACGGTCTCCGAGATCCAGTCGTCCCTGTTCACCACACGGGCGATCGAACCCGGGCACGTATTCGTGGCCGCCATAAAGAATCGCATGTCCATCGCCACGCTCCCCTCCAACCGGTCCCAAGAGGTCTTCGACATCCTGTCGCCCATCTACCCCGAGTTCTGGGTCGCCGAGAATGTCCTCCACACGAGCCTCGACAACCTGAACTGTGTGGCCCATCCCGTGGTGTCCCTGTTGAACGCCTCCCGGATCGAAAGGCAAGAGGACTTTCTCTTCTACCAGACCGGCGTGTCCCCGGCCGTGGGCAAGGTGATGGAGATCGTCGACGAAGAACGCATGTCCATCGCACGGGCCATGGACATCACGCCCCGCTCCTTCAACCAGTGGTTTCGAGACGTTTACACCGTCGGATACGACTCGCTCTACGAGCTCTTCAGCAAGAACCCGGCTTATGCACAGATCACAGGCCCGAACAGGCTGGACACCCGTTACGTATTCGAAGATCTCCCGACCGGGCTTCTCCCTATGATCTCCCTTGGAAAGGTCGCGGGCGTGGAGACCCCGCTCATGCAGGCCGTCTGCGTGATGTGGGGTAAAATTTTCGACACGGACTTCACGGAGGAGGCCAGGACCCTGGAGAGCCTCGGACTCGATCACCTCTCCATAGACGAGCTCATCCACTACGTGACCACCGGTGAGAGATAACATGAAAGTGAGTGTCGCAGGACTCGGAAGCATAGGCAGGGCAACCGCGGCCTATCTGACGATCAGGGGCCACGAGGTGTTCGCGTGGGATGCACTGAGCGAGGTTCAGGCTTTGATGGAGGAAAACGACGGCGCCCTTCACATCTCCGGCGCCCTGGGCGATGATCCTCCCACTATTCATAAAGTCTGTCGCACCATCCCCGAATTGCTCGAGGAGGCGCGGGTCGTCATCATCTGTGTGCCGGCCCTGTACCATTACGACATCGCCCGGGCCATGGCGCCTCACCTCCGAGATCACGTCGTGCTCCTTCACCCCGGCAGCACCATGGGGGCCGTGGAGTTTCGAAACGCCATCGCCTCCGGGGCCCCTGCTCCGGAGGCGTGCGTAATCATGGAATCGCAAAGCACTCTGTTCGTGGCCTGCATCGTGGATGAGGGCAGGCGGGTCAAGATCCCGGCCGTGAAGAATATGCTGAAGGTCGCCGCTTTTCCCTCCACACAGACGAACGATGGAGCCGCACGACTGGCAGAGCTTTTCGACGGCGTTCATATTCACCGGGAGGCCTCTGTACTCAAGACATCATTCGACAATCCGAATCCGATGGTTCATCCCGCCATTACGCTGTTCAATCTCCCACGCATCGACAGAAAGGAGCCCTTTTTCTTCTACCGGGAAGGGGTCACGGAGTCGGTGGCCAGGATCATAGAGGTCATGGATCTGGAGAGAGGGGCGGTCATGTCCGGATTCGGTGTTTCCACAACGCCGCTCATTCAGTGGTTCCAGGACGTGTATGGCCGTCGATACGATTCGGTTTACGATGTATTTCAGAACAATCCGGCCTACGGCGAGATCATGGGGCCGGACACACCGGACCACCGGTTTCTCACAGAGGACATCTCCATGGGACTTGTGCCTCTGGCCGGCTTTGGTGAACGGGTGGGGGTGCGAACCCCGGTCATCGATTCCATAATCAATCTGTCGTCCAAGGTCGTGGGAAGGGACTTGCGCGCCTCGGGCCGGACACTGGCGCGCCTCGGCCTGGACCGTCGGGGGGGCGAGGAGCTGATACGGATGTTTTCCGCAGAGGAGGGATCACGGTAGAGGAGGGATGGACTTATCGCCCTCGGACGGACTTTTGCTCTCAGCAATTTTAGCGCAAAGACGCTAAGACGCAAAGGAATTTTTATCGATCGATTCAACTCGACTCAATTGAAGGTCGTTGCGAGGAGCGACAGCGACGAAGCAATCCACTGTGCTCACTTTGCCGGGGGACTCGGGGATTGCTTCGGGGCTCCGCCCCTCGCAACATCCACAACTTTTTCCATATTCTCTTTGGTTTATCTTCTCTTTGCGTCTTTGCGTTAAATCTTTTCCGGCGGAATCAATTGGATTTCCTATTGAATCAAGTTAGAGGAGGGGCTGAAAATCAAAATCACGGACATAGAAACATTCGCGGTGTCGATCCCGCTCGTGAAGGAGTACAAGGTCTCCTACGGCACTATAACACACGCCGAGGCCGTGATAGTGAAGCTCCACACGGATACCGAACACGTAGGGTACGGCGAGGCCGACCCACTCATCCCGTTCCTTCCGGAGAACGTGGAGAGCGTACCGGTCATTTTGAAGAAATATCTCCTGCCCGTACTGAAGGGGTGCGACATCTTCGATCGCGAGGCGATTCACGGGCGCATGGCCGGGGCGGTCAGCGGCAATCTCTTCGCAAAGGGCGCCGTCGACACGGCGCTCTACGACCTTGCAGGAAAGGCGCTGGGTCGGCCCGTGCATGACCTCGTCGGGGGATGTATCCGGGATAGGTTCCCGGTCATGTGGCCCCTCGGCTCCGGAGAGCCTTCGGAGGTCGCGGCCGGTGCCGAGGCCGCCGTGAACAGAGGCTATCGAACGCTCATGCTCAAAGGCGGCACGGACGAGGTGGAAAAGGAGGTGGAGAGAGTGCGGGCGGCTCGCGAGGCCGTGGGGCCGGACGTGAGCCTGATCGTGGACGCCAACTGCGGCTGGACCGTCACATCGGCCATCCGCATCATGCGCGGGTTGGAGGATCTCGACATCGCCTTTGTCGAGCAGCCGGTCCCGAAATGGGACGTCGACGGAATGGCGCGGATATCGGCCCGGACCACCATCCCCCTGTCGGCGGACGAGGGCCTGTCATCCATACACGATGCAGCGGTCCTCGGCTCCCGAGGCGCTGCCGATATATTCAGCATCAAGCTCGCAAAGCATGGCGGCCTGACGAACGCCAAGAAGATCGCGGCCTACGCCGAATGCACCGGGCGCCTGTGCTATGTCAATTCCATGATAGAGATGGGCATAGCCGTGGAGGCGAGCATGCATTTCCTCGCCTCCACACCGAACGTCCTGCGCATCGGACACGCACTCATGTCCACCCACCGGCTAAGGGACGATATCCTCGCAGAACCCATTGTCATAGAAGACGGCTACACGGAGGTGTCGAAAAAGCCGGGCCTGGGAATCGAACTCGATGAAGAGAAAGTAAGGAAGTATCTTGTGAGTTAGCGGAGCAGGAAAGCCATGGAGCTTATGGAATAGTTATTTTCAACCACAGAGGACACAGAGGTCACAGAGAGAGAATGAATGTATTCAAACTCTTTCTTTCTCTGTGACCTCTGTGTCCTCTGTGGTGAATTTATATAACGTACTGCTTGAAATGTCAGAGAAAAACAATCCGTTCGAAGAGCGACAAGAGCAGAGGGCCAAGTAGAGTATCTTACTCAAGCTTTAATTTCGTCCTGCCGAAACCTATGATGTCTCCCTTGGCGAGCTCCTGTTCGTCGCGGACCTTGACGCCGTTCACGGTCGTTTTCCACCACCACCCTTTGTCCCTCAGGTGGTATTTGTCCTTGTTCACCATGATGTAACACTGGATCCTGCCCACCCGCCACCCGGCAACCTGGATGTCGCATGTCAAACCGCGGCCGACTCTGACCATGCGCATCCCCTGTAGAGAAAACTGTGCCGGACTGGCCGCGCCCTCGATCACACTCAGCGTAGGGGGGCCTGACTCGCCGGCCCCGGCTGCTTCCGCCTTTGGTTCGACGTACATGGTGACTTCGAAGTCGGCCGGAGCAAAAGGGGGAGACATCGGCGTTGGGGTCGGCACGAGAGCCAATCGAAATTTTGCGAATTCGATGCGGTCGTCCTCGGAGACCTGAACCGTGCCTTCGATCTTGCCGCCGTTGACAAAAGTTCCGTTGAGGCTATTGAGATCCGTCAAGAGGTGTCTGCCTTGATGCAGCTGCAGAGCGGTCTGCCGGCGCGAGATCCCGACGTTATCGATGTTCACATCCGCGTCCTTGCCCCTGCCGATCGTTACGGTCTGCCCCTCTTCGATCTCGAATGTCTTTATGACTCGATCGTTCAACAGTACGTTCCACTTAACCATGCCTCTCTCCTGTGACGATATTGAGGGCTCGCGCAAAAATAAATTCCCATTTTCGCATCCCATCTTCCGACCATCTTCGGCCGCTCCTCAATCGAGATATCCTGTCAACTTCACCCCCATATCGAAGATCGCCTCCATGGTGCTACCGAGAAGCCCCTTGTATTGCAAGTAGACGACCGCCGTAACCAGGAGCAGGAGCAGAAGAAGAAAAGCCCGCCAAAGGGATTTCTGCCTCGATTTTCCAGGCTCTCCGGGAGACGGCGTGAGTTCATCACCCACTTCCGTCCCGCCCCCTGAGGATGTCGTGAAGGTGGTGGGTCTCTCGAATCCATCGAAATCCAGTGCTTCTTCCCATAAGCCGGGCTTGATCCCATGGGCGGTCATCAGGGCGTCGATCTCGTCCAGCACCTGGCTGAAGCTGGTGTAGCGGGTGCTCTGGTCGCGCCTGAGCATCTTGGAGATCATCTGCTGCATTCCGGCCGGAATCTCCTTGAATGAATCATGCGGGTCGAATCCGGCCTCCTGCCAATCAGGCAGTGAGCTCGTGAGCATCTCGTAAAAGATGGTCCCTGCGGCGAGAATATCCGTCTGGGGCGACTTCAGCTCAGCGCCCACGTTGTACCAGTTTATCCCCCCCTCGTCCGATGTATAGTGCTCGTCGAGTCCGAAGTCGGCAACTTTTACATGTCCCGAGTCGGTGAACAGGATATTGCTCGGACGCAAATTGCCGTGAACAATTTTATTCTTGTGTGCAAAAGAGAGGGCTTCGCAAATGGCGCGGGCCGTCTTCAGCACGTCACCCCAGGGGATCGGCCGTATCAGGCGATCTTTGAGATTGCCCCCGCTCAGATATTCCATCACGATGATAAAGAGCTTTCCGCTGCCCGATGCGCCCAGAATGTTTACGATATTTTCGTGAGTCAGGGTCGTGAGGAGTCTCGCCTCCGTAAGACCGGCCGTCGTGTTGATCCGCTTCTTGATCACCAGCGGTTTGCAGTCCACCCGGTTTTCGTACAGATAGACCGCACCGTATCGGTCCTCTTTTATCACATCGAGAAGGGCGAACTTATCTTCGACCGCAGAGATTCCCTTGCTTGCGCGCTCCCTCTGATCGGTGCCCAGGTGTGCCCCCTGGAGAATTTTCAGAAGAGTATCCTTGAGCTCGTCGGCCGAGCTGAAGCGGTCTATCGGATTGGGCTGCAGGCAGAGATGAATCGCATCCTCCAGAGGTTTTGGGATCGCGGGATTTATTTCGGAAGGGGGCCGGTACAGTCCGAGAAGCTTCACGCCTGCGAATAATTCGTACATCACGGCCCCGAGCGAATAAAGGTCGCTCGCGGCCGTGACCTGACTGGCATCGACCTGCTGTTCCGGAGACATGTACGCCAGGGTCCCCAGGACAAGGTCCGAATGTGTGCGCTGAACATCCGGGTTGTCCCTGTAAAATAGCTGGGCGATGCCGAAGTCGAGGACACGCGCGTTCCCCTCGTTGTCGATCAGCACATTGCCGGGCTTGATGTCCCTGTGAATGACCCCGTTTCTGTGCGCGTAGGAGAGGGCCTTGCAGATCTGAATCGTCAGGTCGAGCTTCCGGTTGATGTCGAGGCTGCCAGTCTTGATGAGCCCCGCCAGGTCGGTGCCCTCCACGTACTGCATGATGAAATAGGGCATCCCTTCATGGGTTATCCCTCGATCGATCACGTGAATGATGTTCGGGTGGTTCAGGCGGGCGATGATGAGAGATTCGCGGTCGAAGCGCTCTCGCAGGTCCTGATGGTCGGTGAGCTGCCTGGAGAGCACCTTGATGGCAACGGGACGCTGCAGGGAGATCTGGAGCCCCTTGTAGACGGAGGCCATGCCGCCTTCACCGATCTTTTCGACAACCTGGTAGCCGCCGATGTTCGTCATGGTCCCCGATCCTGACAGCGTTGGGCGCACCGAATCTGGAATCGACGTTCACTTTTTGTCAGTAAAATCTTTTATTAAAGACGGCACGCCTCTTTCCATAAGAAATTCTACTCGTCCGAAATCGCGGAGTCAAGAAACAATCCCCCATAAAAAAACGGGGAAGCTTCCAAAGATAAGAAGCTTCCCCGCTGTGTCGCCCTCTTGTTGTTACTTCGTCATGATCCACTCGAGAACGGTGGCCTGCGCGCCTCCGGCCGTGAAGAGCCCGGAGAAGATTCCGATCTGTCCCAGGCTCGGGAAGGGGAAGGCCAGCGGCAGGGAAAACTCGATCGGAATGACCGGCAGCGGCACGCTGAAGATCGGGATGACCTGCACGGACGGAGAGATCAGGACCAGGTAGTTCGACCAGGTGGCGGACTCGGGCAATGTGAGAGTGTAATTCAGGCTGAGCGTACCGCCACTGTAAGAACCATCCAGCTCGAGCAGCCAGTCCAGAGCGCAGTCCGGATCGGCGGCGTCGATGAGCCCGTCGCAATCCTCGTCGACCCCACCGGAGCAGATCTCGGTCGCCCCGGGATTGACGCCGGGATCGGCGTCGTCGCAGTCGCTGCCGCCGCACGCCTGGTCGTAGTAGCCGTCCCCGTCGGCGTCCCAGCACTCGGGATAACCCGGGACGGCCGTATAATTCTGGCTCATATCGTAGGCAAACAGCGTCGGGGTCACTCCGTCCGAGCCGAAATAGAAGTTGCCGGCATATCCATGCGTATCCTGATCCCAGTTGTGATTCAACGTCACTTTGTATTCCCAGTTGCCTGCGGGCACCAGAACCTCCCACTCGTAGACTCCGTCCAGATCGGCGTCCAGCATTACGCCGGTAAGATCGGTGGGGTCCCAGTCCGTGCCTCCGAGCTCAGAGATAAAATTGCCGGCCACTACCGGATTGAAATGCGTTACGTATTCATCATAATTCCTGGCGCCGATCATCAAGCCGCAGTTGGCGTAGAAAACGATATCGGTCGCTGCAAGCAGCGTGATGACCTGATTCTCGCCCGGCCAGTCACGCCCGTCCCAGGCATCGCTCTCGATCACCTTGTATTGGTGCTCTCCGGCGGACAGAGAAATCATGACCGCCCAGACACCGTTGTCCTGGAGGGTCAGATCGTAGTCATGGTTTGCAGGGTCCCAGCCGTTCATGGTGCCGACGAGGTGGGGCACGACGATCTCTGTGACGGTCGCCGTGTCGTAAGCCGGATCGATGACATTCCCGAAGAGATCCTCCACGCCGGAGACCACCACGTCACCGAAATCGCCCGGCAGGAAAGCCCCGCTGATCTTCAGGGTCACCTTCCGCCTGTGGGATAGCCGCACACTCTCCAGAGTGTACGAGCCGGTGAAGCCCACAAACGAATAATTCGAGATGTCTTCGGCCATGGTTTCATCGACCGGCTCATTAAAGATGATCTGCAGCAGGCCGGGGCCGACCAGATAAGCATTCCCGTCGGCGATTCTCGGACCCAATTCATCCGTCAGCTCGCCGGCAAGGAGATCGAGCTCCACAACCTTTGTCTGATATTCATCGTAGGGCTCACTCGTGTATCCGGCAAACAGCCTGATCTCGAATGTCCCTGTCCCGGAGATCTCGTCTCCCTTCACGAGGGTTCCTTCGAATTCATGATTGTGGAAGGCGCCCCCCTCTCCCAGAACCAGGGCGACGGTCGCTCCGCTCACTGCATTCCGCTGGCCGCAGTATCCGCCCCAATCCCCCCACATCCTCTGGATCGGACTCTTCCCCGACCAGATCAGAGACAACAGGTCCGGGGACCAGCCCGACTTCACATACCCCGTTCCGATGCCGAAATCATAGGCCACGTCAAGGTAGCTGTTTCCCGTTTCGAGAGTGATCGTCTTGCTCACTTCATGCTTGGAAAGAGTGGCCTGAACAGTATCGCCCGTGCCGATGTCGACCGCGATGTCATAAATGTCATGCTGGTAGTCGGGAGATACGTCCGACAGGGCGGCCACGTGGTTGTTCGATCCCTCATTGAAATCTCCATCCGACTCCGACCAGTAGGAAACATCGGACCCGACGACCGAGTAGGCATTGCCAAGTCCGTCTTTATAGAAGACCCAGTTTGCCTTTCCTCCGATCCCCTCGAAAACAAAATATGCTTTGTCGTTGTGAATGATGAGCTCGTCTCCGCCGTCCCGGTCGATATCGCTGAAGTAGGCGGCCGTGGTGTCCACATACAGCCCGTCGGCCCAGCGGGACGCCTCGGCGTACACGTTGGCGTTCTTCATGTGAGCCGAGTAGCGGTGCTCCCAGTCCGATATCTGCCCGTCCGTGTGCCAGCCGGTCTCGTGCAGGTTAATCATGAAGATGTACCATCCGAGCTGCGAGAGCGAATTGTTGGGCGATGACATGAGATTCGTGAACGTATCGTACCAGATGGTTCCGTAGGTCCATTTGGGGAGATGAAAGTCCGAGTGGGATTCCGCCGCCGCCCAGGCCGTGTACCAGCTGTTGTTCCCTCCGCCGTATCCATCCGCCCCCCCCAGCAGGTGATACGTTCCGTTGGCGACGTCCGCGGTCGCTCCGTCGAAGTTGGCGTTTCGAATGGCGTCGTCCAGCTTCCAGACATTGACGCCGGGATACTGGTCGTGACAGTACCAGATAACCGACTCGTAATTGTCCAGGAACATCTCGCCGTCGTGCTCGTTCATCTCCGCCACCACCTCCCAGTCGGTGCCGTAGACGCAGAGTCCGTACGCCCCCATGCTCGCGATCTGGCCCTTTGCCGCGTCCGCGTCATAATGCATATTCCCGACAAAGGTGTTGTTGATCGGAATCACTCTCAGGTCGATGCCCGATCCGTTGCTCATCCAGTGGATCTTCCGGTTGTCATATCCGTCCAGGTGCGGAGTGTCGTCGAGGACCACCCCCCAGACGTCGTGCTGGGTCCAGTTGTCGCCGAGCCAATCGACCACGCCCGCATCCGGATACTCACCGGGCGACAGCCAGACCCTTTCGGGAATCCATGCAATGTGGGGCTCATAATTATAGAGATAGTCGACCATGTCGGATTCGATGCCGACCGACCAGTTGTTCATGGCGTCGTGAAAGAACGGCATCATGTGCTGTCCGAGGGCCGAGGTCATCATGGCGGCCAGCCCCTGACCCGCGAGCGAGGCGAGCCAGTCGTTGAACTCCGGGTTGTGCCACTCGGTCCCGGACATCATGGTTCCGGACATGTGAAAATTCCCGGGGACCTGAGCGGCTTCGTGGGCCTGCAGGACTTCGTCGTAGCCGCTGCCGTCCAGCCCGCTCAGACCGCTGTCGCTGCCATAGAGCACCTCCGTGTAGGTCAGCCCCTGATTGCCGTGATGGACGAACGCGCAGTTCCCCTCGGCGCGGCTCCGCTCGCCGGTCGCGGAAAATTGATCGACCCTCTCGTTTCCCACGAACATCTCGATCGTGAACAGCAGGTCCTCCTTCTTTGTGTTGCCTTCCCATTCGATCTTCATTTCCAGCAAGTTGCTCCGGGGCGTTCTCAAAAAGTATGTGTCTCCGTCTCTTCCGTTCAATCCGGTCACTCCGATCGATTGCGAGAACAAGATCGCGCCCGTGCCCTGATCCAGCACGTCCAGCTTCACCTTCACGCCTCTGGCCGCGAAGTTGTCTCGGGAAAACCGGTTGTGCTCCCTCAGGGCCATATCATCGAAGGTGATTCGGAGGAACAGTTCGTCTCCCTCCAATCGGGCAAAGGCCGAAGTGATGTCTCCCGTATCGGCCGGACAGTCGCCGACGTCGTCGAAACCGATAAAATCGCTTTTTTTCCACGACCTTACATCCCCCTTCATCTCGAAGGCGAAGGCCTGTGCCTGGAGAGACAGCAGAATGATCATTGCGAATGCCAGCTTCTTCATTTTGAACTCCTTTTTTCTAGCGTTTCCGTATACAAGATTCTATAAAAAGTAAGAATATTAACCGATGAAGGCTAGCACAGCTCTTTCGTCATTTCAAGAGCGGCAAGGATCGAGGGCGGAATTTGAGAAGTTGACAAATGGTCAGTTTGATCAGGCGTTTCTCGTTGTGTAAGGAAAGGGAAAAGGGGGAAATGGAAAAATGGGAAAGGGATGAATTGTATAGGATATCATTTATGATAGTCTTGCAATAAAGTCGAATTGATCGGATATGTCGTTTCGACCATCGCCTTTTCTCATTTCGATCGCAGGGAGAAATCTATAAAATTTAAAATTTTTCCCTTTTTCCCCCTTTCCCCTTTTTCCCCTTGCTTACACATCTTTTCGGTTGCGGCTTGGCCGCGTTAGGATTTGATTGGGCGAACCGTATCGCTCCGATCTTTACGAGGGCCGGAACGAAAAACAGGTCCACCAGGAGCGCCGCTACGAGGGTCATGGGCAGCAGCGTACCCATGATGTTGATGCTCAGATACTTCGACATGGCAAAGGGAGAAAAGCCGGCGACGAGGATGACGGTTGTGATGACGATCCCTCTTCCGGAGAAATGGAAGGTCTGGTCGATGGCGGACTGGACGTCTTTGCAGCGCCGCGATTCGGTGCGAAACCGCATGAGGAAGTGGATCGTGTCGTCCACGCCGATTCCGATGGCGATCATCCCGAGGGCCATGAGGTCCGAGTCCACCTGTTCCCAGAATAGTCCCAGATAGCCGCCGAGTACGAGCAGCGGAAACAGGTTGGGGATCATCGACCACAGGCCCGCCCGGATCGAACGCAGCCCGATCATCATCATGAGGGTGATGGAGACCACGGCAAATGCCAACCCCCGCCGCTGTCCGGCCACGATATCGTCCAGCCACTGACCGATCAGGTAGAGAATCCCTGTCACTTCCACCCGAAGGCCATCGTCGAAATACTCCGGCGCCATGGAGCGCGCCTTGACGCCGGTCGAGTAAGTGCGGCGCACCGCCTGGCCTTGAAGAATCAAGGTCATGCGCATGGTTTGACGATTGAAGTCCACCAGCTTGTCGAGCTCCTCGCCGCCCGCCATCTCGAAGAGCAGAAGGTACTGGGCAAGGGCCTCTCTCGTGTCCGGCAAGCGACCCGCACCGGGATCGTCCGCCGTGAGTGCGCGGTGAATGGTCTCCATCAGATCAACCAGAGAATAGACGCGCGACACGTCCGGCAGGGCCTCCAGCGCACGCTGGTATGCGGCGATCTTCTCGAACCGGGGCCAATCGAGGAGCCCCTCCGGCTCCGGCGCCTCTATGAAGACGTCCAAGGCCGTGGTCCCCGAAAAGCGGCTCTGAAAGAATCGCCCGTCGACGCGAAGCGGGTGATCCTCGGCCACGCGCTTGACGAAATCGGTCTCAATATTCAGCCGGACCAGCCCGATCACGGAAAAGACCGTAAAGGCGCTGAAGGCGGCCACGACGAGCCAGGGCCGCCGGCTCGATAGGGCCGCGGCCTTGCCCAAAAAGAAGTCGAGCTTGTCCTGAACTCTTCCGGTCGCGCCCGTCCTCCAGGGCTTGGGCTCGGGAATGAGCGAAAAGAGGATGGGCACGAGGGTGACCGCGATGAGCAGGGCAATCCCTACGCCGAATCCCAGCACCACGCCGAGCTGACGAAATATCGGCGTGGGAATGAGAGAGAGCGAAACGAATCCTGCAAAGGTCGTCAGGGATGTGAGCAGGCATGCCCTGCCCACGTCTTCGCCGCTGGCGAGAATGGCCTCCTCTTTGGACTCTCGCCGCCCCAGCTCCAGGAGGTATGAGCTGCAGAGGTGGATCACGTCGGAAAAGCTGATGATCAGGATCACGGCGGGGATCATGCTGACCAGGACGCTGATGTGCCGGTCCAGTAGCACGGAGAAACCCATGGTCCATACCACGGCGATCATGGCCACCGTCATGGTCATGATCATCGGCCAGAAGCGTCGGAACATCACCCACACCACGATGAGCAGGACCAGACAGACGATCGGAAAGAGGCGCTTGATGTTGAACTGGGACTCGCTGATGACCATGGCGACGCTCACGGCCAGGCCGGCCGCACGAACATCGCCGCGGTCGTATCCCGCGCGCTCCAGGGCCCGGTAGATCCCCTCGATCATTCCGGGAATCTCCTCGGCCGGCAGGTCGGATTCCGCGTCCAGTTCGATCATGACGGCCATGTGGCCGCCGTCGGTGGAGACGAGCAGTCCCGAGACGAAGGGGTCCTTGCGATACCGTTCGAGGGGCGGGGCGGTCCCGCCGGGCCGGGCCGGGTCGTCCCGGGCATAGCCGCGCACGGCGATGCCGTCTTCGGTTTCCTCAATGTATTGTGCATCCAGGATGGTCCGAGCGCTCCGGACATAAGAGATCGCCGAGATCTGGTTCACGGCCCTCTGAAGGCGTGCCCGGGTCGAAGGAGAGAACGGGTCGGGCTCCTCGAAAGCCACGATGATCACATCGGTCGACCCATAATCCCTCGCCCTCTCCACATAGCGATGATAGTCCGGATGCTCTCCGAGGAACATCCGTCCTATCGAGGAGGCGAAAACGCCATGCATCATCATCTTGCCGGCGGCGAGGGTGATCAGCGCCAACAGAGCGAGGATGAACAGGCGATACTTGAGGACAAAATTGAAATAAGCAGTCATTAAATGATAGCCATTCGGGCGGACTTTTACTCTCAGCTTTTCTTACGCAGAGTCCCGGAGGACTATTAATCTATGGAATCAAACTGACACTCTTGAGGGTCGTTGCGAGGGGCAAAGCCCCGAAGCAATCCCCCGAGCCCATTAGCTTGCGGAACCCGGGGGATTGCTGTCATAAGCTTGTCAAGCCCCCTTCTTTTACTTG
>CAZFWM010000071.1:0-25492 GCA_964522545.1 uncultured Thermodesulfobacteriota bacterium
CTCCACCCGAGAGCCTCCCCCGCCCCTCACTCCGGACTTTGTCCGAGGCCCTGAGCGCATGTATTATTAAACTTGACAGATATGGAGAATATTTTATATCTTAGATTTAACCCCTTAGGGAAAGGAGAGCTGTGATGAAGAGAAATGCCTCGATTGTCGTAGTCTCTATATTCTTACTCCTTGCCGTATTATTTCCCCTCTCAGCCAGCGCCTTAGTGATCAATGAAGTCATGTACGATTCAACACTGCCGGATGATGAGGATGGGGAATGGATCGAGGTCTATGTGGACGTGGCTCCCGGCAATATCAATGGGTACGTAGTTAAAGATAACGACGGCCGTACGATCCCCGTCCCGGGAGATCTTTCTCCGGCGGCGGGAGAATACATCCTCTTCGTGACGGGCGGCGACCCGATAAACAACAATCTCACCACTTCACCGTATGTGATCTACAGAGGGTATGGGTCCGCCATATGGGCCGATGCAGGAGATGACGTCTCCATCGCGAATACCGGTGGCTATTGCGTCGACTACATGACCTACGGCGTCGGAGGGGATGATCCTTGTGAGGGTTTCCTTCCTTGCGACTGCTCGTGGGACGACACCGGAGGCAATCCTGTGAGCAGTGCCGCGGGGACGAGTCTCTCTCTCATTGTCAATGGAGATGACAACGACGCTGCCGCGGACTGGGCGGAGTCAGGCACAGCGGGCACGATCGGCCCCCACTCGCAGAGCTATGCCAACGACGGCCCCACGGCGGTCGAGCTGGAGCGGTTCGAGGCCATTCCCGGTTCCCTCAGTATTCTCATCGAGTGGGAGACCGCCTCGGAGATCGACAGTGAAGGCTTCCACCTCTGGAGAAGTGCTGCGGCCGAGGGAACCTACGAGCCGATCACGGCCGATCTGATCGCCGCCCAGGGCGGCCCGCTCTGGGGCGCAACCTACACGTACGAGGACCTCGACGTGGAGATGGGCCGGACCTACTGGTACAAGCTCGAGGACGTAGACATCTACGGCCAGTCCGCCTTCCACGGCCCGATCGAGGCCGCGGCCCAAGCAGCATGCGGCGTGGTCGACGGGCCGACGGACGGTTTCGGAGCACTGTGGCTCCTGGTGCTGGCGATCCCGGCGGTCCTGGTGGTGGCGGGACGGAAGAAGCTGGCAAAGAAAAGGAAGGCAACCGGGGATAGGAAAGAGAAGGCCACGGCCTACGAGCCCCCGAAGATCCTGACTTACTCGGGCGAAGAGCTCCTCGAGGAGCTCGGCCCGGCCCAGGCGTGCAGGGGCTTCACCTGCCCCGTGTCGCCGACTCCGTAGCTACAAGCAGATAGCAGAACACACGAGGCCCCCGTCGCACCCAGCGGCGGGGGCTTTTTTGTGCGTGGTGGGTCGCCATTCATGACGCCCAACACCCAGGGTTTGATGAATCAAACCCCTACGCCACAACGTAGGGGCACGGCAGGCCCTAAAATGGAGGGGCCGGTTCCACCCGGACGGGAAATCGGGGGGACACCATACTTAATTCAGCGTTCATCCAGCGAGCCCAAAACGGTATGAATTAAGTATGGTGTCCCCCGATTTCCCGTCTCTCCAGATCATTGTTGCGAAAATCGGTGTTGACCAGACATTTCTTCAGTAGGTACGATAAGCATTAATTCCACATAAGGAGGAAAGCCGTGAAAGGAACAAGTCTTTCCGTTTTTATTGCAGTATCCATCCTCTGTTGCAGCCCGGCCTTCGCAGACACGATCACCGTGCCTGGCGATCAGCCGACGATACAGGCCGGGATCGATGCGGCCGTGAACATGGACACGGTGCTCGTCTCTTCCGGCACCTATGTGGAGAACATCGATTTCAGCGGCAAGCTGATAACGCTCGAAAGCGCGTCCGGGGCCGCCTCGACGACCATCGACGGGAACGATGCCGGCCCGGTGGTGACATTCGAAAACAGTGAGACAGCCTCGGCCGTCATCGATGGATTCACGATCACGAACGGTTTCGCCTCATACGGCGGCGGCATCTACTGTAGCGGCGCTTCGCCGACCATCCAGGACTGCACCGTGAGCGACAGCTCGGCGGACAGGGGGGGCGGCATCTATTGCAACAGCTCTTCGGCGACCGTCACGGGCTGCACGATCACGGGAAACGAGGCCACGCAGGACTGGCAAGGCGGGGGCGGGATCTACATCACGGGCGGCGGCAGCAACCCCACGATCTCGCAGTGCACGATATCGTCCAACAGCGCCACAGGGTCAGACGGCGAGGGCGGAGCGATCCACTGCAGCGACGGCACGCAGACCATCACGAACTGTGTGATCACCGGGAATTCTTCCACACGCAAGGCCGGCGCGATTTACTGCGAGGCCTCCGACTCCGAGATCCGGCACTGTACATTCTCGGGAAACAGCGGCACCCACGGCGGCGTACTGTATCCTGAAGACGCCACCGTGACCTTCACGAACTGCATCCTGTGGGGGGACATCTCCACGAGCGACCCCGACTACAACGAGATTCATCCCGGGTGGTCCAGCACGGTGACCATCACCTACTCCGACGTGGAGGGGGGATATGAGGGGACCGGGAACATCGACTCGGACCCGCTCTTCGTCGGCGGGGGGGATTACCATATTACGTCTAGCTCTCCCTGTGCCAATGTGGCTGTCGACGTGGGGATCTACACCGACCTGGATGGCGACGGCCGTCCGGATGGGGCGGGATATGACATGGGCGCGGACGAGACGACTTCGTGCGGAAGCTCACCCACGATCGCGGTCCCCGGCGACTGCGCCACGATCCAGGTCGGGATCAATGCGGCCGTGAACGGGGACGCAGTGCTCGTCTCTTCCGGCACCTATGTAGAGAACATCGATTTCAATGGCAAGCTGATTACGCTCGAGAGCGCGTCCGGGGCCGCCTCGACGACCATCGACGGGAGTGATGCCGGCCCGGCGGTGACATTCGATAACAGCGAGACCGCCTCGGCCGTCATCGATGGGTTCACCATCACGAACGGGTCCGCCGAATTCGGCGGCGGCATCTACTGCGACGGCGCTTCGCCGACCATCCAGACCTGCACCATCAGCAACAGCTCGGCGGACAGGGGAGGCGGCATCTATTGCAACAACTTCACCTCGACCATCACGGGCTGCACGATCACGGGAAACGAGGCCACCGAGGACTGGCAAGGCGGGGGCGGTGTGTACATCACGGGCGCCGGCAGCGACCCGACCATCTCGGAATGCACGATATCGTCGAACAGCACCACCGGGTCGGATGGCGAGGGCGGAGGGCTCCGCTGCGGCGGCGGCACACAGACGATCACGAACTGTGTGATTACGGGAAATTCATCTTCACGCAAGGCCGGCGCGATCTACTCCGAGGCCTCCGACACCGAGATCCGGCACTGTACATTCTCTGGAAACAGCGGTACCCACGGCGGCGTATTATACCCTTTTGAGACCACCGTGACCTTTACCAACTGCATCTTGTGGGGGGATTCCGCTTCGAGCAGTGAGGATGAAATTCATCCCGGGTGGATGAGCACGGTAACCGTCACCTATTCCGACGTGGAGGGTGGATATACAGGAACCGGGAACATCGACTCGGACCCGCTCTTTGCAGGAGGAGGGGACTACAAGATCACTACAGGATCGCCCTGTATCGATACGGGCACCGACGCCGGCGTCGTCGCCGACAGGGACGGGACAGAGCGGCCCCAGTATTCCGGTTACGACATGGGGGCTTACGAGTACTATGATCCTATGGCGGTCGAGCTGGTGAGGTTCGAAGCCGTTCCCGGCTCCCTGGGCATCGTCCTCGCCTGGGAGACCGCCTCGGAGATCGACAGCGCAGGCTTCCACCTCTGGAGGAGCGCCTCGGCCGGGGAGCCGTTCGATCGGATCACGGCCGAGATGATCGCGGCCGAGGGCGGGCTGTTCTGGGGCGCCTCCTACACGTACGAGGACCTCGAAGTCGAGATGGGCCGGACCTATTGGTATAAGCTCGAGGACATCGACGTCTACGGCCGGTCCACCTTCCACGGCCCGGTCGAGGCCGCGACCCCGACCGCCTGCGGCGTGGTCGACGGACCGGGCGATAGGTTTGGAGCCCTCTGGCTCCTCGTCCTGGCGATTCCGGTTGCCCTTGTTGCGGCGGGGAGGAAGAGGCCGGCGAAGAAGAGAACCGGCCGTTGGGGCTCGATGCCAAGAATGGGATAAATGATAGCTACTGGGGCATTGCGGCACGGCGCAGACGCCGAATGAGGTCCTCCAGGAAGGAGCGCAGTGCAGCGGCATGGACACCACCTGGTAGTTTCGCACCATCCGGGATCTGGATCTCCGAGAGTACATACGCGAGCTGTCCGGGAGTACACCCTCCGTCCTTAGCCAGAGCATCGGGCATAGCGTCTTCAACAGAGAAACCGGCCCGTTCCAGGCACATCACATCGACGAGATCGCGCTCTTCAGCTCGGGAGACGAGAGAGGTCAATTTATTGGCAAGGATCTCCTCTGGCGGATCTATCGGTATGCCGTCCCTTTCCGGCTTTTCCGGATGGATCTGAACTGTACGTTCGAGGATAAGATCCAACACGATGGATTCTTTACCTCTTGTTATCAAGTGTCGTTGGAAGCCGGGAGTGTCCTGCTTGGTTTCCAGAGTAGCACCAATTCTTGACACAATATCTTCAAGAATATTCCTGGATCTCCAATAAGCGTCCTCTTGAACTGTGAAGAGGTCCAAGTCAGACGTTGTTCGGTGATGCAGGTAGAACCCGACAAGTGCCGCCCCTCCCGAGAGAAAAAACTCCTTCTCGCGTGCAAAGAATGCTTTCAATACTTCCTGCTGGAAGGGACTGAGGCTATATTGCGATGAGCCCATCTTCCCGCCATCCATTGATGAGAAACTCCCAGAAGGCCCGACGCCGACCCAGGCGACGACTGAGTCTAGGGAGTGCCCGGGCTACTTGCTCGGGAGTCACGAAGTGCCAGACATCGATATCACGAGCCTCCCGGAGCATCTTGGCAAAAAGACGGTCCCGGAGCCAGATATCACCGCCTCTCAAGGAGGCACGGAGCTCGTCGATGGAAATGTCTTCGTCCCAAAGAAAGTAAGGGCGAAGTTTTCCTTTCTCCATATCACCCGTCATTGGTTTCATAGACATAGAATAGCACATCATGTTTGATAGGGCCATTGTAGAGGCAGGGCATTCGATGTCCCTTGTAAAGCTACCGGCATGCCGCCCCCCGCGTTTTGCCAGTCGCAAGCCGACGTTCCATTTCCTACTCCACAACGCCCACGCCGCGTATGGTCACCACGCTCTCGCTCTCAGCGAGGCCGCCGTTCGGCAGGATGAAGGGCTCCCCCATGTTTCTCCGGGCGATCGTGATCATTGCGGTCGCACCGGAGGTCAGGCTCTGCAGATAGGAGGCGGGGATCGTCGCATGGCCCAGATCGTCCCGGGCGCCGTGCCTGAGCAGCTCGAGAAAGTTGCCGAAGCCATCCTCGGTCATGATGTAGATGACGAAGCTGTCCCCCTCGCCGGGGTCCCATGAAAGGGTGAAGTCCTCTGATGCGGGGATCGGCACCGGCTCCGCCGCGGAGCCGGAGAGCTCGGGGCGAAGGCCGGTCAGGGGGGCCGGCGTGAACAGGAAATTCTCAATCGAGAAAGGCGGGACCTCCCACCCGCCGTCCACGCAGATGGAGAGGGGCGCTCCGTAGAGGAAATCGTCGAAGGGAAGGTCCCCGCTCGAATAGGAGAGCCATTGGCCCTGCTCGAGCAGGATGTGGTCTTCACCGCACGCGAGGATCAGGCTCGGGCCGGCGTCCATGGAATCGATCTCGACTGTGAGCCCGAAGGGATAGACGTACAGCTCGGTCTCACCCGGCTCGGGATCGGGGATGAACAGGCTCTCCTGGCCTTCGATGGGGTGGGAGAAGTCGACGTGCGCTATTGACGCGGCCTCCTCGATATCGTGGCGCTCTATGGCCTGATAGGAGACGGCCATGTCAAAGGGCTGAGCCGTGCAGCCGGAAGCGATCGGGACGATTAAAAGAAAAAGTGGAAGAATCGGCTTTAGTACATGTCCATCCATGGAGATCACCCAAATGTTAGCATGCAGGTCCGCATGGAACACACCCGTACAGAATATTATATTCCTCCGGGGAGGCGTTGAGAAGGCCGATGAACGTCTAAGAGCGCTCCGGATTATTATTTGCCTTGCTCTTTGAATTTTGGTAGGTTGAATCATATTTGTAAAATGAAGAAAAGCCTGAATAAGGGACCTGAATCCGAAATGCCTGACAACGACGAAAATAAACCAACCCCAGAGGAAACTCCTCCCGGGTCTCCGAGCGAATCCCAGGACGATGACGGTCCTGGAGAGAAAACCGGAGTCGACGTCTCTGCCGAAGCCTCTGCGGAAGCCGATGAGCCTGCGGAGGAAGGAGGCGAATCGGCTCCAATCCCCCCTCCGATCGAGCCTCTGAGACGTCCCCAGGATCTCTTTCACCCACTCTATGGCCCGCACGAAGAGAATCCCGAAGCCGATATGTCCACTCACTGGTCTGTTCCGTGGTCCGACTTGATGATGGTCATGTTCGTGCTGTTCGCGGTCCTCTTCACCTACCTCGCCGCGGACAGGGATATCCGGGAGGCATTCAATGTGAACATCCCCCATTTCAAAGACAAGCCGATCGAGCTTGATCCCATACCCGAGCCCACATTCGATATAACTCCCGAGCTTCTCTTTAAAAAGAGCAAAGAGGCGGTAAGGGAATCCAACATCGAGAATGTGGAGGTGGTGCTTCTGAAAGACAAGACAATCAAGCTGAGCGTGAGGGGGCCTGTTTTCTTCGACCTCGGCAAGGTGGACCTCGGGCCGGAGATCCAGAATTTCCTAAATCGAATCGCAAAGGTAATCAGAGAGATAGACTACGAGGTCCACGTGATCGGTCACACAGACGACGTCCCCATTTACTCTGACATCTATCCCACGAACTGGGAGCTATCAACGGCCAGGGCCGCACGGGTGATCCGGTATCTTATAGCAAAGGGGATCGAGCCCAATCGTTTCACGGCCGTAGGACATTCCGAGTACCGCCCCGACGTCCCGAATGCCAGCTTTATGGAAAAAGCGGCGAACCGGCGCGTGGAGATCATTATCACCCGAAATGTATTCAAAGGCGATCAGGGAGAAATGAGATGAATAAACGCAATTTGATAGGCGCAATCATCTGCGTCATTATCTTTGCTTTGAGTTTCATCATCAACGAAGGGAGATCTCTTTTCTTCAACCTTATCGGTATTATAGTCGTGCTCTCCGGTACTCTCGGCGCCACATTTCTCAGCTACCCCTTTGAAGGCATAGCGGCGGCGTTTCGGGTTGCCCGAAATGCCTACAACATAACCCCACCCAGTCCCGATGACATTGTGAACTCCCTCCTGGACATCTCGGTCCGGTCCCGCTACGACGGCATCCTGTCTCTTGAAAATGTGGAAAAGGATACGTCCGTAGCGTTTCTCAAAGATGCCCTCGGCCTCATGGTGGACGGGTATGAGGAGGAGGAGCTGCGGGACATACTCACCACGGAAATGTTTTTCTTCAGGGAGAGGCGGCAGCTCCACGAACGGGTATTCCGGCACATGTCCAGGCTGGCCCCCGCCTTCGGAATCACCGGCAGCGTGATCGGTCTCATCGGCATGCTGGCCGGAGTGGGCGAGCCGGGGGTGATCCTGAAAACCATCCCGATCGCCCTGACCTCGACACTGTATGGAATCGTGCTCAGTAACTTTTTTCTGACCCCCATTGCCGAAAACATCTTCGCCAAGACTCAGGAGGAGCTGCTGATGCAGAAGATCGTCATAGACGGTGTGATAGCCATCCTGAAAGAGAGGAATCCCAGGAAGCTCAAGAGGAAGCTCGAGTCTTTCCTCACTCCGGCGGCACGCCCGGGGAAACATAAAACCTTTCAAGACATTCGCAAGAAGTATTTGAATCTCTGGCGTGAAAAGAATGCTAATTCCTCTACAGCGAAGAACGCCTGACTAGGTCGTCTTCCTGATATTCTTCTCACGCTTCAGCATTAGGAAGGTCTTATAATCGATGTATCCCCCCGGCACCTGTATCGATGACCGCTACCAGGTTCTTTCCTGTATCGGAAAAGGAAGCTTCAGTACTGTCTACAAGGCAAGAGACCTGGAACAAGACCAACATGTTGCCTTGAAAGTGCTGGACCAGGCAATAAAAAAACGGAATCTGGAAAGCACCCTTCGTTTCCGGAGGGAGGCGGCAGCCTTATCTCGACTCGACCACAAGAACATCGTGAAGTTCGCCGGCTCGCGGGAAACCCCGACAAACCATTATCTCATACTGGAGCTTATCGAGGGCAGGAGCCTCCAGAGCTGGATCCAGGCCGAAAAACAACTTCCCAAAGATATTCTGTTCATTCTCCACATTCTCCGTGAGATAGCCGAAGGCCTGGACTACACCCACCGCCGAAGCATCCTCCACAGAGACCTCAAGCCTTCCAATGTCATGTTGGCACCCATGCCCCGGGAGGAGAGTGGAGGTGAAGCCCATGAATCCGTCCGCGTAAAGATCCTCGATTTCGGCCTGGCCCGGTTGATCGATTATTCCCAGTTCGCCGGGCAGAAGGGCATCGTGGGCACCTTCTTTTACATGGCGCCCGAACAGGCTGGACTTCTCAAACATCCCGTAGATCAGAGGGCGGACCTCTACTCCCTCGGTATCCTTTGCTACGAGCTTCTTGCGGGCCGCCTGCCCTATCTGGGAGAGGAGGCCGGCGTAATCCTTCAGCAGCATCTCACAACCAATCCTATCCCCCTCCTCGATTTGAACCGGGCCGTACCGGAGGCCCTCTCCCAAGTCGTCGAACGATTGATGGCGAAGTCCCCTGCAAACCGCTATTTCTCGGCGAGCACATTACTGACCGACCTCCGGGCCCTTGAAGAGTCGCTTCAGAGGGGCGAGCGTGTATTCGCGCTTCCCGCAAACCATCTGGAGACCCCGGAGAGGCTGAAAGCACAGGTCCCGCTCATCGAGCGCTCCGGAGAAATGGAGGAGCTGAGGTATTGCTTTGAAGAAGCAAAACAGGGCCGTGGAAAATCCATCCTTGTGGCGGGAGAGGAAGGCGTCGGCAAAACCCGCCTGATGGATGATTTTCGACAGTATTTCCTTTCCAACAATGGGGTCTTCCTCTACGGAAAATGTGATAAATACGGCTCAAAGATCCCGTATCTGCCGTTTCGTGAGATTCTGGAGGATCTGTTTGAGCAGCACAAGAATTTACCCAGGCAAAGGCAAGAAAAGATACAGAGAGAAATTGAAGCCGCGGTCGGCGCCGACCTGAAACTGTTGTTCCAGTTAGCGCCGGAGATGAAAGAGCTCATCCGGCCGTCTCATCCTCTGCTCAAGGCCGACCAGACAAGGGAACCCGAGCGATTTCCTGAGGCCCTCTGTCACTTCTTCCGAACAGTGGCCGATTCTTGGAATCCCTTGGTCCTGGTGTTTGACGATCTTCAGTGGGGCCGTGAGGAGACCTTTCAGGTCTTCCTGCGCCTTCTTGATCGCCTCACCGGGGCTCGGGCACTTCTCACCGGTCTGTATCGAGAGGAAGAGCTCCAGGGGAATCCTCACCTTCTCGCCAGCCTGGAGCAGATCCGCAGGAGCCCCCTCGATCACAGGAGGATTCGCCTGGTCCCCTTCAGTGCAGAGGGAGTGCGCACCATGATAAGGGAGGCCACAGGCATCTCGAGGAGCGGCATCAGGCCTCTGTACGAAGAGGTCGTTCGGATCAGCCGGGGGAATCCCTTCTTCGTACTCGAAACATTGCAGACTTTTCTCGAAAAGAAGATCTTGCAGAGAGAACCGGGAAGCGGCCGGTGGACCTATGATCCGGAGCACCTGAAAAGGAGTGCCATTTCTACAAATCTGCTGGATCTAATACTGAGACGAATCGAGCAGCTCCCTGCGGAAACCCGTACAGTTTTATCTGTAACTTCCGCCATTGGCAGGCAATTCGATTTTGAATTCTTGCAGCTTGTCGCCGGTGTGGAGGAGCACGAGCTCCTGGATCGCCTGGATGAGATGATTCACCTCCAGCTCATAGAAGAGGCCCAGTCAGGGGAACATGCCTACTATCATTTTGTCCATGACAAGATCCGCCAGGCCATTTACGAGCAGATCCCGCGCCAGGAAAAATGTACGATCCACGACAGGATCGGCCAGCAAATGGAAAAAGCGGCTGAAGAGAACGATCTTGAAATGGATTTCTTCGAGCTCGCTCACCATTTTTGTAATGGTCTGGACTCTTCTAAGGCATTGAAGTATTCGATGAAGGCAGGCGATCAAGCCCGAAGTCAGAACGCCAATAGAGAGGCGATGCATTACTACAATGAAGCTCTTAGTCGGCTGGATGGAGGGGATGCAGGGGGTGGAGGGGATGCAGAGAAGAGCGCCTACATTCAAGAGCAGCTGGGAGATCTTTATTCCATCCTTGCTGAGTTCGACGAGTCCCTTGTCGCCTACCAGAGCGCCGAAAGCCTCGAACAATCGAAATTGGCCAGGGCCCGTTTCAACCGGAAGATAGGGGCCGTGCTCAACAAGAAGGGCGATGTTCCCAGGGCCATCGAGCACCTGGAAAACGCATTGACCCTGCTCGGGAAAAAGCCCCGGACGAACAGGGCCTCGATTCTTTTCTCCATTTTCCGCCACTCCTTCCGGCCCTCATTTTCCGGCGCCCCCTCTCCTGGCGCGAAGGAACTGGATAAAAAACAGAGGCGGTACGAGACGGAGAAAGAGCTCTGCCGAGTGTACGGAGACCTATGGTATCTCTACTTTTTCACGAACATTCCGAGGTCCTTCGAGGCCCACCTGGCGCATAAAAAGTTTGCCGAAAAGACCGGGGACCCATCCCTGCTGGCCGAGGCCTATCGGGTCCACGGATTCTGGCTGGCCCATCTGCGCAGATTCCGGAAGGCCCGCGCCTACCTCCAACAGAGCATGGAGATCTATAGCAGTCTCGAGGACAGCCTGGGGGGTGCCAACACAAAGAGCAGCATTGGATACCTGGACCTGTGCCAGGGAAGGCTCGATGAGGCGGCCGAGCAGCTCGAGAGCGCGGTGCCCGAGCTCGAGAGCGCCGAGGCCCACTGGGAGCTCGGCACGGAGTGCCTCCATCTGGCCGTGATCTTCTGGGCCAAGGGGGATTTCCCGAAAGCGCTCGGGTATCTGGAGAAGCTGGAGCGTCTCGTCGAGGACGGCCGCGACGACCGCGGGCAGGTCCTCGCCTACGGGGGCCTGAGCATAACCCATTTCCTCATGGGGGACGTCGACCGAGGGGCTTCCTACCTCGAGAAGGTGGGGAAGATCTGCGAGCACTCGGCCCACCCCTTCATCCTGGCATTTTTCTACTCCATCACCGGCTTCCACAACTTGATTCGAGAAGAGTGGTCCGAGGCATGCGAGATCTTGGAAAAGGCTCTTGACGTGATCAGGAAGCATACCCTTTATTCTTTCGATATACTCCAGCCCTGGGTCATCTTCCTTCTGGCCTACCTCAAGAGGGCTGAGCATGCCGTGGACGAGGATGAGAAAAAAGCTTGCTTGCTGCGGGTCCGGACAGTACTCTGGATGAGTCGATTTTTGGTCCATGGATTTCCGACCTACTCCGGGCAATGGTGGATCCTCAAGGGGCTCTATCTAAGACAGAAGGGAAGAGAAGGCAGCGCCGAGAGAGCCATTCAGAAAGGGCTCGCCATGCTGCAGGAAATCCAGGCCCACCCCCTGCCCTTTCTGGCGGAAGGCGATCTGAGTTCGATCTCCCGCATGCATCAAACCGGAGAGACCGGGGAGGAACTTCGTCTCAGGGCGGATCGGGATGGGCTGAGCCCGGAGCCGCAGAAGGAGCCGCCATCGGGAAGGACGGACTCCTACGAACCGCCCCATATCGAAGATGAACCTACCTTGTCCCCGGAGTCCCTGAAACTGGGATCGCTGCTGAAGGCAACCCAGCTCGTCACCTCCAGCCTGGATTTCAAGGAGGTCCTGGCCAGGATCATCGATCTTTCCCTGACTTCTCTCGGTGCCGAACGTGGTTTTCTGATGCTTTACGAACAAGGTAACGATCGGCATGGGGAGGCCCATGAGGCAGGAACGGGTTCATCTTTACAGGTCTCTATGGCCCGCAATATGGAGCAAAAAACTTTAGAGGAGAATGAATTCGCCTTCAGCCGGAGCGTCATCAAGGAGGTCGAACGGACCGGAAAAGCAATCGTGATCACCGACGCACAGAAGGATTCCCGCTTCGATGGATCCGAGAGCGTCGTTCTGAAAGACCTGCGGTCAATTCTCGTCGTACCTCTTATGGATCAAAGCCGACCGATAGGCTTACTTTATTTGGACAACCATCTTGTAAGCCACCTCTTCACAGAAGGGGACCTCGGATTTATCAGATTCCTGGCCTCCTTTGCCGTCATCGCTATCAAGAATGCTCGGGCTTACGAAGAGATCAGTAGGCAACGAGACGAAATCCAACGGCTCGAACAGAAACTTCTCCAAGAGGTCGTATACCTGAAGGAAGAGATCCATACAGAGCACAACTTCGAGGAGATGGTCGGATCCTGCCCCGCCATGCAGAAGGTGTTTCGTTTTATTGAACAGGCGGCCCCGCTGGATCAACCTGTACTCATCCAGGGAGAAACGGGAACGGGAAAGGAGCTGGTTGCGCGGGCCGTACACCGAAGGAGTCCCCGGGGAGACAAACCGATAATCAAGGTCAACTGTGCCGCTATACCCGAAGGGCTGTTGGAAAGTGAACTCTTCGGCCATGAAAAAGGGGCATTTACCGGTGCGATTCAAAGGAAGATCGGCCGGTTCGAGCTGGCAGAAGGGGGAACCATCTTTCTAGATGAAATCGGAGAGATGAGCCCCAACTTGCAGGCAAAGTTATTGAGGATTCTCGAAGACAAGGAATTCGAGCGGGTCGGTGGAACCCAGACGCTGAAGACGGATGCGCGCATCATTTCAACAACCAACCGCAATCTGGAGGAGGAGGTGCAGAGGGAAACGTTTCGGGAAGATCTCTTCTACCGATTGAATGTCCTGCCCATTCGAGTCCCTCCCCTTCGAAAACGTACGGAGGATATCCCTCTGCTGCTCAGCTATTTTATCGATAAATTTGGAAAGAAATTCAATAAAGACGTCAAAAGTGTGGACGTTTCCACCATGGACGCCATCCAACGGTATCCTTGGCCGGGCAACATAAGGGAGTTAAAGCACCTTGTGGAGAGGGCCATTGCTCTCTCCGACTCTCCTGACTTGAATCTGGCTCCTATGGTCTTTATAGACAAGAGTAGAGAAGAATCTTATCACGATATGAACCTTCCGATGGACTATCACCTCCTCGTGCAAACTCACAAAAGGGCCATCATCCACGAAGCTATCCGCAGGGTAGGCGGATCCAAAAAGGAGGCCGCAAGGCTTCTGGGGATTTCTCCCAGTTATCTCTCACAGCTTTTAAGGAAATTGAGCCAGTAGAGCCGCAGCAAAATCGCTCCCCCTCCCCACCTATTTTATCGCGCAAAGACGCAGAGTCGCAGAGGACTAATAATTTAGAATTTTCTAAATTTCAGACAGCCGAATTTAGAATTTTCTAAATTTTAGCTATTTGGTCTTTTGTGACCATTCACGTGTTTTCTTTTTAATTTCAACCAATTAAAAGATTTCAATTTCTTTGGCATATCTTTTGCTCATAAACAGGGACATTTCACTTCTTACCCCCGTATGCCCTGATGTTTCCGGGCAAGAAAGGAGATGCCAGAATGAAAAAGATGAGACGAATCTGCATGCTCGCAACAGCCCTTTTCCTCTTCGTACTGAATGGACAAATCGCCTATGGCTGGCCAAGTGTGTATCCAACAGGAGTGACGATACACGATCCCGAACAAGCCTATGAGGGCTACACTCTTTTCGTTCCGATCAATTTGTTCTCCGTAGAGGATGTAAAGCTGATCGATATGGAAGGAAATCTAGTCCATTCATGGGACCTCAGTCCCACTCACGTCCATTATATCAAGCCATTGCCCGGAGGCAGAATTATGGGGCTCGATCCAACATGGGGCCGGCTCGTGGAAGCTGATTGGGAGGGTCAAATCCTTTGGTCCTTTCAAACAACAGAGTATGAGATGCACCATGATTTTCAAAGGCTCGACAATGGGAATACTCTCATCGCAGCGAAGCAGAAGCTATGGTTACCTATAATAAGTCTTTTTCCCTTTTATTATGACTTATTCATCGAGATGTCGCCTCATCACGAAACAGTCTGGAACTGGTATTCCTGGAATCACTTTGGAGACTTTGGTTTTAGTGCAGAAGCAAGGGCTTGGATCTACTTTGCCAAAATCATATACGTTTTTCCGGATGCCTTCCACACGAACTCTATTCAGTCTCTGCCGCCTAACCGATTTGAATCCGATGCCAGGTTCCAGAGAGGAAACATTTTAATGAGCCAGCGAAATACGAATATTATCTTCATCATCGATAAAGATTCCGGGGAGATCGTATGGAAGGTTGGGCCTAAGAACAATTTGACTGTCGGACAGCACGATGCACACATGATCGAGGAGGGCCTGCCCGGGGCCGGCAATATTCTCGTTTTTGACAACGGCGGCGGTGCCGGTTATCCAACAAAGACGAGAGAGTATTCCAGGGTGCTTGAAATCGACCCGCTGACAAAAGATATCGTCTGGAAGTATAACGCTATGAAGGAGGGCAAGGCTCAATATGCCTTTTTCAGCCATATCATTTCCGGAGCCCAAAGGCTGCCGAACGGAAACACCCTGATCTGTGAGGGAGCCTTCGGCCGAATTTTCGAGGTAACTCCAGCAGGGAAGACCGTCTGGGAGTATGTCGAGGCCAATCCTCCGCAGATGATCTTCCGAGCCTATCGAATGGGCTTAGACTGGCCGCCGTCGGCTCCGTAGTAGTACATGTCATTTCGACAGCCGTACATGTCATTTCGACCGCAGGGAGAAATCTAATCTCTTCAAAATGCGCCATCGGAAAGATTTCTCGCGGAGTTTATCCTAAGCGCAACGAAGGACCTTGTTGATAAAAGAAAATTCATTCTCCATGGATTTTCTTCTCCGCGCCTCCGCGTCTCTGCGTTAAGACTCTTCACCGGCTAGTAGGCAAGGCAGAGAAGAGCCGATTACCGCCGTCGGCATGTTTTCCCCCAAAGTCGCAATATTTGCGAGAATCGCATCGTTTTGATACGCTTGATGGACAATTTTATCGCCTGCAGCTCCTCGCGATGACTGCATCGGATTGCAGGTCGAGTAACTAACAGACTTTTTCATTACGGGGGAGGATCAAACCATGAAACGCAATTTGCTGATCGCTTGTCTTTTCATCGTCCTGGCCATGCCGTTCACGAATGACCTGGCCACAACCTCTGGGCACGCCCAGGAGGCCGCCCCTCAGGATGAGGCTCTTCGCGACCTGGAGGCCGAGGCGGCCGGGGCCATCTCCTGGGTTCCGCTTGTGTATCACCTCAGCCCGCCCGGGGTGGGGATTGCCACCAACCTCGTCAGCGACGGCACGAACATCGGTATCAACACAGCGTCGCCTCTCTATCCGCTGGACGTCAACGGCGGTGCGCGAATCAACGGCGCCCTGGATCTGAATGAAAACACCCTCATCAATGCCGACGCCTCGTCCCCTCGGGAGCCGGGAAACGTGGCGAACAAATCGTATGTGGACGGCAGGGTCGAGCACACCACGGGCATTCTGATCCCTATGTACGTTTACCCCTCCGACATCTACACGAATCCCGTCTACAACCACCTCATCGATCTGAAGAAGACCTACCATGACGTGCCGGTCTACGCGATCATCAATCCCGCCTCCGGACCGGGCACCGTGACGGACGGGAACTACAGGGTCGCCATCGACCGGCTTCACGGAGCCGGGATCATCGTCGTGGGCTACGTGCACACGAGCTACACGGCCAGGCCCATCGAGGATATTCAGAACGAGATCGATCTCTGGCAGTATCTGTATCCCGCCATCGACGGCATCTTCTACGACGAGATGACCAATGACGACGTCCAGGGCCACATCGATTACTACGCGGAGTTGACCCGCTTCTCCCACGATAGGGGCCTCTACCCGACCATCGGAAATCCCGGCGCGGGCACGCTCGGCACCTATTTCGAAAACGACGCGGCCGACGTGATCGTGATCCACGAAAACGGGTACTGGCCGAGCGAGGCCGATCTGAAAGGGGACTACGACGGCGGGTACGCCGCGTACGACTACAACCGCAGGGCCGGCCTGGTCTACGGCCAGGCCTCGATGGACCTGGAACAATTGAAAAAATTGAGAAAATATCTGGGTCTCATCTATGTGACGGAAGACACACTGCCCAATCCCTGGGATTCACTGACGGGCCTCATGGAGGATCTCCTCCGGGTCCTGAGCGCCTCGGACAGCGCGCATTTCACCGGCAGTGTAAGGATCGGGTCGGGAGCGGCGGGGGTAAAACTGCGGGTCGACAGCGGCGACGTGGCCCTTTCGACCCAGGGCACCGGCCTCATCCTGAGAGCGGTGGACGGCCCGAACTGCTTCCGCCTCTCGGTCGACAACACGGGAGCCCTGACCACCTCGCCCGTTACCTGTCCGTAAAATTTGGATTTAGCCTTTTACGCGTAGGGACACGGCATGCCGTGTCCTTGGTAAGCATTACCCTTCCCCTCGTTCCCAGGCTCCGCCTGGGAACGAACTTACGGGAGGCTCCGCCTCCTCTATTGGATTCCACTCGCCTTGTTGGCCGAAAGGGGCAGAGCCCCTCTGGAACTCCGTTCCGAGGCAGAGCCTCGGAACGAGATAAAGAAACAATTGGATTTCCCGTGTAATTATAAATTATCGACTTCTACCCCGTGCACCCCAGCAGGAGCGAGAAGATAAAGTCGTCGATGGCCCGGAAAAACTCGTCGAGGCAGTTCGGGCCGAGGCCGCCCGGCAGCTCGAAGATGCCGTGGGTGTCCATGTAGATCTCGCACTCGTCGTGATGGAAGCAGTCGAGGGTCCAGCCCGTGGCGAACCAGTCGTCACCGCACCGGCCGCGGCCGCCGTACAGGCCGACTTCATCCCACACGTGGTACGTGGTCCCCCAGAAATCGGTGAAGGTGGCCTCCAGCCAATCCCCCTTGTAGACACAGGTGATCCATTCGCGCTCGATCGTGCGGACGCGCGCCTCGTGCACATACCCCTCGGGGAAGGCGGACAGGTAGGCGATGGTCGCCACAACCATTTGTACGTGGACCGGCAATGCGGAAAGGTCCCTCCCGCTCTCCGTCCTCTCCCTGAACTCAAGGCCAAAGGTCCTCAACATCTCGATATCGTCACTTGAATAAGAATGGCCGTGCCCGTCGACAGCGAGGTGCAGATCATCTTCCCCCCGCTCTTCCAGCATCACCTCAAATTCCTTGTCATGGATCCGGAGGCTCAGACGATAGATGGAATCGCTTTCACTGGCCGCGAAAAAGGTGATCGATCCCTCGGAGTGATGATATTCCCCGCCGATCTCGGAGGGGGACTGTGAAATTATGTTCAATCCGTTCCCCGGTCCATCCTCCGGCCCGAATCCGCAGGTGCCGATCAGGAGGGCGAGTGTGGAAAGGCACAGAATCAGAAACAAATTTTTCGGGCCAGGGATTCCTGCTTTCTTCATCGTGATCCTCCTCCCGGTTCTTACGGTGATTCAGCCCGTCGGGCGAGCAGGGCGGCGCCGAGGGCGCCCACGAGCTGGGGGTCGATGGGGAGCTCCACGATCTCCGTTCGCAGCAGCCGCGCAAGCACTTCCAGGAGCCCCCGGTTCTTGGCGCAGCCCCCGGTGACCGTCACCCGGGGCTTCACGCCGACCCGCCGGGCCAGGCTGAAGACTCGCTTGGAGACCGCCTCCTGGACGCCGGCCGCGATGTCGGCAGGCGGGTGGCGGCGGCTGATCAGGCTGATCACCTCGGTCTCGGCGAATACGCTGCACTGGGATGAGACCGGGATCGTTTTGCCGGCCTGCAGAGAGAGCACCGAAAACTCCTCGAGGCTCATCCCGAAGGTGCGGCTCATGGCCTCGTAGAATCGGCCTGTGCCGGCGGCGCACTTGTCGTTCATAGCAAACTCCAGGACCGAGCCCTCCCCGTCGAGGGCGATGGCCTTGACGTCCTGGCCGCCGATGTCGACGATCGTCCGGATCCCGGGATCGCACCAGTGCGCCCCGACCGCGTGGCAGGTGATCTCCGAGATGTTCTCGTCGGCAAAGGGGACCTCGTTTCGGCCGTACCCGGTGCCCACGAGGCGGGCCAGGCCGTCCGTGCCGCCGAGGCCCGGCACATTCTCGCACGCCTGCCCGAGGGCAATTCGGGCGGTCTCCTCCGGATCGATCCGGCTCTCGATCAGGGCGCCGGCCACGATGCCGCCCTCATCCAGGACGATCGCTTTTCCGGTCGTCGATCCGACATCACATCCACCGTAGAAATCGGGCATCCCGACTCCAATCCCTGCGCTAACGGTCCAATCTCTCCGCTTTCATTACGGTCTCCATGAACCGCTCCACCTGGTTCCGGACCCCCTCGGGCGTCATCACCCGCGTGTCCGAGAGGTCGTAGTCGATGATCAGGAGTGGAATGTCGCGCTCCCGGCACTTCTCCCGGAACATGCCGTTCAGGGCCTGCGTGTTCTTGCAGCCGATGTGCCCCGCCATCCAGATCATATCGAGGTCGAACTGCTCGTAGAAGTAGAAGAGGTCGCCGAAGAAGTTCTCGGCCGGGCCGCGCGTGTGGCGGGCCATGGGGCCCTGCATGATGATCTGCGCCAGGTCCCGAAGCATCGACTCCGGCGTGGCGGTGTCGATGAAGGGGTGGCGGTGATAGGTGAGCATGTCCATGATGAGGGCTACGCCAAAGGCCTGCTCGGCCCAGGCGAACAAGTCGAGACAGACCATGGTGGGCGGATTCCACAGGGCCACCCTAAAGCGCTCGTCCTGCAGGGCGCTCTCTCCCCTCTCCAGGCTTTCCCGCGCGTACTCGGCCATCCGCCTGAAGACCCGGGTACCGCGGGACGAGCCCGGCTGGGCAATCCCGTACATGAGGTGCGAGAGGTAGACCGGCTCGGCCGCCAGGGGCGCGGGCTTTGCCCGGATCGTGTCCCAGAGCTCGAGCTCGTACTCGGTGGCCCGGTTGCGCTCTTGGCAGACCTCCCTCATGCGGTCCCAGTCCATTCGGCCGGGCGTGTGCTCCTCGAGCCAGGCGATCATCCCCTTCAGCTCGCCCACGAAATAGTCGACCGCCCGGTCGCTGTAGAAGTCGTGCGGAATATCGAGCCGGAAAGTCGGCACGTCCAGCTCGCGCTCGATGAGCGTGTACTGGCTCATCCCGCCGTCGCAGGGCATGTTAGAGGCGACCATGGCGACCCCACCGGGCATCTGCCCTTCCAGGGCGAGGCCCATGGTGCTCTTGGGGAGGCTGCACAGGTCCGGTGGGACCCCCTCGTTCTCGGCCGCGTCGATGTAGTGCTCGACCCGTCCGACGTCGATCATGGGGACCACGATCCCCAGGAGCTCGGCCATCCAGGGCGTGAGACCCATGCCGTACAGGATCTCCGGGGGGATGAGGTCCTCGTGGATCACGGTCCGGTCCGGCCCGGCGAGGACGTCCCCGATCATCTCCGTCAGGCTCGAGATGACGTTCGTGATCAGGAAGGCGTTCGCCTCGCGGTACAGGCCTGTCCGCCCGCGCGTCATCATATCTTGCAGGTCGTTGGCCCGGCCCAGGCTCAGGAGCCACGGGTACTGGAGCGTATCCTTGATGAATCGCAGCGGACCGCGCCTGAGGCCCATCCGGGCGAGCTTGGCCCAGTTGGCGGCCCGGTACCCGGCGGAGACGCCGAGGTCCTGAACGCCCAGATTCCCGATCTTCTCCACGAGCGAGCTCATTTCCCCATGCTCTCCAGAAAGGCCTGTACCCTCGTGCGCACCTGCCCCTCTCCGGAGAGGGCGTACTCCCTCTCCAGCCGCAGCACCGGCATGCCGGCCCGGCGCAGGGCCGAGGCGAGCAGCCCCGACTCGACGCCCCAGGTGTCGCAGAATTTCATTGTCTCGATCACGATGCCGTCGGCCCGGTAATCGCCGGCCGCCCGGAGCACCGCCTCGAGGCGCGCCTCGAAGTCCTCCATCATTCGCGGACACGATATCTTTCGCAGGGAGTGTTCGGCCAGGGCGCGCAGCGGGTCTCCGTCGGCGGGGATCGGCTCCAGGCCGGGGATGGAGCCGGAGCAGAAGCGGTCAGCCACGACCAGGCCCCCCACCGACTCGATGACCTCGATGGCGCCTGGATCGTCGAGCTGGCTGCCGACCAGCAAGAGGCGGGCCCGGTAATCGTCGATGCCTCGGCTTTCCGTAAGGGTGCGCCCGAACTCCCCGAGCTCTTCGGTCAGCGTCTCCCTCGGCGCCGAGGCGCAGGCGACCAGGATGGTGTGGAAGTCGGCGCCGGTGAGGGGGGGGCGGTCGCGGCGCCGCAGGTCGCCGATGGCCCTCACCAGTGCGAGGGATTCATTATGCCGCTCGATGGCGGCCCGCAGCGCCTCGGGGCCTGTGTCGACGCCGAAGTGGGACGACAGCGCCCCGGCCAGCTGTCTGAGATCCTCCACGTACCAGGCAAGGGCCTGGTCCCCGGTCTTGTGGGGCAGGTCGATGATGTGGCGAAAGGGGGGATCGATCAGGTAGGCCAGGTTGTCGTAGAGGCGGCGCAGGTGGTCGCAGCTCGCGGTAAAGACCCAGCCGTCGAGATGGTCGAAGGAACCCTGCATAGCGAACTCGAGGAGGCTCCTCGTGTAGGAGCAGGTGACGGCCGACATGTAGGTGTCGGCCATGGGCGTGCCCGCCACGCCGGGCGCCCGCACCCGCACCGGAAGGAGCCCGTCCACTGAGATCAGCGGCTCAGGGACGTAGCTGCAGGTGTAGCCGATCGCCCTCCGCCCGCCCGCCCGCGCGTCCTCGACCCGCCGGTTGAGGGGGCGATCGACAATCTCTCGGAAAACAGAAGGAATACCCGACTGCTTCATTATTTTTTTCACCACGAAGGACACGAAGAGCACAGAGGAGTTATGAGTCGATCATGTCATTTCGACCGACTTCATTTGTCATTTCGACCGGCTCTTTCTGTCATTTCGACCGCAGGGAGAAATCTTTTCTTTTCATAGTGTGCTCCCGGAAAGATTTCTCCCTTCGGTCGAAGTGACAAGAAAATCATTCGCCATGGATTTCCGTCTCTGCGTCTCTGCGTCTCTGCGTTAAATCTCCTAAACGGAGTTTCGCGGCAATTCCCGCTACGGCTTCGACGGCCGCGTTCTCAGGCGGAAGCTCCCAAAGAGGGAGCCCCTCGCGGTCGAAGGCGCGAAGCTCCGGGTCCTCGGGGATCGCTCCGAGGATCTCGACTCCCTTCGGAAGTTCGGATTCCCTCTCGGCCGCTTCCCCGGGTACCCGGTTGGCCACGGCCGCGACCCGCCCGGCGCCGACCATCTCGGCTATGGTTGAGAGAACCCCCACGCTGCGTCGTGAGCCGTCGGTCACGGCGATGACCCGGTCGACCCTGCGGGTGACCTCCCGCTGGATCTGTTCGATCCCGGCCTCGGCATCGATGATCGCCGCGGCAAAGGGACCGGCCACCAGGTCGATCGCCTCGCGCAGCAGCGTGTTGGCCGGGCAGAAGCACCCCTTCTCCCTGGGGCGGCCCATGGCGAGGACCGAGTAGGCGGGCCTCTCCAGGAGGGCCTCCATCACGATTTCGGCGTGGTGTTGGGCCCGGCGCACCTTCTCCGCGTCGCCGCCCCGACGGGCGGCGGCGATCAGGGTCTCGCGTACTCCGGCCAGGGTTCCGGGCACGCGCTCGCCCACGGCCGAAACCAGGCCGCCAGCCGGGTCGGCGTCGATCAGGAGCAGCGGCTTCGTGCCCGCATCCAGCAGGGTGCGCGCGAGGAGCGCCGAGAAGGCGGTCTTCCCCACGCCCCCCTTCCCGCACACGGCGATAATTTTCTTCCCGACCGCCGTCGCATCACTCGCTAGTGGCTCCGAATTCCACTTCATAGTTGCAATCATTTACTTCTAAAAAAAATAATCGACCACAGAGGACACAGAGGTCACAGAGATATAGAAAAAGAAGAATTATAATCTCTCTCTGTGACCTCTGTGTCCTCTGTGGTAAATCAATTCTTTCCTCCTCATTCCCAGGCTCTGCCTGGGAACGCTCATCTACGGGGCTCCGCCCCATTCATTTATTCAGCTGTTTCGGCTCGGCCGCGGCGAGGCCGCGCGACATGGCCGAAAGCGCCTCGAAGAGGCTCAATCTCTCGAAGAGCCGGTACCGCAGCAAGCCGATGAAGAAGCCCATGACATAGGCCATGGCGTTGATCACCTTGCTCAGGACCTTCTCGAAGAGTGAAAGCTGTACGAGGGGGATCGGCTCCCCTCTGAAGATTTCGCCGCTCATGACCGCCTCCTTTAGTGGGGCCTCGCCCGTCCGCCGGGCAAAGCCGTCAAAGCCGATGTCGGCCAGGTGCTCGCCGTAGAGCATGGGCCCGAAGTCGAACAGCGGAAGAAACTTGGCCAGGGCCACGGGGCTTCCGCGCAGCAGCAGCTGTCTCCGGCCCAGGGCCAGCCCGGGCTTCACTCGGTCGAGAAGGACATCGTGCATGATGTCGGCCTCGATGGTCATGGAGACCTGCCCGCCCCGGGCCTCATCGTCGAGGAGCACGCGGGCCGGGGTCCTGGTGATGTCCATGAGGACCTTCTTCTCCGGCCGGCCCCGGAAGGTGAGTAGGGCGCTCACCCTGGCCTGGGAGAGGACGGCCCGCACGACCGCATCGACCGCCTCGAGCCGCTTGAAAAAAGACGCCTGGATCACTGGGATTGGTGGTGCGTTGGGCTGGTTCATTGATCCACTCCGAGGTTAGAGCCTTTCATCGAGACAGCTACGCGACAAACATAGATGTGTGCTTTGATGTCAAGGAATATCGAACCGCAGAACAAGGAACCGCAGAATATCGAAGTAAATAATCTTGCGCTTCTCTCTCTTAACTTCTGCTGTTCGAAATTCCTTGTTCGATATTCGATATTCTCTTTTTCGGTTACGGCCCGGCCGCGTTAGGGTTTCCTCTCCGCCGTTTGATCACGATATCTCTCAGGTTGTCGCAGACCGGCTTCTCCTCGCAGCTCTCGCAGTCGAGCTCGATGCACTCCACCTCCCCGTCCACGGCGAGGGCGAGCTTCTTGTGACGGCCGGCCAGGATGTCCGCCTCCGCCGCGATCTGCGCCAGGTCCTCTACGTCGGCCCGGCTCGACGTCACGAACAGGACCTCGACCCCCTCCACGCCTTCGAAGTCGCCGGAGTAGGCTGCGATCAGGGCCGACCCGATGATCTTCAGCGTCAGCCCCGCGGCCCTCCCCTTCTTGCCGATCCGGGCCCAGAGCCGGCCCGGCACCGAGCGGACCATGTAGCCGGGAAGCCGGTGCATGAGGTACTGGGTGTTGTCCACCTCGAAGGGGTCGGGCACGCGGTCCCTCCCGACGGCCAGCATGACGACCTGGGCAAAGGGATGAGAGCCGTCCATCCGGTCGAGGTCCGGCCCCACGATGGAGATCCGCCCCTGCTCGACCAGGCCCGCTTCGGACGAGATCAGCACGACCGACAGGGAGGCCGTAGAAGGGTGGCCCAGCTCCACGGCCGTCTCCTCGGCGAGAACGACCTCGGCCTTTCCCTCTCTCTTCCCGGCGAATCCGAACCGGCCGGCCAGGGCGGCCGAGTCGCACGGGGCCGGGCATGTCTCCGCCAGGTCCACCCGCTCCGCCAGGAACGCCCTCACTCGAGCGATGAGCGGAGCCATGTCGCCCACCGTCGGCGCTGGATTTTCGTTAACGTTCATGTTCTCCTGCTGCTCGATTCTCGTCTCACTCTCAGAGCTCGGTAGCGAACAAAATGCCAGTAAAATTTCCTCTGAGGAACCCAGGAAACCAGGAAGGGAAATAGGAAAATAAAATTAAAATGCACCCAATTCATTGAGGCTTTCACAGACACTGTAATCATGCAGACTCTTTTCCTGGGTTCCTGGGTTCCTCAGAGTCACTTTTCCTCGTTAATGGCTTTCATCATGAGAGCTTTTCTTTTTATTCGAACCCAACCGCTTTGCCCTCGGCGAAGTCGGCGGCTATGAGGGCCGCGCCCAGGGCGCCGACGATCTGTGGGTCGGTGCCGTCGAACCGCTTGAGCTCGATCCCTAGTTTGTCCTCGACGGCCTGCTGCACGCCCCGGTTCTTGGCGACCCCGCCGGTCATGACGATATCCTCGATGAGCCCCAGCCGCCGTGTGAGCGACGCGGCCCGCCCGGCCAGCGAGAGCAGGATCCCCTTGACGATGCGCTCCAGCTCCACGCCGTCGTTGATCAGGTTGATCACCTCGCTCTCGGCGAATACGCTGCACATGCTGGTGATCGGACAGGGATCCCCCCCGCCGAAAAAGTATCCCTCCATCTTCTCGATCGGTATTTCCATGGAGCGGGACATGGCCTCCAGGAACCGGCCCGTGCCGGCCGCGCACTTGTCGTTCATGGAGAAGTCGAGCAGATTCCCCCCGGAGTCGATGGATATGGCCTTCGTGTCCTGGCCCCCGATGTCGATCACGGTCCGCACGCCGGGCAGGAGGAAGTGGGCGCCCCGGCCGTGGCACGTGATCTCGGAGATATTCCTGTCGGCGAATTCCACCTGGGTCCGGCCGTACCCGGTGCCGACCACGTAATCGACGTCGGATGCGCCGATGCCGGCCGAGGCCAGGGCCTGGTCGTAGATGCCCCGGGCAGTGCGCTTTGGGTTGGTCGAGCTCGGCCCCACGATCCGGCCGGCCGGCTTGCGGTCCACGAGGATCACCGCCTTCGAAGCGGTCGATCCGATGTCAACCCCTGCTGTTATCGGCATGCATCCTCCGGGCGAATTTTACTCATTTGATATTTTCAACGCAGAGTTTCCCCTCGCTCCCAGGCTCCGCCTGGGAACGAATTTATGGGAGGCTCTGCCTCCCCCCCGCTTGAAGTACTGCAACTTTGTTGGCCGAAAGGGGCAGAGCCCCTGCGGAACTCCGTTCCGAGGCAGAGCCTCGGAACGAGAAAAAAGGACCAAAAGATCAGTTTCTCTCTGCGCCTCTGCGTCTCTGCGTTAAAAAACTCTTCACTGGCCTCACTCCCTCACCCCCGCAGTTTGCGCGGGTAGACGATCTCGTTCACGAAGCGCTCCACCTGGAAGTAGATATCGTCATAGGAGGTGACGCGCGGGTCGAACATGTCGAACTCGAAGACGAGGAGCGGAATGTCGGCCTTACGGCACGCCTCCTTGAACAGGCCGATCCCGCCCCAGGCGTGCTTGCAGGCGATGTG
>CAZFWM010000072.1:0-25292 GCA_964522545.1 uncultured Thermodesulfobacteriota bacterium
TCTGTGTCCTCTGTGGTGAATTTATATAACGTAACGTTTGAAATGTCAGAGAGAATAAGTTCGTCTGAAAGGCATTGAGTTCAGCTGGAGTATAGGTGAGTAATCCAGAGAAAGCACAGATTTTCGAACAGGGCCCGTTGCGTCTGGTCCTTACTCCGCGGGAAGATGGGTGGACCCAGGAATACTCCGTCGGCGGGAATGACGGCTGGCGCACGGTCCTGACCGGCTACCGGAGAGGGGATGCCGGGGCGGATGAGAGCGTGGTGCTGGCGGTGAACGGCTCGGTCTCTGCAGTGCCCATGAGGTTTCTATCCGAAGAAAAAGGGGGGGCGGGCGTACAGATCCGGCTGGAGGGCCGCCTCGGTCGTCACAGGGTGTCCACTACGATTACAATGGGTGGCTCCCCTCCAGGCGTACACGTCCGACACATCTTCGACCCCGGAGGGCCGGTGGACCTCGCCTACCTCCTGTTCTCCTATTGCTTCCAGCCGGGTTTCGAGGAACGGAAAGGTCGGGCCCCGGAGTTCGCGTGGGCGCCCAATCTGCGGCCCGGGGACGATCACGTGATCTCAGAGCACGTCTTTCGCTCGCCCGCCGTCGTGGTCTGCAACGCGGGCGCCACGGCCGCCCTGGTGCCGGACCTCGAGGCCATGAGGAGGCCGGGCGGGATGCCCACGGCCCTGGATTACGATGTGGCGGACCCGGCAGGCGCCCCGGTGATCCGGTTCGGGTTCATGGAGAGCAGGTCGGTTCCCCACACCTACTACAGGCACACGCCCTCCATGGTCCGGAAGCTTTGCGGCGGGCCCCTTGAGATCGCCTACCACCTCCTGCTGGATCTCTCCGGAGAGATCTCGCCACAGCGAAGGGTGGCCTCCTTTCATTGGGAGCGGCACGCAAAGAGGTATGTCGATGATGTCAGGCCCCAGGTCGTTCCCTTGGAGAGATACGCCAGGCAGGGATATGAGTGGCTTTTCGAGCGCAGCGGCCTGTACCGGGAGTTCGAATTCGGGGGCGAAACATGCGGCGGGGCCATGGCCATCGGATACGCCGGCGACGGCCCGCCCCGGATAGCCGGCCGGCGCGGCGTGCGAGGCCTGCTCCGCCGGGGCAGCCTGATGAGCCGGCTCCAGATCCGCGTGGTCCTGCCGCTGGCCAACCGCCCGAAAATGGCGGACCTCTTCGAGAGGGCCGTGCGGCGCGGGCTCCTGCCCGTGGTGCCCCAGTTTCTCTTCCAGGGGTGGTACAACAACATGCGCACCGCCTGCGGTGCGGCGTGGTTCGCCCGGAGGTGGGGGGATGAGATCCTGCTGGAGAGGGCCCACAGGATGGCGGCCCTCTGCAGGTCCGCCCCGGAGCAAGGCGGCGCCTTTGCGGCGGCCTGTTTTCAGGCCGGCGACGAGGTTATCTGGAAGCCCGGTACAAGGGGCTTCTCCTACGACTATGAGCAGTACAGCACGGTCGACGCCTCGGTCACCGGGTTCTGGATGCTCCACTGGCACAATCGTATCTCCAATGATCCGGCACTCCTCGAGAAGGCGAGGCGTTACGGGGACCTGCTGCTCGGGATCCAGCAGGACTCGGGCGCCATCCCCTCCTGGTTCACCTTCCGGGGCGGTCGGGCCGTAGCCTCCCCGACGCTCGCCTCCAGCGCACAGACGGCGGCCGGCGCCCGGTTCCTGGCCTCCCTGGCCGGGGCCACAGGGCGCGAGGACTATCTGGAGGCGGCCCGCCGGGCCGCGGATTTCCTGATCAGGGAGGTGATTCCCGGGGGACGGTGGTTCGACTTCGAGACTTTTTTCTCCTGCTCGGCCAAGCCGCTGGACATGGTATGCCCTCACACGGGGCTCGCGCCGGCCAACACGCTCTCCATGTTCTGGACCGCCGATGCCCTTGGCGCCCTCTATGAGCGGACCGGCCACGCAGAGTACCTGGAGCGGGGGAGAGATACCCTAGACCTCCTCAACCTGTACCAGCAGGTCTGGGACGCCCCCTTTCTGGCCTTTCACACCTTCGGCGGCTACGGGGTGATGAACACGGACGGGGAGTGGAGCGATGCCCGGCAGGCCCTATTCGTGCCGGTCCTTCTGGATTACTATCGCTTCACCGGCAAGGCCGAGTACTTCGAGCGCGCCGTTGCGGCCCTGCGCGCATCCTTTGCACTCATGATCCTGCCCGAGAACGAGGCCGTGGCCCGGGCCAACATGGCCGGGATCGCCCCCCGTAACGTGGGCTCCACCTTTGAGAACTACGGTCACTTCGGCTACGACCACCGGGTACCGGCCATCCTCGAGCCGGACTGGGGCACCGGCTCGGCCTGCGCCGCCGCCGCGCTCGTCCTCGCCGACTACGGGCAGGTTCACGTGGACCTGGACCGGGAGAGGGCCTTCGGCATAGACGGGTGTACGGTCAAGAGCCTGTCCATAGAGGGCGGGATCATCGATCTGGATGTCGCAGTGGGAGTGGAGGGCCTGGATGCGCTTCACATCACCTTCCGCGGCGACCGGATCGCGGGACGCGGGCTCCGGGTGAACGGCCGCGAAGCGGGGCGGGCTGACGGGTCGTGGGCGAGAGAGGGCGTTCGGGTGCCGGTGGCTTAGCTACATAGGGAGCATAAACTAATATCCTGCAAAATTTTCCTCTGAGGAACCCATGAACCCAGGAAGGAAATCAAGAAATAGAATATCAGAATGTTTGAGTATCATCATTTCATGGAGGATTTGTCGACTCTGCATATATACTGACTCTTTTCCTGGTTTCCTGGGTTCTTCAGAGATTTTTTCTTTTAATATGTCGTAAACTGGCATTCTCCCATGGTTTTATTGCGGCTCGGCTGCGTCAGGATCAGGGCTCAGTGAGCCGGAGCATGGGCGCTACCGGCGTCAGGTCGCTCCAGAGGCCCATGTAGTTCTGCAGGGGGTCGCCGCCTGTAGCATAGTCGCAGTCTACACCATCGAAGCCGCACGTCATGGCCGCCGTGACGATCTTCCAGAATCCATAGTAATCGAGTGCATCCGCGCCATAAATGGTTGCCGGGGCGTAATGGTCGGCCACCAGGTCCGGTTCTCCGTAATCGTCCGTACGAACCACGAGGTACTCTTTATCGAGGACCTCGGTCGAATCGTAATAGATCTCCCTGGCGGCTGTCTGGCAGGCGAGGTGATCATCCTCGCCCACCATGACCACCACGAGGGTGTCCGGGTGGAGCTGTGAGAGATCCCCCCATATGTAGCTTCCTCCAGGCAGGCAAAAGAGGGTGCAAGCCGGCTCTATGGGAACGATCACCCTCGGCCTGGGCAGGCCGTATTCCTCATAGGCCGTACCGGTCGCCGCCGAAAGACTGCCTCCGAATGAGTGGCCGCACACGCCGAACCGGTCGAGGTCAGGGGCCACATGTCCCCCGCTCTGCAGCTCGTCCAGGGCATCCCGAACCGCGTTCAAGGCATACTCCCTGGCTTGGAGGGGCGGGAAGATCTTATGCGTCTGGTATCCCGGGTAGATGACGATGAAGCCTTTTTTCGCCAGATGTTCGAAGAAGGCGCCATAGATTTCCGGCCACCTGGCACCCCAGCCATGGTAGAAGGCAATCACTGGGGCGCTCTCCGGCTCAGGCTCGGCTGGCTCCATGATGGTGAACTGCTCAGGCTCTGCTCCATAAGTGTGTTGGGTCATTTCCGCGTGGGGATAGTCGTATCCTCCCGGCCCCCAGGATGGCTGTCTCGGCGGCCTTGGGACGCAAGTATAAGAAGAGATAAAGAAGGATAAGATGAACAAAGTCATAAAAGTGATCGTCAGAGTCGTGAGAGTCGTGCTGTTACCAAGGTCAGAGCTTTTCATGGTGGACCCTCCCGTTTCTGCGTTCTTATCCGATAATGTAGAGGCGTCATTCATGGCGTCCATGCCGAGGGTTTGATGAATCAAACCCCCTACAGGTCCTGCCGGGTACCTACCGCACAAACAGTGCCAACAAGGGGGGCAGTCTGCAACATGATGAAATCACAGGAGGTTTTGACAATCTCCCGGCCAGGGGCGAATTCCACCATTTGCACGATCGTTAAATTCATGCCGGCGAATTATACAAAGGTTAAACTTGATCGGGCTTTTTTCAGACCGGCCGGGATCTCAGTCTGCTGATTATTGCTTCATTTCCGGCGTTTTGCTATCTTTGTCGAGTTCATCCGGAAAACATAATTCCTGTCAACTAGGGCGGGTCATGCCCGCCGACAATTGCTGGCTTGAATCCAAGGAGGTGTGACGCATATGGAAAAAGAATTATTTGAAGTCAATGTTGGCCTGGCGGAGATGCTCAAGGGCGGGGTCATTATGGATGTCACTACAGTAGAATACGCCAAGATCGCGGAGGACGCCGGCGCCGTGGCCGTCATGGCCCTGGAGCGGATCCCGGCCGATATCCGGGAGCACGGCGGGATCGCCCGGATGTCGGACCCGAAGATGATCAAGGAGATCCAGGAGGCGGTCTCGATTCCGGTCATGGCCAAGTGCCGCATCGGCCACTTCGCCGAGGCCCAGATACTCCAGGCGATCGGCGTCGATTTCGTCGATGAGAGCGAGGTCCTCACGCCGGCCGATGAGGCGAATCACATCGAAAAGCACGCCTTCAAGGTCCCCTTTGTGTGCGGCTGCCGGGACCTCGGCGAGGCGCTGCGGCGGATCGGCGAGGGGGCGGCCATGATCCGCACCAAGGGAGAGGCGGGCAGCGGCAATATCGTCGAGGCGGTCCGGCACATGCGCCTGGTGCAGCGCAGCATCAAAGAGCTGACGATCCTGAGCGATGAAGAGCTGATGGCAAAAGCCAAGGAGCTCGGCGCCCCCTACGAGATCGTGAAAGAGGTGGCCAAGCTCGGCAAGCTCCCGGTCCCGAACTTTGCCGCCGGCGGCATAGCCACTCCGGCCGACGCCTCCCTGATGATGCAGCTCGGCGCCGAGAGCGTCTTCGTCGGCTCGGGCATCTTCAAATCTTCGGACCCGCCGGACAGGGCCAAGGCGATCGTCTCGGCGGTGACCTACTGGGATGACCCGAAAAAGCTGGCGGATATCTCCTGCGGCCTGAAGGAGGCCATGAAGGGTCTCGACATTTCCGAGATCCCCGAAGATCAGCTCCTTCAGAAGCGGGGCTGGTAGCGGTGACGATCGGTATCCTGGGCCTGCAGGGCGCCTTCGCCAGGCACCGGGCGGCCCTGGAGAAGCTGGGGGCGGCCAACCGGCTGGTGCGCTACCCGGAGGAGCTCGACGGAGTGGACGGGCTCATCATCCCGGGCGGCGAGACCACCACCATGTCCAAGCTGCTGGATGAGAGCGGGCTTCGGACCGTGCTCGTGGCCTTTGCCCGGGAGCGGCCGGTCTTCGGCACCTGTGCCGGAATGGTCCTGATGGCCCGCGAGGCGGGCGATGCCCGGGTGGAGACGCTGGACCTTCTGGATATCGCGGTGGCCCGCAACGCATACGGCCGCCAGGTCGACTCCTTCACCCGCCCCCTGGAGATCTCTCTGAACGGGACCCTTGCCGAGCTGCGCGGCGTCTTCATCCGCGCACCCAGGATACTGAAGATCGGCGGCGGCGTGGAGGTCCTGGCATCGGTCGATGGGGAGCCGGTCTTTGTGCGCCAGGGGAGGCACATGGCCTGCGCCTTCCACCCCGAGCTTTCGGGTACGACGACGATTCATCAGTACTTCCTCTATACCGTAAAGGAATCGGCTCTTGGCGGATGAACCCCAACGTTGCATAAATCTACGGGCGGAAACCGCTGACGCTCGCGCCAGAGCACGCCATCTGCGGCCGTGCTCGTCTCGGCCAGGTCCTCACGTACTGTTCAGTACGCTCCGGCCTGTCCGAGCCTGCGCGCGGCTCCATCTGTCGCGCTCTGACGCGTTTCCACTCCGCATTTTATGCAACGTTGGGGTAAACGCAAGGCTCTCGGCTGATTGGCGATGAAGCCCAGCCCCTATCGCTCCGGCCAGATCAGGGTCTTTTCCTCGACCTGGCTCGCCTACATCGGGTATTACTTCTGCCGCAAGACCTTTTTCGTGGTCAAGGCCGACCTGGCGGACGGGCTGCAACTCGACGCCACGGGCGTGGCCCACCTGGGATCGATCTATCACATCTCCTACGCCATCGGGCAGTTCTCGAGCGCCTTTTCCGGCCGTGCCCTCGGCGCCAAGCGCCTGCTTCTGTTCGGCATGGGCCTTTCCCTTCTCTGCAACGTCTACTTCGGTGCGAGCAACAGCTACTGGACCATCATGCTCTTCATGTGCCTCAACGGCCTGGCCCAGGGCACGGGCTGGCCGAGCTGCATCGGGAGCATGGGGTACTGGTTCCGGCGCAGGGAGCGGGGCCGCGCCCTCGGCATCTGGGCCACCTGCTACCAGGTCGGCTCGGTCGTGGCGGTGGTCTTCGCGGCCTACATCCTCGGAACGGCAGGGTGGCGCTACTCCTTTTTCGGCGGATCCGTCGTGCTCCTGGCGATCTGGGCCTTTGTGGTCTTCGTCCACCCGAGCCGGCCCGAGGACCAGGGCCTGGCCCCGCTGGAGGACCCGGACGATGAGGATTCGCCCCACGACGGAGTCAGGTCCGAGAAGCTGGGGTGGGACCGGAACGTCATCCGGTCCATTGCGGTGATGGGGGCCATCTACTTCTGCATCAAGTTCCTGCGCTACGCCCTCTGGAGCTGGACCCCCTTCTTCCTCAATAAGAATTTCGGGATGTCGGGCGAGGCTGCCGGGTATCTCTCGACGGTCTTCGACGTCTGCGGCTTTGCGGGCGTGCTATTCGCGGGCTTTGTCTCGGACAAGCTGTTCAATGGGCGCCGCGCATTTATCTCCTTCGCCATGCTCGTCGGCATGGCCCTGACCTTCGGCTTCATGTACCTCTATGGCGGCGCCAGCACCTTCCTCTTTGCGGTGGCCCTCGGATTCGCGGGCTTCATGCTCTTCGGCCCGGATTCGCTGGTCTCCGGGGTCGGGGCGATCGACGTAGGCTCCCAGCGCGGGGCCCTGGTCGCGGCCGGTCTCATCAACGGCACAGGGGCCATTGGCCAGGTCTTCCAGGAGGAGCTCATCGGACGGCTCTACGACAGTCACGGCAGCGATATACAGGTCGTCTTCGTTGTCTTCGTCGTGATGGCCGTGGCGGCGGCGGTCCTGTCGCTCTGGCTGTGGCGGATCGCGGCGGCCGGGCGGTCTCGGTTCTGAGCTGATTTTTACGCCATCGTTTACTTATAAGTATTTATTCACCACAGAGGACACAGAGGTCACAGAGAGAAGAAGAGTATAAATGTTGAGGTTATCATTGACCTCCATTCTTTTTCTCTGTGAACTCTGTGTCCTCTGTGGTTGAAAAACATATTTTCATAAGAAGTTTTATAAAGGAGTCAGAACATGGGACGGAAGCGCTTTGTCGACCTGAGCATCGCCATCGAGCCTGACCTGCCGAGCGATCCCCCCATGATGATCCCCAAGATCGACTATGTGGACCACGAACAGGGGGCCGAACAGATGCAGGCCTTCTTCCCGGGCGTCACAAAAGCGCAGCTCCCGGGGGGCCTGGGCTGGGCCGTGGAATACCTGACCCTGACCACCCACAGCGGCACCCATCTTGACGCCCCTTTTCACTACCACCCCACCATGGACCGCGGAAAGCCCTCATCCACCATCGACGAGATCCCTCTCGAATGGTGCCTCAACGACGGCGTGCTTCTCGATTTCAGCTCCAAGGCCGACGGCGAGCGGATCACGGCCGGGGACGTGGAGGGGGAGCTCGAGCGCATCGACTACCGGATCAAGCCGCTGGACATCGTGCTCGTCCGGACCGGGGCCGACGCATACTGGGGCCGGGAGGAGTATCTCCTGAAAGGGGCGGGCATGGACCGGGAGAGCACCCTTTATCTGCTCGAGAAGGGAGTGAAGGTGGTGGGGATCGACGCCTGGAGCTGGGACCGCCCTCTGCCGCACCTGGCCCGGGAGTTCCAGGAGACCGGCGACCCGAGCGTGATCTGGGAGGCCCACTTCGCCGGGATCGAGATCGGCTACTGCCACATGGAGAAGATGGCAAACCTCTCGGCCATCGGCCGGCCCTTCGGGTTCACGGTCTGCTGTTTCCCCGTCAAGATAAAAAGGGCCAGCGCCGGCTGGGTCCGGCCCGTGGCCATCATAGAAGATGAATAGGGCGGGCCGTGCCCGCCGATTTGTGGGGTGATACCATGGAAAAACTGATCATAACCGCCGCCGTCACCGGGGCGGCCACCGTGCCTTCCCTGACGCCCTATCTTCCCATCACCCCCGGGCAGATCGCCGACTCCGCCATCGAGGCGGCCGAGGCCGGGGCCGCCATCGTTCACATCCACGCACGTCGGCCCGAGGACGGCTTCCCGTCGGCCAAGATCGAGCACTTCCGGGAGATCCTGCTCCGGATCAGGGAAAAGAGCGACGCCGTCATCTGCATCACCACCGGCGGCTCGGCCCAGATGAGCGTCGAGGAGCGGGCGGCCACCATCCCCACCTTCAAGCCCGAGATGTGCTCCTTCAACCTGGGCTCCATCAACTTTGCGCTGCACACCTCCCTGCCGGCCATCAAGGAGTTCCGGTTCCCCTGGGAAAAAGAGTACCTGGAGATGAGCAAGGACTTCGTCTTCAAGAACACCTTCAAGGACTTCGAGTACCTCTGCGCCGTCACCCGGGAGAACGAGACCAAGCCGGAGCTGGAGGTCTACGATGTGGGGCACCTCTACAATCTCGACCATCTCGTGATGCGAGGGCTGATGGCGCCCCCCCTTCACATCCAGTTCGTCATGGGTGTGCTGGGCGGCATCCGGGGGACGCCCGAAGACCTCACCTTCCTGAAGACCAAGGCCGAGGTCCTCTTCGGTAGGGAGAACTTCACCTGGTCCGTCATCGGCGTAGGCGCCGCGGAGATCAACCTCTCCACCATGGCCATCCACATGGGCGGGCACGTCAGGGTGGGACTGGAGGACAACATCTTTCTCAAGAAGGGCGTGCTGGCCAAGAGCAACGCCGAGCTGGTCGAAAAAGTCGTACACCTCGCCGGGATCCTGAACCGCGATGTGGCCTCACCCGCGGACGCCCGGCGGATTCTGGGACTCAAGGGGCTGGAGAGGGTGGCTTTTTGAACAAATTCAAAGAGGGAGTCGCGCCATGGATGTCGTGGAACTGACCAAGGATCTGATCGGACTGCCTTCGGTATCGTCCGATAGCAACGCCGGCGTCTCGGACTTTCTGGCCGAGCGCTTCCGGGAGCTCGACTTCGAGGTCGAGTACGTGGAGTACCAGGACGCAAAGGGCGTCCGCAAAGTGAGCGTGGTCGGCAAAAAGGGCCCGGGCGGCGGCGGGCTCGGCCTGTTCGGCCACTCGGACGTGGTGCCGGCCGAGGGGTGGGAGTTCGATCCCTTTGCGGCCTTCGAAAAGGAGGGGAGGCTCTACGGTCGAGGGAGCTGCGATATGAAGGGGCCGAACGCCTGTATGCTCGTCGCGGCGGAGCCGTTTAAGGCCTCCGACCTCGAGCGGCCCATCACCATGGTCTTCACGGCCGACGAGGAGATCGGCTGCGGCGGGGCCAAGGCGGTGGCGGGACGCTCGCGACTCTTTCTGGAGGACGGCCCCGAGTACGGCATCATCGCGGAGCCCACGGTGATGAGGGTGGTCCACGCCCACAAGGGCATCGTCATTCTCAAGGCCGTGGCCCGGGGCGTTCCGGCCCACAGCAGCACGGGCCAGGGCGTGAACGCGAACCTCAAGATGATCCCCTTCCTGGCGGAGATGAAGGAGATCTACGACCGTCTCACCACCGACGAGACCTGTTTCAACTACGACTTCAAGCCGCCCTTCTCGGATTGGAACATCGGTGTGAGCGACGGCGGCGTGCCCACGAACATCACGGCCCCGAAGAGCACCTGCACCATCAACTATCGGCCTATGCCTGGGCAGGACATGGAGGGCCTGGTCCAAGAGTTCCGGGATGCGTGCGGTCGTCACGGCCTGGAGGCCCAAGTCAGCACAGAGGGGGGCCCCTTCTTCACGCCCCCCGATTCCCCGATCGTCCGGGCGGCCCTCGAGGTCACGGGCCAGGAAAAGGCCGCCACCGTCTCTTACGGCACGGACGGCATGATCTTCGGCCCGCACCTGGAAAGCATCCTGCTCGGCCCGGGCGACATCGCCCAGGCCCACACCATCGGAGAGTGGATCGAGATCGACCAACTGCACCAGGCGGTCGATGTCTACAGGAAGCTGATCGAGCGCTTTTGCGCGAGCTGAGGGGGGGGCGGGGTGAGGCTCAGACCGTCGGGCGTGCAAGTAGGGGCGCAGCAAGCAGCGCCCCTACGTTCAGTCTGCTCCAAACGTGTTTCGTAGCTTCTGCCTTCCGATAAAGATCAGAACCAGTGCCGGCATGAGGCAGAGGAACCCAGGAGAGCGCTTCGCCGGCGTCCCGACCGCGGAACAGGGCGGAGCGCACTCCGGGTCGGTGTCGGTCAGCCCGTCGCAGTCGTTGTCCTTGCCGTCGTCGCAGTTCTTCATGTTGTCGCTCTCGGGAAATCCCGGATAGACCAGGGGGTCGGTGTCGTCGCAGTCGTCCCCACCGCAGGCCTCGTCGAGGTAGCCGTCTCCGTCCTCGTCGTGACAGCCCTGGCCGTTGAGGTAGACCTCCAGGTTCGACGATCCGTAGGCAACGGCCAGGTCGACCAGGCCGTCTCCGTTCATGTCTCCCCATGCCACGGTGTTCGCGCACTCCCCTGCCCAGGGGAGCGACCAGGACGGGGAGGCCTCGAGCTCTCCGCCGAGGTTGAGATGGACCCTGACCACGGGAGTGTCGCTGAAGTTGGCGGTTGCGAGGTCGGGATAGCCGTCTCCGTCGACGTCGGCCCAGGACATGTCCTGGAGGGAGGGGGAATCGTCGTCGGAGAGCCAAGACGGTGTCGTCTCCAGGGTTCCGTCCGCATTCTCGTATACCGCGTAGGGGCTCGAGTTCCCGCCGACGAAGAGATCGAGGTCCCCGTCGGCGTCGATGTCCACCCATTCTACCCCCTTGTTCGATCGGACGTCGGAGTACCAGGCCGGAAGCGTTTCCAGGGCACCGTCCGTGTTCAGATAGACCTTGTTTCTCCCGTCATAGACAGCCACCGCGAGATCGAGGTCCCCGTCGCCGTCGAAGTCGCCGAGGGATGCGTCCGACTGCTGATCCCGGTCGGCGGACACCCATGACGGGGTGCTCTCGAGCAGCCCCTCATGGGTGAGGTAGGCATTGATCTCCACATCCTCGCAGGGCCAGTAGCACTGGTTGGCCGCGACCACGTCGGGCGCTCCGTCTCCGTTGATGTCCCCCAGGGCGAGCCCGAGGGTCGATCTCCGGTCCGTCGAGATCCACGAAGGGCTCGCCTCCAGGCCGGCGCCGGTGTTGAAGTAGACCACATTGGCGTGGGCCGAGCCGCCCCCGTTGGCGGCAAACAGATCCGGGAGGCCGTCGTCGTCGAAATCGCCCCAGGCGAGATCGGTGGTGAATGTCTCGTCGCTCGATAGCCAGGCCGGGGATGTCTCAAGCATGCCGGCGTTGTTCAGGTAGAGCAGGGTGTTGGTCGGCAGGGGCGGGTAGCCGCTCGCGTAGTTGCCGACGGCCAGGTCGAGGTCCCCGTCGCCGTCGAAATCGGACCAGGCAAGGGCCCCGGTTCCGTATTGATCATCGCTCACCCAGGAAGGCTCCGTCTCGAGAGGAAGGTCGGATCGCCTCTGTGCGGTACGGGATTCCGCCCTCTCCCGGATGGGTGTGTCATGCATGAAACGTCGGAGGTCGGGGGAGAGATCATAAGATTTCGAATACTCCCCGGTCTCCATGGGCTCCGGCTCGCTCATCTGGACAAACCCAACCAGGAGGAGACATGCCATTGTCGCAGTTATTAAGAACAGAGTGTTATTGTTTGTGACTTTCATTGCGAACCCTCCTGTCAACTTGTGTTCACCCAGTCGAGCACAAAGGCCTGGATCCCTTCGGCCGTGAAGAGGCCACTCCAGATCCCGATCCAGCCGATGCTCGGCAGAGGTATGCCCACCGGGAATTCTATCGCGGGAACGACGATCCACAGCGGGATCTCCCATAGCGGGATGACCTGGACCGTGGGAGAGGTCAGGATCATATAGGTCGACCACGTGGCCGGCTCGGGCGTGGCCAGTGTGAAGTCGAGACGGACATGGCCCCACTGGTAGAATGAGACGAGCTCCAGCGTGAAGTCCGGATAGCAGTCCGGGTCATACAGGTCCGCAAACCCGTCGCAGTCGTCGTCCGTACCGTTTTCGCAGATTTCGGCCGCCCCGGGATTGACGCCGGAATCGGTATCGTCGCAGTCGTCTCCGCCGCACGCCTCATCCACGTAGCCGTCCCCGTCCCAGTCGCCGCACGTGGAGAAGCTCCGGACAGGGCTCCTCGTCTCGGTCGATTCGTCCTCGACGACAACATGCCATTCGTAGGTCGACTGCGGATTCAGGCCGGACCAGGTGTAGGCGGAGCCGGTGCCCGACGCCACTCCCGTCTCCACCGACAGCACTTCGAACGGAACCGACGGCGCAATGTCCATGGAGAGAGTGAATTCATGCTCGTCCCCGGTCTCCCACTCGTCGAGGGTGGGGGAGTAGGTCTGCACATAGATCTCCCCGTTGTCCGGAGAAAACCGCATGAGCCGCATCCATCCCAGCCCCCCTTCGTGCCGGCACTGATAGTCGCTCAGTACCTGGTGGACCGGCTCCCCGATCACGTTCAGGTCGATCCGTCTCGCCGCCTCGCAGGAATGGCCGCAGAGGACCATCTTCACATTGGGATGGATCCGGATCAGGTCGTTCCAGAGGACCTGGGCCGGATTCCCGTCGGGACGGAAGTAGGCGCTCGTGGTCCGTTCGGCCGTGGACCCGTGCATGTAGATGTGGGTGGTGAGGATACAGAGCCGGTCCGGATAGGCGGAGAGGACCCCGTCCGCCCAGTCGATCACATAGTCCGGATAGTCGGCCTCGAGGTGAAGGAAGAGCAGATCGATGCCCGAGACCGTGAGGAGCTGGTAGTTGCTCTTGTAGTTCGAGGGCTCATAACGCCCCCCGAACCACGGCTCGGCTTCGTACCGCGTGTATGGGAAGTAGGTGTCGTAATAGGTACCCGTGCCGTCCGGGGCGAAGTCGTGGTTGCCCGGGGCCATCCCGTATGGGATCTGGCCGTCCAGGATGCTCATGGCCGTGTTCGCGACGATCCACTGGGACTCGTAGATGTCCCGGTCGTCCACGATGTCGCCCAGGTGGGTGACGAAGACGATGTTCTCCAGGTCCCGGTTATCGACCGCCCACTGGGTCTGGTCGCTGAAATGCTCGGTGGCGTCCTGGCTGTAGTACTGCGTGTCCGGTAGGGCCACGATCATGAAATCGTCGTGGTGCCCCGGATCGACCACCTCCCTGCCGTAGAAGGTGACCGTCATGTCGGAGCCTTCGGGATCGGCCACCGTGACTTCCAGGTCGACGTCGAGTCCAAGTCCCGCGGCCCCGTCCGCCGGCGAGATGAGCGTCACCTCGGGCGGCCCATTGTATCCCGATATCCAGCTCGCCCCCACCAGCGTGCCGGTGTTGTCGAACTCAGAGCTGTCGTGGACATGGGGGCCCGAGCACTCGTCGAAGCCCCACCGCCCGGCCAGGCCTGTGCCCGAGAGGACCTCGGTGTATAGGGTCGACTGGATCTCTTCCTGGGTCCGGGCGTGATCCCAGACGCGCACCTCGTCCAGGATCCCGTCAAAGGCGCCGAAGGTCTCCCCCGTCGATCTCGTGGCCGTGGCGATGCTGAAATATTGAATGCTGTCGTAACGCGGTGTCGCACCCGTGGTCATCTCACTCTCCAGCTCCCCGTCCCGGTACAGGCTCCAGGTCGCCCCGTCATAGGTGACGGCGGCGTGGATCCAGGTGTCGTTCTCGATCGTCGACGACCCCAGTACGGGATGATTGTAGCCGCTCGCCATGTCCTCGAAATCGGCGGCCAGCACGCCGGACTCGTCGATCCCGAACAGGTAATTGCAGTCCCGGGTGTCCCCGTCCGTCTCGCCGAGCCCCCGGCTGATCAGGGGGACGGCATAGACGCCATCGACCCCGGAATGGGCCGTCAGACCTGTCCCCTTTCTTAAAAACCAGCATTCGAGGGTGAACGTCTCCAGGCCGAGCTCGGGGAGGAGGGGGCCACCGAAGGAGACGGAATCGTTCGCGCCGTCGAAGAGGAGCCCGCATGATGCTGGGGGCCTGAAGGGGTAGCCGTTCACCCAGTCCGCTCCGCCGACGACACCCTGGTTCCCGGTGCCGGATGAATCGTCGACGAGATATCCCGATCCCTCGTTGAATCCCCAACGCCCCACCAATCCGGGTTCCAGCGTGATCTCGAGTGCCATGGCATCCTGGATCTGCGGCTGGGTGCGGACATAGTTCCACACGCGGACCTCGTCGATCACCCCGTCGAAGGCGCCTTCACGGACTCCCGTGGAGTTCATGGCGGCCGCTATGCAGAAGTGCTGGATACTATCGTGCCTTGGGGTGGCCGTTTCGGTCTCTTCGTTTTCCAGCCCTCCGTTCAGGTAGAGCCTCCAGGTGCTCCCGTCGTATGTCACGGCAGCGTGGTACCAGACGGAGTTCTGTATCGAGGTGGATCCCAGGACCGGGTGGTTGGCGCCGCTCGCCATGTCCTCGAAATCGGCCGCCAGCACGCCCGAGGAAGTGACCCCGAAAAAGTAATTGCAGTCCAGGGTGCTTCCGTCCGATTCTCCCCTTCCCCTGGTGATCAGGGGCGCGGCGTTGACGCCGCCCGAGCCCGAGCTCGAAGTGACTCCCGCGCCCGAGCGATAGAACCAGCATTCGAGGGTGAATACGTCCAGGCCCAGTTCAGGAAGGAGAGGGCCTCCGAAATCGATGTGCCCGTCCGTGCCGTTGAAATCGAGTCCGAACTGGGCGAAACAGGGTGCGGTCGAAAGCACGGAATAGAGAATGGCGAATAGTATGAATTTCTTCAGCATATCCTTGCCCTTTCCTTTCGGATGGACGCCCTCTGTGGCGCTCCTCATCGGCGTCGGCCGACACAGAGAATCTATTATACACCATCCATCGAAATTCCGAAAATGAAATTCCGTGCAGGACGGCCTGTACTTGACTCGGAAAGATGGGTGTGAAGCTCTTTTGATGTCCGAGGCCTTGAACCAGGAGGGAAGCGTGTACGAAACCACGGACTTTTCCGATCGTCACGGAGCGGCGGCGAGCTCTCCCGCGCGACGGCTTCGGCTCTATTTGCCGCTGCTTATGGCCCTGCTGACCCTTCAGTGCCACGGAACCGTCGACCTTCAGCCGCCCGCCCTACTGCTCCCATTCGAACAGCTTCCCTCCCAGAGGGACCTGCCCGAGGCGCTCATCACGATGAGCGGCAAGGAGGTGACCACCCCGCAGGCATGGTGGACAGTGCGGCGTCCGGAGATCGAGCAGCTCTTCGCCCACTACATGTACGGCGCCATGCCGGAGGCCCCGGAGCATGTGGAGGCATCGCTCGAGAGGATCGATCCGGTATATTTCGGCGGCACGGCCACGAAGAAGCGGATCACGATTCGCTTCGGCCCGCAGGGGACTCCGCCCATTCACCTCTTGCTGATCGTTCCGAACGACCGCACCGGGCCGGCCCCCGTGTTCTTGGGCCTGAATTTCTACGGAAACCACTCCGTTCTCGATGATCCCGAGATCCCCCTCACCGAGGTGTGGCTCCCGGGCCGGGCCCAGGGAGTGAAGCTCCATCGCGCCACCGAAGCGGCCCGGGGCACCGCGGCCCTCAGCTGGTCCATCGAGGAGGCCACAGAGCGGGGATACGCGGTCGCCACATTCTGCCACGGCGATGTCGACCCGGACTGCAACGACTTCACCAACGGCATCCATCCCCATTACCTACAGGAGGGGCGGACCGAACGCGGTCCCCACGACTGGGGGACCGTGGCGGCGTGGGCCTGGGGGCTGCACCGGGCCGTGGACTACATCGTCACCGATCCGGACATCGACGCCGGACGCATCGCCGTGATGGGGCACTCGCGAAACGGCAAGGCGGCGCTGCTCGCCGGGGCCCTGGACGAGCGCATCGCCCTTGTGGTCTCCAATCAGTCGGGCTGCGGCGGGGCCGACTGCGACGACACGGACCCGCTCGTGAGCCCGGGGAGGAAGGAGGTCCCGGGCGACGGGATCGACAACGACTGCGACGGAAGTGTGGACGAGCCCTGCTTTTTCGGAGCGGCGATGTTCGATTGAACTGTAGAGCGGCAAAGCCGCAAGGGATCAGGTGTCAGGGATCAGGGAGCAGTCCCCCCCCCCGGCCCCACATTGAGCCCTTATCTACGCAAGCCGCGTAGATGTCTCGATAAGAGCCTGGAGCGGCCGGGCCGCAACCGAAAAGAATTTTACTGATCCGGCGTTCCGCGCCTTCAGTGCGGAAGAATTGCTCCAAGGGTGCAATATTCGATAACCAGGGGCGAAACCTTTGGACTGCGTGAATAATCCGGGTCGGGGAGTGTGAACCCGCCTATTCGCCGATGGTGACGGGCCCGCCGTATGCCTCGATTCGTACACGCTTCGAGATTGTGGGGGTCTCCGGACTCGAGCCGCTGAATATATGCAGTGTCCCGCCATGGGGAACCGCGCTGATCCCCTCGGCCATGGTGTTGTAAGGGGAGGCGAACGTCCCGCTCTCGGCGCCGATGTGATCGAATTTCACCCATGTCTCGCCGGGGAAGGTCCACTCCACCGTGATGCTGTCGTCGCCGGCGACGAACGGTCGCACTTGGATATAGGTGGGGGCGTAGGATCGATCGTACCACGTAAGGTAGGGAGTGGTAGTGCCGGATCCCCATAGCTGATTCTTCGCGAACTCCAGGTCCGGGGCGGACCGGGCCATCACGGTGGGGTGTGCCCACAGCGCGATGGTGATGTAGGTGTCAAAGGTCCGCGCATGGGGCTGCCCGTCTGCGGGACAGACCCCGTCACCGTGTCGTGCCGAATGCCCGTACACGAGCGACTGACACTTCAAGCAACGGCGCCAGTCGTTGTGACCTACGACCTCCGTCCCGTTTCGGGGAACGAGGTAGGTGTGGGACCCCGCACCGCTGTGCGTGCCGCCGTCCTCAGGACAAACACTCGCCATCTGGTTTTCAGAGAAGAAGAGGCCCCCGCACTTCTCGCACTGTTTGCAGCGCTCGAGCGGGTCCGATGAGACCCCGTATTCGATGGCATGCGCATCTGCCGGACTGCCCACGTCCCCGAAGACCGGCGTGTGGGTACCGTTCTTCGGGCAATCCTCTACTCCCAGGGCCTCTTCCCGGACGAAACAGCCGCAGGTGCACTCGAACCACCTCCTGTCCGCCGCCGGGTGAACAATGTCGCCGTACTCCCGGGGCCTGAGATCGTCGCCGTGGTAGATGTGCCAGATCACGAGTCCGCTGCCGGGCAACATCGCCTCATAGACGCTCGTCGGGGTAAAGATCGCGGTCCGGTACTCGAGGATGAAGAACTCGCGCGTTCCACGCTCTGGGTCGTAGAGAATGACCGGTGCATCCATCACTCCTAACTGCGCGGCCGGCAATAGTCCCACCCCGCCGCTGCACATAGATCGAATTTGCGGCTGAACCCAGCCGAACTGAAGTTTGTGCCAGGGGTCGTGGTGGACATTGCCGCTCATCAGGCTCAGGCCCTGGTTTGTGTCCCCGTCGGTTCCCCATATGCCGTAAAGATCGTAGGCGCCAAAGAGGTGGGACAGTTCATGAGCCATCGTGGCCAGGGAGCTGAATCCCCAGTTGATGTCCGTCGTGGCCACATTCCCTTCGTATGCAACGGGGTATCCCGGCGGCTGCACAGGCCCCGCGTAGCGGACCGCGCCCCCTTCACCTTCCGCCAGGAAAAGCAGGAGGAGTTCGTCAGTGGTCACCGTTCCGAACGGCGCTTGGGTGTCGTAATCCTCGAAGTCGAAGAGGCCCGATTCCATGGCCCGATGCACAAGATTGGAAATATACGGCCCAGTAGCAGCGTCCTCTCCATAGGTGGCGACGAATTGTGCATACCGCTCATCCGCCGATAAGTCTATTTCGATCGTATCGCCGTGCGATAGCAGAAAGCTTCCCGCAGACATCTCGTTGAAGAAGGCGTTCATCCCCTCCGGTTGATTAGCAGGATCGAACACATAGTCGTCCCAGTAAGTCTCGGTTTGCGGGAAGGGACTCGTATCCGAGAAATCTACGAGAACCGCAAGACACGGCCAAGTTGCCGGCGTCGCCATGTTCTCGTAGCCGAAATCCTCCAGCGTTTGGGCTCCTGCGTCGAAGCACAGCACGACCGCTCCGGCAACGAAGGCCAAAAGGATGGGCCACTGCGCCATTCGAGTCCATCGTTTTGGCATCATGGGTCCTCCGGGAAAAAATTCTTCCTCGGTAGATTCGCGGACTTCCCGACCTCTACACACATAGTGACTACAATGAATGCAACCGAGAGCTTATCACCCGGGACGGCAACAGTTGCTGCCCATGCAGGATAGATTGCGGCAATCCGCCCCGTAACGACCGGTCTTTCGGGTCAGGAAGATACATCAGTTTCCGATTGTGACGGTTCCCCCTTCATTCACATACGTGGCCTGTTTGTTCAGAATCAGGTTCTCGGGGTAAAGGCCGGGCATGATGACCACTGTGTGCCCAGGGCTCAGCGCTTCCTGTCCTTCCTCCACTGTATTGTATGGCCAGGCCTGGGTGCCGTTCTCTATGCCGCTGGTGTTGTCGACATCGACGAAGACGACACCGAGGGCGCCCGTGGACAGACCGAAGGCGGTCCGTACGGCGGAGTACTCCGTCCCTGTCAGGCTCTCTTCAGAATCATAGACATCGGTGCCGAAATCCTGGTCCACATCATCGGCCGTCCCGAAGATGTCGTCAGTCCCGACGCCTGCTTCGTCCCAGATTCCATTGCCGCCCTTGTCCATGGTGACATAGACGGTGTTACCGTTCTCCTGATGCCAGTTCCCGAGATAGTGCCCTGCTTCATGGGCGGCGACGTTTCCCACCACCGTGCCGATGGCGTCGACGATGGTGACGCTTGGATCGAGCGTGAGGTCGTTGATGCTGTCCGGCCCTGACGGGCCACTGAATTCGTCCAGCAGGATGACCGCCGTGTCATCCCGGCTGAAGTTGCCGGGATCGATGTGCTGGGCGATCCCCAGGGTGCTGATGCCCAGCTCAGTGATGGTTCCTCCGATGATGAGACGAGATACGTTGGCTCCGCCCCATGGGGCCGCATGATCGCGGCTGTTGCGGATCTCCACATCATAGTGGCCGGGAACGTGGTCGGCGGGTCGGTTCCCGTTCAGCGCGGGATCGCGAAGATCGTCGAAGTTTTCTTCGATCGTGTCGAGGATCGCGTCGATGACCGCGTCCTCATCCCCCGCGACCAGCCCCCAGTTTGGCAGAAAGCTAGAAAGCGGAGACAGGTTGGCCGGGTTGTTCCCTGAGCCGAAGAGGGTCACGGCATCGATGGAGGCGCCGTCGAAGTCCACGAAAATGATCTGGCGACTGGTGCCGCTCTGATCCTCGAAGGCGGGGCGTCTGAGGACGATGGTCACCTGGTACGTGCCTGAGGCCGCGCCCGACTCCGAAGTGATCCGAACGTAATATGTTCCGTCGCTCGGGGCGACGAGAGAGACGTAGCTGTCGAAGGCATCGGTGTGAACGGGAAGGGGGGATTCCGGTGGATAGAGATAGTAGCTCCCCCCATTACCGTTTTCCACGATCTCCGTATCGACCGAATCCCTGATGGACAGGAAAGGATCGGCAGTCAGGCCGATGTTCTCCGCGGCGGCTCCTACGATGTCTCCCTTGACGGCCGTGAAACGAAAGTAATCCACGTCCCCGGAAGAGGACAATGAACAGGTTATGGTGATTTCGTTGTCCTGCCCCGGTCCCGGTCCCAGATCGATGACCTGTGCGCTTCCCGTGGTGTCGTTGTTCTCCACCTCGGAGATGGTGGTCGCCCTCGTACCTGGATAGGGAGCCCTGAAAGCGGGCTTGGGATGCTTTGGGTAATCTGTGGGGTAAACGTACCCGCCCCGAAGCTCGACAGGGACGAAGGGCTCACCTGCGAGGGCCGTGTTCCCCAGGATCAGGACGAGGAGAGCCACCGCCGGAAGACCTGCTCTATATTGGAAGTTTCTCAAGATACTCACTCTTTATGGGAAGGGTCGATGACTGTGCTCAATAAAAGGTCCGTGCCTGCGTTTACGGCCCGTGATAAATCGACCTACAGTGGATCGATAGAAACGCCTCCGACAGGCGCGATGAGAGTCATTGCCTTGCCATCGGCGCCTAGTGTGAGAACCTCGTTGTATTCACCCCTTACGATGCTGATGATACCACCCGAGATCATCGCGGCTGCCGCTTCGCCGACTTCGTCGAACGGTCTGAATACAGTACCGTCTTCCAGTGCGTGGGAAAAAAATCCCCTGTCGACATAAGTAGTATTTTCTCCGTGGAATGTCTGAATTGCATTTTCCAATGCATCATTTTCAAAACTTGTCCCTTTATTGCCGGTGCCGCCAGAAGGATCACAGCCTCCATCCGTATGGATACCCACGGCCGTGCCGGGTGTTGCCATGTCGATTACAGGACTTCCGCTATTCGAAGATTGTGTGTCAACCATATACTCGATCCAAACATCATCCTCAGCATCAAGCGTTTCACCAATGAAAGGTCCGCTGTCGGTCTGTTGAGCGTAGTTATCTTCCGGATCCGTCGTATCCCTGCCATAGCCGATCACTTCGACATGAGCGGGGGTGATGTCACGGGAAATCCGATAAAATGCCTGCTGGGCCTGAGCCGGGAGCAACCCGGTGTTGCTGTTTGGATTGCACTTGAAAACAGCCCAATCATTACCGTACTGACCTGACCCGTCCTGGATAAAGACGAACCCGCTCATGGGATATTGATCATCCGGATCAGAAAAGTTCCTTTTGCCATACTCATCAGATGGAGGAACATTGAGTTCAAAAAGTACTCCTGCTTCGCCCCAACAAGCCCCTGCTGTGAGAAGTGCCCCATTGGATGCAATCCAACCCGTGCAGTCATTCGAAAGGCGCATCAATAGGCGCCCCACTGCGGCGTCGGTCGAGGCGACACGATCGTCACTATCGCAAAGTCCGTTTCCTCGAGGTCCATATTCTCCTATTGTTGCTACACAATCTTCGGCAATAGTACCTGCAGAGATTCCCAATCCGGCATCAGCGGGATCTACATAGAGACACACGTCTACAGAGTTGCCGTTGAATATGGCAGACCTGTCGAACCACTGGGGGAGCGTCCTTGAGTCATGATATTGGTCCGCAGCATCTTCCTTCGAAATGATGTAAAGGTAGCTATGATTGCCTAAATTGTAATCGGAAAATTCCAACTTGATCCCATGGCTCCAAGAAAGCGGACATGTGATGGTTTCGCTCCAGGTGGGCGAACCGGGGCAGAGGGGCTGGGCATTCAGAGACTTGGGGGAAAAGAGAACGAGGATTAGCAAACCGATCCACACCGAGCCGTTCGATCGACCCATGTTGAACACCTTGTGCGGAATCATTTTCTCGAGCTTAACCGTTACGGTGTTCACGCCATTCCTCTCAGAGGCTCGCGGGCCTTATGGTGATGTGGTGGCCCTTGAGCGTCACCGGTTTGTTGATGGTACCGCTCGACGTGTGTGTCGATCCGGCTTTAAAGATCAAGGTCGTTCCGTCCGGAGCGGAAGCCAAGGCGGTTTCGAGATCCGGGTACGGATCGCCCGGGGAGCCGTCGCCGCCCGAGGAGCCGCCGACGAAGCGCACCGCGCTCTCAGGCGCCAGTCTCGTGGTTGTCCACTGTTCGACCGGGAAATAATCATCGATGACGACCCATTCCGTCGATCCTCCGCCCCATCCGAGGTTCATCAGAAACTCGTAGGGATCTTTGCTCTTGTCATAGCCGCACGCGATCCACGAATGCCCCCCTCTGGCGGAGTTGCCCATAATATTGACCGGCCGGAGCCACTGGATATCTGTTATGATCGCGTCTATATCGAGGGGTTCGTCGATCGCGTCCGGATCGTAGTGCAGCCATTCGACCATGCCGTCGCGAATTGTAGTCGAGCCCGACCCCCAAATACCGTACGACATGTCCTGCGCGATCCCGGCGTGAGAGCACAGCTCGGCGGCCTCGGCTGCGCCCGCATCCGGCGGATCGATGTGATTATCCCGCATGATGCCAAAGTCGTAGGTGGTTGCGCTGAAATCGGCGTAGCAGACTTCCCAGGCTATGGGCATCCTATGCCAGAGGGCCTCGAGCGCGGCGTGGTAATCAGGATCGTCGCAGTCCACCCCGCCACTGCAGGCTCCTCTCGCCGCGTTGTATACATCGGGATCCCAGGCCCCGGACATGTAAAGGCGTCCTTCCCAGAAGGAGGTCCAGTAAAGGCGGTCATCGAAAAAAGAGCTCAGACTCAGCTGTGGATCGGTGGTCAGCGCCTCATAGTCCCAGTCGTATCGATTGCGACGTTCATACTGAACAAGGTGTTGGCCGGTTCCCGTTTCCGGCCACCTCCAGTAATACATGATCTGCGCCGCGGTCGTGGCGCCACAGCCGACTACGACGTGGTCGTCTCCGTATAGAGAGAGTGTTGGACATTGGTCGTTGTACGGGGAGCCTTGGTGCCAGTAGCTACTGACCGGCAAGGACATCATCGTCGGGGCTGCTCTCCCGGGACCCGACGGCTTCGTTGCGGCAGGCACGCGTTGAGCGACGAGATCCTCCCAGGTTCTTGCCCGTTGCGCCAGGCTCTGCAGCTGTCGCCGGTCGAATCGCGCATTTTTATCGTCCATATGTTTCAATCGGCCGGCGATGTCGTCGAGTATGTACTGATAGTTCGGGTTGGCCGGATCAAACTCGCCGATCGGGCGATACAGGTAGACCGGCCATAGGCGATCGTCCGCACCGCAGATACAGTATCCTCCGCCTCTCAGGTGAGCGATGTAGGCCACGACCTCCCCGTCCGTCTCGTGCGGATCCAGCCGCTCGACCTCTGCTTCCGGTCGGGGTTCGGCGGTGATATGACGCACCCATGTCTGGGTAGCCTTTCGGACCTCTTCTTCGGAAACCGAGGCGGCAAGCGCTACATGAGAGGGCAACAAGATGAACGCAACTATCACCGCTGCTATAAGGTCTATATTCATCTTTTCCATAAAACTATAAATCATGATCGCATCTCTCTCGGTTCATGCCTTGTATGCAATCGCGTCATAGATTTCTTTCTTTATACTGTCCGTAGGCTCACTGGAGGTTGATCAGGGCCAGGACCAGTCCGTTTCCTTCGTCGAGTGAAGACATCGCCTTCCCAATGATCGCCCCCAGAGCCTTGTCGTAGTCGGTGACCTTCATGGCGTAGCCGGGAAGATCGGACGTGGTCAAGAGATCCCCCGGGCTCACGGGACCGTTCGAGGTGTCCGTCCACACGCACGCCCGGCCCGTGATCGTGACCGGATGCTCCCCGTCAGCGATCGTGCCCCGCTGGCCCAACATCATGCCCGGATCGATGCCGCCCGCGCCGCTCACGATCCCGGCGACGCGACGATCGTAGGCCTTCTCGGACACCCTCAGCCTGCCCGGTATCTCCGGGTCGATGATGAGGACCGAGCCCGCCCTGATATTGCGGTCCCCTTCGATGTCGAAGGGTTCCGCTATATCGCTACCCCCCGTAATGTTGAGGACAGAGCAGGTTGTGGCCCCATTGTATTCAACTTTAAATACGCGCTGCCAGCCGCCTACGTAACTGTCGCCCCGGATAAGGTCCCCTTCACCAAATTGGTTTAAAAGTACCACTGCCGTATCGTTTGCATGGCTATCGGCACGTATCGCCACTCCACCAGGAGTATGCTCATCCCCATTCGCAGCGTGAATCGCCGTACATTTCCCATAAGCACAATTACTATGCGTTACTACTTGCAGTTTGTGATCGGTTCCAAGGATCGGAGCCATTTCTGGATACTCCTCTCCAATTCTAAGATCACCCGACATGTCATCGCCGTCTCTGTTCACATAAGATTCATCGTGATTGGGTGATACACCATGGAGGTCAATAGCAGCCCAGAGCTCATCAGGCTGCACAAAACTGAAAGCGTGCTCTCCATCCACGGTGTCCGCATCCCCTGCACTCGTTGCATATTCGATCGTGATTCCGTCCGGAATCTGGGCATCCGTGGCCGTGTCGGTGAGCTCGGCGAAGCTCGTCGTTTTCGTGTGGTGAGCTGACATATCGCTCGCATGGGCTGAAATGTCCGAGTCGATCTCGGCCGATTCTTCCATCCCCGCCGCGTCGCACGCCGCCACCGCTGCTGAGTCGGTGTAGCGGGCATGATGGGCCGAGGGATTGGTCGAGTGGAAGTCGATGGTGGTGATCAATTCTTGCGATTCTTCCAGCGTGGCGGCGTCCACACCGTCCACGGTGTCCGCGTTCTGGGACTCGATGGCGAAGGGCGCGCTCACCACCGGTTCCCTCGGCTCCAGGGGCTCCCCGTTCACCGTCACCGCCAGCCACCGCAATCCCGAGAAATGGTCCGGCGTCAACGGGGTCGTCTCCCCGAGTACGACCTGGAAGATCCCGTTACTAACCGTCACCGTCATCGGCCCCTCGCTCCAGACAGCCGTCCCCCCGAGCTCCCCGTCGTAGAGGGTGAAGTAAAGCTCTACATCCCCGTTTATAGGCGCGCCAGTGTCGTCCGTGAGATAGCCCTGATGATTGATCTGGCCCGGCACCGCCGCCTTCCCCACGGTCGTGATGCCCAAAATCATCGCAAAGGTGCACAATCCGACAAGAATCGCTCTCTTCATGTCTTTTCCTCCATTCTCCTTATGGTTGACTCCTTCGAATCCGGCATCCGGTACTCCTCCAGGGATCCTTTCCCGGCTCCGGTGCTCCGACGCGCACTGATGCAAGTACGGTCCATCTCCTACCATGAGATCACGGCAAGGTGGGTGATCTCGTTGCTCGTGCCCACGTTCCCGATCCAGAGGTCCGAGGCACGGATCGGGTTGATCTCCCCTCCCAGTATGATCGGGATGTCGTAAATGTTGAGGTACTGATTGTCGTTGAGGCGGTGACGGACCAGGACCAGCTCCTCCGTGCCGTCCCAGTCGGTGTCGCCCGCACCCATGTGGGTGATCTCGTTGTTGGAGCCGAGGTTGGCGATCCAGAGATCCG
>CAZFWM010000073.1:0-25122 GCA_964522545.1 uncultured Thermodesulfobacteriota bacterium
GGAAGAAACCGGTCTTCCTTCATTGTGAACTGTTCCTGCCTCAGGCCCTCCTAAAACGGCACAGCCGTAACCAAATTAGCGAAACATGGCACGGCAAATGCGAAGTTGAGTCCTTGGTCGACAGTCAACAGTCCAGAGTCGAGAGTCTTTTGCTTCGTACTCTCGACTCTGGACTCTCGACTGTTGACTGTTAACTGTTGACCTACATGGCTCATGATATTGAGCTCACATCTACTCCAGTCGCGGAGCAGTCTTGATGATAGGCTCTGATTCCCATGGATGAAACAGAGGTTCTCGAAGAACTCGAAGGGCTTGCCGAACGTCTTGATATGCAGATCCTGTTCGGCGATTTTCGAGGTCATGTAGTGGATATCGAAAGCGGGTCGTGCCTGCTCAAGGGAAAAAAGTACATCATCATCGATCGTGCTCTTCCCTGCAGAGAGAAGGCGCGGATTATTGCGGGCGAAATGGCCGATAAAACCTTGGAAGGTTTTTACTTGAGCCCCTATGTACGGGCGCTGCTGGAAGGAGTGAGGACCGAAAAGAAGCCGGCTCGTCCGGAGGGAAACGCAGGGATAAATGAATCCGAGCTTGAGAAAGGGGGTGATCCGAGTGGCTGAAGAGGAGATCGGAAAGATCGCCAAGTTCTTCGGTAAGATCAATGTGGCCGCCATCGACCTGAGCGGGGAGCTGTGTGTGGGCGACACGATACGTGTCAAAGGACACACGACCGACTTCACGGAGACCATCGCGTCGATTCAGATCGAGCACCAGTCGGTAGAGAAAGCCGGATCCGGGGAATCGGTGGGGATCATGGTCAAAGAGCGCGTACGGCCGGGAGACAAGGTTTATAAAATCACGGAAGAGGAATAGACCGCTTCCCTGTCGCCGCAGGGGAGTTGAATCAACATCGGATGAGGTGCGGAGGTTTTTATGTCAAAGCCGAAGGAACAGGCCAAGGTAGTCGAGGATCGGAAAAAGAAGCTCAAGAAGGTCCAGAAGGAAAAGTCAGCCACACTTGTCCAGGTTCGCGAGGCACGCAAAAAACTGAAGCGTGCGCAGCGCAAACATAAGCGCCTGACCGTGGCAGAGGCCCGAAGGGGCAAGGCGGAGAGTGCGGGAAAGGATGCGCAGGCCGCCGCCGGCGAGTAGGGAGACGGCCCCTCCTCGATGGGGATGAGAGGTGATGGCAAGACGCCAAAGTCGAAGTGCTACGATCGCCATGTTCCTTGCGGCCATGATTACGTGCGCCTCGATCTCCTGCCGGGCTTCTGAAGGGGAAAAGGAGAAGGCACCGGAGGAAGCCAAGGTCCAAACGCCGGTTGTGGCCGGACATTTCTATCCGGCCGGTGGAGAGCAACTCGGCCGAATGGTGGACAAATTCCTGGATGCCGTCCCCTCTCAGGAGATAAAGGGTCGGTTGATAGGATTCATATCCCCCCACGCAGGATATCCCTATTCCGGAAGCGTAGCGGCCTACGCGTATGCTCTCCTCCGAGCCGAACCCCCGAATCGCGTCGTCGTGATCGCACCATCCCACAGGGTGCCCTCTCAAGGCGTATCGGCCCTGGATGCGGATTTCTACGAGACGCCGCTCGGTCGCGTCCCGATCGACCGGACCTCGGTGAAACAGCTGATCGGGCAGTTCGACTGGATATCATACGACCCCCGCCTCTTTGCCAGGGAGCACTCCCTGGAGGTGCAGCTCCCCTTTATCCAAAAGGTGGCCCCAAAGGCGCAGATCATTCCGCTGGTGATGGGAAATCCTTCTCTGGAGCTCGCGCGCAAGCTGGCAGAAGCCCTCTCCTCCACATTTTCAACCCGTGCCCCCCTCTATGTGGCCAGCTCGGATATGTCCCACTTCCTCCCCTATGAACATGCCAACAAAATGGATCAGGCCGCGTTGAAGCTCATCCGTGAGATGAACCCGGCGCACCTGCACGATGAGGACAGGAAGGGGACTGTTCAACTGTGCGGCCTCGGCCCGGTCCTCACTCTCATGGAGATCGCGTCACGGCCTTCCCCTCCCACGGTCGGCGTCCTCAGGTACGCAAACTCAGGGGATACAGCGGGAGATAAGAGCCGAGTGGTGGGTTACGGCGCGGTCGCCTTCTCGCGCTAGACGATAAACCCTAACGTTGCCTAAGACACAGGGATCTCCGAGAAATCTTTTTTCCCCGGCAGTTCACTCTTCCGATCGTCTATTGATTTCCTGCCGGAGGGCCTCGATGCCGTCGCCCCGGGTGAGATAGAGTCTCTTCAGTGGGCGCTGTTTCCCCTTTTGCGCCGCATAGGCTGCGAGGATCGGGAGAAGGATCGTCGTGTCCCCGTATGTCACGACCGTATCCGGGATAGCCTCGGGCGCAACCTTTCCCCAGCTCACGGCCTCCGAGGGGGTGGCCCCGGAGAGGCCGCCGCTGTCCGGCCTGGCATCGGTAAACTGGATGAAGAAATCGTGGCCCGTTTCCTCGAGGCCGTAGATCTCCTGGATCTGGGGCTCGGTCTGGAGCAGAAAGTTCTTGGGCGCTCCTCCCCCGAGGATAAGCACCCCGCTCTTGCCGGCTCGCTTGGCCCTGAGCACGATGGCCGCCGTTTCATTCACATCGAGCGAGACATTTACAGCAAGACGGCACTCCTCCTGGAGGGCCAGGGCGGCCATGTTCATCCCGATTCCGCTGTCCCCCGGGGACGGCGCATAGACCGGCACGTCGCACCGGTGAGCAGCCCCCAGAAACGTGCTTCCGCGGCGCCCCCGGCGCTCCTCCTCCTCGGCGATCCTGCCGCCCAGCCGGTGGTGGAGCTCGGCCGAGGCCATGGCGTGCTGGAATTCCGGACCGCCGAGGGCATCACGCAGGAACTCGTCCGTGGCGGTGAGGGTTTCATGTTCGAGCACCAGGTCGTATATGCGCACGAACCCCTCGCGCTTGAGTTGCGCGTCATCCGCATCCGGGCCGGCGAGCGCGATCGGCAGGCCGAGGCCGTGGTGAAGGTCGTGAAATATATTGGCGCCCGTTGTCGTGATCCAGTCGATCCACCCGCACTCGATCATCGGGACCAGGCAGGAGGCCCCCAGCCCGGCGGGCGTGAGCGCGCCGGAGAGCCCCAGGCCGACGGTCACGTCCTCGGAGAGCATCTTCTCTGCAAATAGCCGGCACGCTTCGCGGAGTCGGCCCGCGTTGTAGGCGAGAAAATATTGGTCCACGAGCTCGGCGATTCCAACGCGCTCCAGGCCGGCCTCCGGGGGACTGACGAGCCTTCCGGTGAGGCCGTGCGGTGATGTATCTTTACTCATGTGAGCATCTCCGTGTATTTCCGCGGATCCCTTGCGGCTCCGCATCAGGAAAGACTTTTTGCTCTCGCTCTATGAATTTGCTAGATTAAATCGCTCGATAACAAAAGTTCAAGAGGAAGGAAGCCATGGACAGAGGGACGATAAAGAAGCTTCTTTTTCCGCTGAGAAGACTCAGACGCTTCATGATCGAGGCCATCCACTGGAAACGGCGCGCTCTGGCACGAATCCGTCTGGACCACTGCGGCCGTGGGGTTTATTTCAACGGCAGGGTGAGGATCGTGGCCCCCCGGGGGGCGGCGATCGAGGACAATGTACATATCGGCGACGGCGCCTACTTCGATGCCAGGGGCGGGCTTCGGATCGGCGAGAACACCCACATGGCCCCCCATGTGGTGATCTACACCTGGAACCATAACTATGAGGGCTCCCTCCTTCCCTACGATGAGGAAGTGCTGGCCAGGCCTGTGTCGATAGGGCGGAATGTCTGGATCGGCGCGAACGTGAAGATCGCCCCGGGCGTGACGATCGGCGAGGGGGCGGTGATCGGGATGGGGGCCGTTATAACCGAGGATGTGCCTCCCCTGACCGTAGTCCGGGTCAAGCAGGCTCACGATTTGAGACACCGAGACAGATCCCACTACGAGTCTCTCGACAGAGAAGGAAGATACAGCGGGCAGTGTGGGGCCCCGCTCGGGAAGATCGTGCGCGGATAAGTCCCTGTATGACGAGTTCGCCCCGGCCCGCCGCTGTCACGTCTTTGGCATGTATTTAATCGGTTCCTGTCCGGATGTCATTCCGAGGCGATAGCCGAGGAATCTGAAGTTGCCAAGGGATTGCAAATACAAGATTCCTCACTACGTTCGGAATGACATGCCGGTAAGATTGGCTATTCCTTGACAGACACCAACGAATGAGGAGCCGGCTTGAATTCGAGAAGTATGGAAAGCCATTTCTTTTGACAACACTGTCCTGTAACGGTATCCTGAATAACGGGATACAAACGAGAGGTGTGATCATGAGATATCCATTGCGAGGAACTCTCTTTGTGCCGGTTGTTCTCTGCTTAGGCATTGCAACGTATCCGCATCAGGGGCTGGCCCAGCTCTTTTTGGAGGCTGTGGATTATGGTGTCGGTAGCTATCCACGCTTTGCTGTGACGGAAGACTTCGATGGAGACGGCGCCCTCGACCTCGCGGTTGTCAATGAGTATAGCGAAGACGTATCGGTGCTCCTTGGCCGGGGTGACGGTACTTTTGACGAGGCGATTTCCTATCATACATGGACCTCACCGCATTTTATACTGGCCGCTGATTTTAATGAGGACCAGACAATCGACCTCGTTGTGTCGCACGCATATTATTCAGATACCCTGTCGATCCTCTTCGGCAACGGCGACGGGACATTCACAGACCCGTTTCAGATAGAGACCGGGTCTGAGGCGATAGAGCTGGCGGCCGCCGACTTCAACGGTGATGGCTTGGCCGATCTGGCCGTTTCATGTTATTATAGCGGCGGAACTGTATTAATATACCTCGGCCGAGGCGACGGAACCTTCGATGCACCGATTCCGTATCAGCCACAATATAGATCCAGTGGATTCATTTCCGTCTCTGATTTCAACGAGGATGGGCTCTCGGATCTAGCCGTTGCATGCCCTCAGGAGGATGATCATGGGGGGCTAACCATTTTTCTCGGCGTCGGGGACGGCACCTTCGAAGTACTGGACACAATCTACATCAGCGATTGGGTTTCCTTTGTCGGGACGGCCGATTTCAATGGGGACTCAGATATCGACCTTGCCATATTCGCGGGAGTATATATTGATTTTCTATGGGGTCAGGGAACCGGGTCCTTTGGACCCTGGGAGTTGGGACCCCGCTGCAGTGCCTATTATAGCGCAGTGGCGGATGTAGACGGTGATGGGAACTACGACATTGTGTGTTTTAGCGGGGACGACGATTCTTTATCTGTTTGCCTTGGGCACGGCAACGGCACGTTCACCGAGGACGGACCCTATTATGTGGGCCACATCCCGTGGGCTCCCGTGGTGGGGGACTTTGACGGGAACGGATCCCGGGACGTCGCCGTGACCAACAAATACGATGACACAATCTCCATCCTGATCAACCGATGCCATGACCTCGACGGTGATGGCTACAACGACGAGGCATGCGGCGGGGTCGACTGCGACGACGAGGATCCATCTATTAATCCCGCGGCACAGGAAATCTGCGGCAACGGGATCGACGACGACTGCGACGGGGACGAAGATCAGGCCGACGACGACGGAGACGGATACATCGACGAGGCGTGCGGCGGTGATGACTGCAATGATGAATGGGCTTCGGTCAATCCGGGTGTGCCCGAGGACTGCGATACCCATTATGACGACAACTGCAACGGCATCATCGACGAGGGCTGTCCCTGTTTCATTTCTAATTGCCTTTGTCTTAAAAAACAATATTTCTTTTTTTAATACACAAGAAATTATAAGATCGGCAATTGAGCACATTGAGGATGTTGCGAGCGAAGCGAAGCAATCCCCCGAGTACAGTATGCCAATGGGCTCGAGGGATCGCTTCGTCGCTGGCGCTCCTCGCGACATCCCTCAGTTGAGTCCGCGTCGAAGACGCGGTTTTGTTCCTGTCTGTATTCTCCGTATGGAGGGGTAACCTCCCTTTTCACCTTCCATGTCATCTTCAAGACTTGATATGCCGGATTGAATTTCATTACAAGGCTATTCTATTCATTTTGACAATGGTGTCCTTCCCCGGTATCATGGACAGGGTGATATAAACAAAAGGGATGATCATGAGATATCCATTGCGAGGAATTCTCTTTTTGCCGGTTGTTCTCTGCTTAGGCATCGCAACGTATCCTCATCAGGGGCTGGCCCAGCTCTTTTTGGAGGCAGTCGATTATGGGGTTGGTAGCTATCCTATGTATGTGGTGACAGAGGACTTCAACGGCGACGACGCCCTCGACCTAGCGGTTATTAATGAATATAGCGAAGACGTATCGGTGCTCCTGGGCCGGGGCGATGGAACTTTTGATGAGTCGGCCTCCTATGATGTAGGGAGCTCTCCGTATTTTATAGTGGCCGAGGACTTCAGTGGGGACGAGATCGTCGACCTCATTGTTTCGAATCCTTACTATTATTATGGGTACATCTCTATCCTTTTGGGCAATGGCGATGGGACATTCGCTGATCCGGTTCAGATCGAGACCGGCTATAAAGCAAGAGAGCTGGCAGCCGCCGATTTCAACGGCGACGGCCTGGCCGATCTGGCCGTTTCTTTTCCCTCCTACAGCGGCAATGTATTGATACTTCTCGGTCGGGGCGACGGAACCTTCGAGGAGCCGATTTCGTATCAGACAAAATATACCTCCAGTGGATTCATTTCCGTCTCTGATTTCAATTGGGATGGACGTTTGGACCTTGCCGTTGCAACTCCTCAAGAGGATGATCATGGGGCTGTAACCATTTTTCTTGGCGCTGGGGACGGCACTTTCGAAGTTATGGATACATACCTCATTCCCGATATAGTAACGACATTTATAGGGTTGGCCGATCTTAATGGCGACGGAGATATCGACCTCGTTGCGTTTTCGGGAACATATATTCATTTTTTATGGGGCCAGGGAACCGGATCTTTTGGACCCTGGGAATGGGGGCCCTGGTGCGGGTATACACATTACGGGGCAGTGGCGGATATAGATGGTGATGGTGCTTATGACATAGTGAATCCTCGCTGGGATAATTTTCTATTTATCTATAAAGGAGACGGTGACGGAGCGTTCACAGAGGATGGACCGTACGATGCGGGAGACATCCCCGTGGCGTCCGCGGTGGGGGATTTTGACGGGAACGGATCCCGGGACGTCGCCGTGGTCAATAATTGCAGCGACACAATCACAATCCTGATCAACCGATGCCATGACCTCGACGGCGACGGCTTCAATGACGAGGCATGCGGCGGGGTCGACTGCGACGACGGAGATCCATCCATAAATCCCGAGGCCCTGGAAATCTGCGGCAACGGGATCGACGACGACTGCGACGGAGACGAAGATCAGGCCGATGACGACGGAGACGGCTACATCGACGAGGCCTGCGGCGGGGACGACTGCAATGATGAATGGGCCTCGGTCAACCCGGGAGTGCCCGAGGACTGCGACACCCCATATGACGACAACTGCAACGGCATCCTCGACGAGGGCTGTCCTTGTTTCGTCTCCAGATGCCTTTCATCTTTTGGGGTGCGGTCGGGTGGAGCTGAAAGCTGACAACTGACAGCTGACTGCCTTGCCGCAATATCATCAACGACCCTTCTTCTCTCAGCGACGCGCCTTGCCCCTGATCTCCCGCCAGTGCCGGAGCCGATCGAGGATCACCTTTTCGTAGCCCTTTCCTCCAGGCGTATAGTAGATCCTTCCGGCCAGCCCCTCCGGGAAATAGTCCTCCGGGACGAATCCATCGGCACGGTCGTGAGGGTATTTATAGTCCTTTGCGTAGCCGAGGGATTTCATGAGGCCGGTTGGGGCATTTCGCAGGTGGAGGGGGACCGGAAGAGAGCCGTTTTCCATGGCATCCTTCTTTGCCGAGAGGTAGGCCATGTAGGAGGCGTTGCTCTTGGGTGCCGTGGCCAAGTAGGTGGTCGCCTGGGCGAGGGGGAGCATCCCTTCGGGCATGCCGATGAACTGGACCGCCTCCTTGGCGGCAACGGCCACCTGCAGGGCCACGGGATCGGCGTTGCCCACGTCCTCGGAGGCGAAGACCACCATCCGTCGGGCAAGAAAGAGAGGGTCCTCTCCGCCTTCGATCATGCGGGCAAGCCAGTAAAGCGCGGCATCGGGATCGCTGCCGCGGAGGCTCTTGATATAGGCGGAGATGAGGTTGTAATGCTCCTCCCCCCCCTTGTCGTATATGGGGCTCGAGTGCTGAAGGGCCTTCTCGATCATCTCCACGGTTATCGTCTTCTCCCCCTCCTTTTTCCGTCCGGCGTGACGGGGCAGAAGGGAGGCGGCGATCTCCAGGGCGTTGAGGGCCTGCCGGGCGTCCCCTTGAGCGGCCCGGCACAGCCGTGCCAGAGTTTCGCCCTCGAGCCGCAGGGCGTTGCGGCCCAGGCCCCGCTCGTCGTCCGAGAGGGCGCGATTCAAGATGGAGATGAGGTGTTCCTCGGTGAGGGGCTTGAGCGTGAAGACGCGCACCCGGGAGAGCAGGGCCGAGTTGACCTCGAAGGAGGGATTCTCGGTCGTGGCGCCGATGAGGAGGATCGTCCCCTTCTCTACATGGGGAAGAAAGGCATCCTGCTGGGCTTTGTTGAAGCGGTGGATCTCGTCCACGAAGAGCAGGGTCCTCCGGCCGCCCTTGGCAAACAGAGTGCGTGCTGAGGCGATCACCTGCCGGATCTCCTTCACGCCTGAGAGCACAGCTGAAAATGTGACGAAGTGGACCTGAGCTTGATTTTCGATGATGTGGGCGATGGCCGTCTTTCCGCTTCCCGGAGGGCCCCAAAGGATGAAGGAGAAGAGGGAGTCCGACTCGACCATGGCTCGGAGTGGTGCGCCTGGCCCGACGAGGTGGTCCTGGCCGTAGAGCTCGTCAAAGGTACGAGGCCGCATGCGGTCGGCAAGGGGAGGGACCGGCTCGCGGGCCTTGTAGCTCGAATCGTCGAAGAGCTCCATGTCGGAAGCCTCGCTCAATGGGAATTGCGCCGAGGATCAGGAGTCATGGACTTGGTGTCCGAATTTTGTTATATCACACGTATTTGAACCTGAAAAGACGAGCGCCTTTTATGAAACAGATCGGCATCATAGCCAAATTGAGCGCGCCGGACGTGGACGAAACGGTCCGGACCTTCGTGGACTGGGTGGGCAGGCAGGGCAGGGAGGTCATCCTGGAGGAGGAGCTGGCCGAGCGAATCGACATTCACGGCGGCGTGGGGAGGAAGGAGATAGCCGAGCGAGCCGACCTGATCGTCGTCATGGGCGGCGACGGAACCTTCCTCAGCGTGGCCCGCCTGGTGATGGGACGGCCCATTCCGATCCTGGGCGTGAACATGGGCGGCCTGGGCTTTCTCACCGAGGTCACCGTGGAAAACATCTATTCGGCCGTGGAGCAGGTCTTTGCAGGCAAGTACACGACCAGCGAGAGGGTGATGCTGTCGGCGAGGGTTATTCGGTCGGGAGAGGAGATCGTCGATCAGGAAGTCCTCAACGATGTGGTGATCAACAAAGGGGCCATGGCCCGGATCATCGAGATGGAGGCCTTCGTCGACGGGCGTGACCTCACTACCTTTCGTGCCGACGGCCTGATCATCTGCACGCCCACAGGCTCAACAGCGTACTCCCTCGCCGCCGGGGGGCCGATCATCTATCCCACCCTGGGTGCGATCTCGATCACCCCGATCTGTCCCTTCACGTTGACGAACCGCCCGATCATCGTGCCGGACAGCTGCACCATCGAGATCGAGCTCAAGAGCAAGGAAGAGGATATGTACTTGACCCTGGACGGTCAGATAGGCTATGGGCTCCAGAAAGAGGATAGGATAGAGGTGAGAAGGGCCAAAGATCGGATCGTACTGATCGAGTCCCCGTATAGGAACTACTTTGAGGTGCTCCGCCACAAGCTCCGCTGGGGCGTGCGGTAGTCGCCAAACGCCGTGATCTTAGAACTCCATATCGAAAACTTCGCCGTAATCGACCGCCTGAGTCTCGCCTTCTCTCCCGGCCTGAACGTATTCTCCGGGGAGACCGGGGCTGGGAAGTCGATTGTCGTGGGGGCCGTCGAGCTCCTCGTCGGGGGTCGCGCCTCGTCGGACCTGATCAGGACGGGCGAGGATGAGGCCGTTGTCGAGGCCGCCTTTGATGTCGCCGACTGCCCGCGCGTCAGGAGTCGGCTCGATGAGCTCGGCTTCGGCGCGGGCGATGAGCTCATTCTGAGGCGCATCATCGCCCGCTCGGGTCGGAACCGGATTTTCGTCAACGGCCGCCTTGCCACCCTTTCGGCCCTCGAGGGGGTGGGCGAAGAGCTGGTGGACATCTACGGTCAGCACGAGCACCAGTTTCTGCTCAAGCCGGAGAAGCATGCCTCCATCCTGGACGCCTACGGAGGACTTTCCAGCCTTTGCGCTCAGGTGGCATCCCTCCACGACCGTTTGATAGCCGCGGGAAGCGAACTCGATGAAGCCATCGAGAAGCAGCGCAGGAAGGGCGAGCGAGAGGAGCTGATCGACTTTCAGATCAAAGAGATCGACAGGGTCCGGCCCGAGCCCGGCGAGGATGAAAGTCTCGAGTCGGAGCGCCGCATCCTGCGAAACGCCGAGAAGCTCTATGCCGCCGCCTCGGGCGCAGAGGAACGGCTCTATTCGGGAGAGGGGACCATTCTCGAGGGACTCTCGGCCCTGAGCCGCGATATCGAGGAGGCGAGCGCCATCGATCCCACCCTCGCCGGCCCGGCCGAGGCCCTGACTTCGGCCGCCGCCCACGTCGAGGATGCCGCGCTCGAGCTCCGGGCCTACCGGGACCGGGTCCCCTTCGATCCCGCCCGCCTGGAGGAGGTGGAGGATCGCCTGGCGGCCCTGGGCTCCCTTAAGAGGAAATACGGCGGTTCGATCGAAGCGGTCCTGGCGCACAGGGAGAACATAGAGGCGGACCGCGGTGAGATTGCGGGCCTCACAGAGCGCATAGAATCTCTCAGACGTCGGAGTGACGAGCTCAGCCGTGAGCTCATGGAGCGGGCCGCCGAGCTCTCGGAGCGCCGGTCCGAGGCGAGTCGCAGCCTGTCCGGGGCGGTCGAACAGGAGCTGGGATCGCTGAGGATGGCCAAGACCTCCTTTCAGGCGGCCCTCGAGCCGAGACGAACCGGCTTGACCATCGAGGGGGCCGGAGAGACGCCGGTCCGGGTGGGGAAGACCGGGCTCGACAGGATCGAATTCCTGATCTCGCCGAATCCGGGAGAGGCGCTCCGTCCCCTGGCCCGGATCGCCTCGGGCGGTGAGCTCTCCAGGATCATGCTCGCTCTCAGGCGTATTCTGGTCGATATCGTGACCGTCCCCACTCTGATCTTCGACGAGGTGGACGCGGGCATAGGGGCCGCCGTGGCCGAGGTGGTGGGAGAAAAGCTCAGAGAGGTGGCGAGCAGGCACCAAATCCTCTGTATAACCCATCTCCCCCAGATGGCGGTCTTTGCGGAATCACACTTTGCCGTCTCCAAGAATGTTACGGGAGGGCGCACTTTCGTCGATGTCCGTCAGCTCAGCCGAACAGAGCGAACTGAAGAGGTGGCGCGTATGATGGCGGGAACGAGGATCACCAAGAAGACCCTGGCTCACGCCCGTGAGATGATCTCCGAGGCGGAAGAGACCCGAGGCCAAAAAACGGAATAATCCTTGACATCCCGTTTCATTGCATGGTAATTGTTCGAAAATCTATAATAATTCGGAAGTTATTTCGGCTCTAAACCAGGGATTGGAGATCGAGTTCTGGTCCGGATCTTTGGGAGGATTAAGCCGTGAAGAGAAAAAAATACAAATTCTTCATCTTCAGGCCTGGGGTTGCAGAGGTGAAGCAGTGGAGGATTTCCCGCGCATTCCTCTGGACCCTCATCGCCACGATGGTGATGGTGGTCTCCTTTTCCCTTGGCCTCGGAGCGGTACAGACGTGGCGCGTCCTCGACCTGAGCGCTCGATTGGTCAGACTGCATGACCTCGAGGGCGAGAACCTCTCTCAGAAGATACAGATCCAATCTTTTGCCGAAAAGATCGAGACCCTCGAGACCCAGATGATTCGTCTCCACAACCTGGGCATGAAGCTTCGCCTCGTATCCGGAGTGGAAGGCCCGGGGCACTCGGAATCGTCACGGGATGTGGGCGGTCCCTCTGTGGGGAAAATCGAGCTGAACAAGCTCCTAGAAGATAATATCAACCGGCAGGTGCGGCGGATGGAGTATGAGCTGGAAGAGCTGCGCCTGGAATCGGTCCTCCAGGAAGAGGGGCTGCGCAGGATTGAAGGGCATCTGGATCAGCAGAGGACGCAGCTCGCCTCAAGCCCTTCGATCTGGCCGGTAAGCGGATGGGTCACATCCGGCTTCGGATACCGTCGCTCTCCATTCACGGGGGCGCGGCAGTTTCATGCCGGCCTGGATGTGAGCACACCGATAGGGACAGACATCATTGCTCCGGCCGATGGAGTCGTGACCAGAATTTCCTGGGAGCCCGGCTTCGGGAGATTTCTGACCATCGATCACGGCAGCGGCGTGATTACACGGTATGGACATCTTTCACAGGCTTATTTAAAGCCTGGCAGGAGGGTCAAACGGGGCGAGGTAGTAGCAGCCGTGGGGAATTCGGGGCGCTCGACAGGGCCTCACCTTCATTACGAGGTGCTGATCAACGGCGTACCGGTAAACCCGCTCAACTACATCCTCAATTAGTTCCTATTTGTATGCTGGCTGGCATTCTCCCAATCATGGCATAACACGTCCCGATGGCATAGCCTCGAAGGGGCGTTTTTTTTAGCCCGATTGCAGGAAATCCAATTGACCCTGAAGGGGTCAGGTCATGTAGCCTGGGGTGTCAACCCCAGGAGCAATTGAGCTCATTGGCCCGCTCAAAAGGCGATAAGTTCAAGCACACAGGGTAGTAAAAATGGTCGGATTTTTCCTTACCAAGATCATAGGAAGCAAGAACGAGCGCGAGATCAAGCGGATAAGCCCCATCGTCGACAGGGTCAACGGCCTGGAAGGGGAGATGAAGGACCTGAGCGACGCCCGGCTGCGCTCTCTGACCCCCGAGTTCAGGCAGCGTCTGGAAAAGGACGAGCCCATCGACGACCTCCTTCCGGAGGCCTTCGCCGCCGTGCGCGAAGCCTCGTGCCGCACTCTGGGACAGCGCCATTTCGACGCACAGATCATAGGCGGCATCGCCCTGCACGAAGGAAAGGTGACGGAGATGAAGACCGGCGAGGGAAAGACCCTGGCCGCCACGCTGCCGGTCTATCTCAACGCCGTCACAGGCCGGGGGGTGCATGTCGTGACCGTCAACGACTACCTTGCCCGGCGGGACGCCGAGTGGATGGGGGCGATCTACAGATTCCTCGGCCTCTCCGTGGGCAACATCGTCCACGATCTGAGCGATACAGAGCGGAAGACCGCCTACGGCGCCGACATCACCTACGGGACGAACAACGAGTTCGGCTTCGACTACCTCCGGGACAACATGAAGTTCCGGATCGAGGACTATGTTCAGCGGGAGCTCCACTATGCGATCGTCGACGAGGTCGACTCGATCCTGATCGACGAGGCGCGAACCCCGCTGATCATCTCCGGCCCGACGGAAGAGTCGACGGACAAATACTACAAGATAAACAGGGTCATTCCGCGCCTCAAGAAGGAGGAAGATTACACCATCGAGGAGAAGAGCCGCACCGTGGTCCTCACCGATGATGGGATCGCAAAGGCCGAGAAGCTCCTCGACGTGGAGAACCTCTTCGATCCGCGGATGATCGAGATCCTGCACCACGTCAACCAGGCCCTGAGAGCCCACACCCTGTTCAAGCGCGACGTGGACTACGTGGTCCAGGAGAGCCAGGTGGTGATCGTGGACGAGTTCACCGGGCGCCTCATGCCGGGCCGCCGCTGGAGCGACGGCCTCCACCAGGCGGTCGAGGCCAAGGAGAACGTGACCATCGCCAACGAGAACCAGACCCTGGCCTCGATCACCTTCCAGAACTACTTCCGCATGTACGACAAGCTCGCGGGCATGACCGGCACCGCGGACACCGAGGCGGCCGAGTTCAACAAGACGTATGAGCTCGACGTCCTGGTGATCCCCACCAACGAGCCGATGGTCCGGGCCGACAACCCTGACATGGTCTACAAGAGCGAGGGGGAGAAGTTCAAGGCGGTCGTGGAGGAGATCGAGGACTGCCACGAGCGGGGCCAGCCGGTCCTGGTGGGCACGATCTCGATCGAAAACTCCGAGAAGCTCAGCCGCATGCTCAAGAAGAGGGGCATCCCCCATCATGTGCTCAACGCCAAGCACCATGACAAGGAAGCCGAGATCGTGGCCCAGGCCGGTCGAAAGGGGGCGCTGACGATCTCCACGAACATGGCGGGACGCGGAACCGACATCATGCTCGGGGGGAATCCGTCCTTTCTGGCCCGGAAGGTGGCAAAAACGGGCGATGAGTCGGAATCCGCATACATCGAGGCCTACCGACGCCTGAAAGAGGAGTGTGAGGAAGAGCACAAGGATGTGATCGAGGCCGGCGGCCTTCACATCCTGGGGACCGAGCGGCACGAGAGCCGGCGCATCGACAACCAGCTTCGCGGCCGGTCCGGGCGCCAGGGCGACCCGGGATCCTCCAGGTTCTTCCTCTCCCTCGAAGACGACCTGATGCGCATCTTCGGCTCCGAGCGGATCCAATCGATCATGGACCGGCTCGGCATGGAGGAGGACATCCCGATCGAGCACAACATGGTCTCCAGGGCTATCGAGAACGCCCAGCGAAAGGTCGAGGGGCACCACTTCGATGTCCGAAAGAACCTCCTCGAGTATGACGACGTGATGAACAAACAGCGCGAAGTGATCTACGAGCAGCGCAGGCATGTGCTCAGCGAGCCCAGCCTCGAAGAGGACACGCTCGAGATGATCGAAGACCTGGCCGGTGAGATTGTGGCGGCCCACGTCGACGAGAGGGCTCTAGCAGACGAGTGGGATATCACGGGCCTGAATGAGTCTCTGTTCAAACAGTTCGCCTTCAGGATCTCCCTCTCCGATGAGCAGCGAAGCGCCCTCACCCTGGAGCGGCTCCAGGAGATCATCGTGGACCAGGCCCGCCAAGTGTACAAGAGCAGGGAGGAGCACTTCACGGCTCCCATGCTCAGGCACATGGAGCGGATGATCCTCCTTCAGACCATCGATCACCTCTGGAAGGATCACCTCCTCTCCATGGACTACCTGCGCGAGGGTATCGGTCTGCGGGGCTATGGGCAGCGAAATCCCCTCCAGGAATATAAGAAGGAGGGGTTCGATCTGTTCCAGCAGATGATCGAGCAGATCAAGGTCGATACGATTGAAAAGCTCTTTCGGGTTCAGCTCGCCCGGGATGAAGACCTGGAGCGGATGCGCGCCCGGCGACAACAGCGGATGGTAATGGGGCGGGGTGGCGGGCAGCAGCGGCGAAAGCCGCAGACCGTGAAGAGGGAAGGGAAGAAGGTCGGGCGGAACGAGCCCTGTCCGTGCGGGAGCGGGAAGAAGTACAAGAAGTGCTGCGGCGCTTGATTGTGAAAGCTTTTGCGTCTAGACATCTACGCGACTTGCGTAGATATGGGCTCCATGTCAATGGGCCGAGAGAGTTTACAGTCGACAGTCGAGAGTGAGAAGCATGTAACTCTCGACTATAAACTGTTGACTGTCGACTAAGAGCTCAATTTCGGATTGACTTTGCAATATTTCGATAATTTGGTGCGACTGGCCGTATCAGGATTGCATTTACGAAAATCATCTGATAATCTTGCATGTTTTGGATCAATGCCATCACAGGGATGGCATGCTTGATGAATTACACACCTTCTCTGATTCGCGTCGGTGTGCGCCGCTTCCTGGTTGGCGGGAAGCAGCGTCCGGCGTGAAGGTGACGGGAAGGGAGGACAAAACAAAAGGGCCCGGGCACGCCTGCCGTCGTGCCGGTCGGGCCCGGATTCGGGAGGAGTGCATATGAAGACGGTTACATTAAAGCAGCTTTTGGAGGCCGGCGTCCATTTCGGCCACCAGACGAACCGGTGGAATCCCAAGATGAAGCCGTATCTCTACGGAGCGCGAAACGGGATCTACATCATCGATCTAGAGAAGGTGTCGGGGCTCTTTGAGAAAGCCTACCGGTTCGTGCGAGACACGGTTGCAAGGGGCCAGACGATCCTCTTCGTGGGGACGAAGAGACAGGCCCAGGAGACGATCGCAGAGGAGGCCCGCCGGTGCGATATGTTCTTTGTGAACAAGAGATGGCTGGGGGGGACTCTGACCAATTTCATGACGATAAAGGCGAGCGTCGACAAGCTTAAAAAACTCGATGCCCTCAAGGAAGACGGGGGATACGAGGGATTGGTCAAGAAGGAGATCCTCCGAAAGGAGAGAGAGCGGGAGAAGCTGGAAAAGGCCTTTGGCGGCATCAAGGAGATGAAGCGGCTTCCGGGAGCGGTCTTTATCATAGACACTCGAAAGGAGCGGATCGCCGTGGCGGAGGCCAAAAAACGAGGCATCCCGATCGTCGGAATCGTCGATACGAATTGCGATCCCGACGGGATCGACTATGTAATCCCCGGCAACGACGATGCGATCAGGGCAATCCGCCTTTTCGCAACCACCATGGCCGACGCCGCCCTGGAAGGGGCTCAGCTCTATGAGGCGACGGCCCGCGCCGCGGCGGACAAGGAGACCCCGGTGACGGAGGGGGCGTATGAGCAAGAGATTGAACAGGATCGACATGTGGTGACCGTAATTCGGAAGGGGGCCGCGCCGGCAGCCAAAGACAAGGAAAAGGAAGCAGAATAATAAGAGAAACACGATCATCCATACCGGCAAGAAGCAGAGATCAATTATTCTTGTGCCGGAATTGCAGATAAAGAGGTGGACTATGGAAATCAATGCATCGATGGTAAAGCAGCTGCGCGAGAAGACAGGCGCGGGTATGATGGACTGCAAGAAGGCCCTGGTCGAGACCCAGGGTGAAGTGGAGAAGGCGATCGACTACCTCCGCAAAAAGGGACTCTCCGTGGCGGCCAAGCGGGCGGGCCGGGTGGCCTCCCAAGGGGCCATTGGCTCGTATATCCACCACGGGAGCAAGATCGGGGTGCTTGTGGAGGTGAACTGTGAGACGGACTTCGTGGCGAAGACAGATGACTTCCAAGCGCTGGTCAAGGACATTGCAATGCATGTGGCTGCGGTGAATCCGCTCTACCTGGACCGCGAAAGCGTGTCCGTTGAAGACCTGGATCGAGAGAAGTCCGTTTTACGAGAGCAGGCCCTGGCCACCGGCAAGCCCGAAAAGATCGTCGATAAGATCGTCGAGGGGCGCCTGGGAAAGTTCTATGAGGAGAACTGTCTCCTGGAGCAGCCCTTTGTCAAGGACGCCGACCAGAATGTGGAGGCCCTGCTGACCGACCTCATGGGCAAGTGCGGAGAGAAGATCTCCATACGGCGGTTCGCACGGTTCTGCATCGGCGAGGCTGAGTAGCCGGGCCATGAGCTCAAAAGACCTCCGGGCCCCGGCATACGGGAGGGTTCTTCTCAAGCTCAGCGGTGAGGCGCTCTCCGGCAGGCAGCGTCATGGTCTCCACGAGGGAACGCTCCGCAGGATCGCCGGAGAGGTGGGAGATGTGCTGGCCCTGGGAGTGGAGACGGCGATTGTTGTGGGCGGAGGGAACATCTGCCGGGGCCTCCATGCCCAAGAGCTTGGAGTCGACCGGATCTCAGGCGATCACATGGGGATGCTGGCCACGGTGATCAATGCGCTCGCCTTCCGGGATGTCATGGAGAAGCAGGGCATTGCGGCCCGGGTTCTCACCGCATTCGAGTTGCCCGCCATGGCCGAGACCTATTCCCCTTCCAGGGCCGCTCACCATCTGGCCCGGAGACGGGCGGTCATTTTTGCCGGGGGCACGGGCAACCCCTTCTTTTCCACCGACACGGCAGCCGCGCTGCGGGCGCTGGAGGTTGGGGCCGAGGTGATCCTCAAGGCCACTAAGGTAGACGGTGTGTACGACTCCGATCCGGTGAAGAAACGGGCGGCAAAGAAATTCGATCGAATCAGCTATCAGGAAGTCCTGAAGCGAAGGCTCAAGTTCATGGACGCCACGGCGGTCTCACTTTGCATGGACAACGCACTTCCGATCGTGGTGTTCAATCTCAAGGGCAAGGGCAATGTGCGGCGCGTGGTCTGCGCCGAAGCGCTCGGGACCGTCATCTCGTAAGGGAGGATGGATGATGATCAACGAGGTTATCAAAACCGTACAGAATGATATGGAGAAAGCGATCGAGGCGATGGAGCGCGACTTCAGTCGGATGCGCACCGGACGGGCCTCACTGGCCCTGCTCGATGGGATCCGGGTGGACTACTATGGATCACTCTCGCCGCTGAACCAGGTGGCGAGCCTGTCGATTCCGGAGAGCCGCCTGATCACGATCAAGCCATGGGACAAGACCGTCATCGGGGAGATCGAGAAGGCGATCCAGCGCTCCGACCTCGGCCTCACGCCGACGAATGACGGGCAGATCATCCGGATCGCCATTCCGCCGCTCTCCGAGGAACGGCGCAAGGAGATCGTAAAGGTGGTTCACAAGAGGGCCGAAGAAGGGAAGATCTCGATTCGCAATGCACGCCGGGAGGGCAACGACATGCTCCGGGCCATGGAGAAAGATGGCGAGATCAGCGAGGATGAGCTCCACAAGGCGATGAAGGACGTCCAGAAGCAGACGGACGAGTTCATAAAAAAAGTGGACGAGGGCCTGGGGATCAAAGAGAAGGAGATCATGGAGTTTTAGCCCCAACGCGGCCGAAACGATGTGTATGCAAGGGGAAATTTTTTTAACTCTTACAGATTTCTCCCTACGGTCGAAATGACATATACGAGAACATGAATCCGACGCTGAAAAAGATCCTGACAGCCGCAGGCCTGATCGGTCTGTTCGGACTTGCCATAGGCTATCTTCCGGAACAGCTCCTTACGCTGGTGGTGCTCCTCGTGGCCGCTCTGGCTCTGGCAGAATATGCCGCCCTGGTCGTTCCGGAGTGGACCCGGCGCTCCAGGGTGCTTTTTGTAGTCCTCTCCGTGATCCCGATGGCATCTTTTTACACCGTAGATACTGAGTTGGTGATCGGCGCTTTCGCAGGGGCCTTCCTGGTAATAGCGACTGCATTTCTTTTTACATCCGGTGGAGACTTTCACCGGGCGGTCCGCAATTCGTCCCTGACGTTTTTCGGAACGTTTTACATCTCTTGCCTTCTGGGGCACGCGCTGCTCTTTCTGACCATGCCGAATATGCCGCGCAGGTGGATCTTTCTAGTCATTGTGGCGACCTATGCCGGCGACAGCGGAGCGTATTTTGTCGGAAAAAAATTCGGCCGACATAAGCTTGCACCCAGAATAAGTCCGAACAAGACGTGGGAAGGAGCTATCGGCGGCCTGGCCGCGAGCGTGGCGGGGGTGGAGATCTTCCAGGTTCTGGCCCTCACCGGACTCTATGCGTGGGAGGCGGTTCTGCTGGCCGTCGCCGTGGGAGCAGCGGCCCAGATCGGGGACCTGGTGGAGTCGATGATAAAGAGAAGGGCGGATGTCAAGGACTCGGCAAGCTACCTCCCCGGACACGGCGGCATGTTGGACAGGATCGACAGCCTCCTGTTCGCCCTTCCGGTAGCCTGGTATAGTATTCGATACATCATTCCGTTTTTTCGTTCGTAGAACTTTACTCAAGGAAGAGGACGATTTCTTGTCAACACGTGTTGTCTTCGTCGCCCAAATAGCCGAGGAGGCGCCATGGTCACCCTGATCGCATTCATCATCGCCCTGGGCATCCTCATCTTTATACATGAATTCGGACACTTCATCGTGGCCAAGTGGAGCGACGTTAGGGTGGAGAAGTTCTCTCTGGGCTTCGGACCGAAGCTCTTCGGATTCCAGCGAGGAGAGACGGAGTACCGCATCTCGGCCCTCCCGCTCGGGGGCTACGTCAAGATGACCGGGGAGGACCCGGGCGAAGACGCTCAGGACGATCCCCGATCGTTCAGCGCCAAGCCGACTTTTTCGCGGGCCGCTATCATCTTTGCCGGGCCTTTGATGAATTTTCTCCTCCCCTTCTTTTTTATGCCCGCCGTCTTCATGCTGGGAATCACCATACCAGCCTACCTGGAGCAGCCCCCGGTCATTGGCTGGGTCATGCCGGATTCCTCCGGTGCCGAGGCCGGCTTTGTCGCCGGCGATCGAATCGTCAGGATCGATGAAGAAGAGGTCGAGACGTGGGAGGAGGCTTATACACTCTTCCATACAAATCCCGGGTGCAAGCTCGAGGTCCTGGTGGCAAGGGAAACCGGGATGGAGACGCTTTCCATCGAGCCGAGGTCCTCGTCGTATATGGGGAGCGGAGAGGTCGGCCTCATACACCCGATGGATGCGATCATCGAAAATGTCGTGCCGGGGAGCGCAGCCGATTCGGCCTCGCTGGCCCGGGATGACCGGATCGAAGAGGTCAATGGGACCCGGATCATCCACTTCCGCCAGCTGGCCGAGATCATCAGCGCCCACCCGGAGGAGACTCTGACGTTCGTCATCCGACGCGGCGGCGAAGCCATGCGGTTCGAGATCGCCCCCGAGCGCGAAGAGGAGACCGGTGAAGGCGTGCTGGGGATCATAGGTCGGGAGGAGACCGTGTCCAGGAGGTATGGGCTCGGTCAGGCCATCGTCCAGGGGAGCAGGGAAGTTACTGAGACCGTCCGTATGATCATGGCCATTTTGGGAAAGCTGGTGACTCTCGATCTCTCTATCAAAGCCCTTGGCGGCCCGATCATGGTTGCCCATGCGGCCGGGGAGGCCGCGCGCTCCGGGATCGCCCCGTACCTCCACCTCATTGCCTTCCTCAGTCTCTCTCTGGCCGTGCTCAACCTTCTGCCCATCCCCATCCTGGACGGCGGGCACCTGCTGTTCATCCTGTTCGAGATGCTCCTGCGTAGGCCCATAAGCCTGCGGGTGCGGGAAGTGACCCAGCAGATCGGCCTCGTGTTCCTGATCCTACTGATGCTGGTCGTCTCCTATCACGATATTCTGAGAGTACTCCCCGGCAAGATAGAGAGTCTGATCGGAAGGTAACTCTAACGTTGCATAAAACCGCAGGAGGCCCGGTGTGCTCGTCTTGGCGTTCGATACAGCCACCCTCTTCGGTTCCGTCGCACTGGTAGGCCCCGGCGGCGTGATCGTGGAGATGTCGATCCACTCTGAGACCACACATTCAGAGCGGCTTCTACCGGCCATCCACGCTGTCCTCGAGGCGGCCGATCTGAGAATCGGCGATGTGGAGGGATTCGCCACAGGGCTCGGCCCGGGGTCCTTTACCGGGCTGCGGATCGCACTCGCAACCGCCAAGGGGCTGGTCATTGGAACGGGAAGGCCGCTGGTCGGGGTGCCCACATTGGATGCCCTGGCCGCGAACATGACGCCCGCCCCTCTCCTATGTCCCATGCTCGATGCCCGCAAGGGGGAGGTCTATGCATCGATCTACCGCTCCGCTCCGGACGGAACCATCGAGAAGGAGGCGGGAGAGTTCTCCATCGCCCCGGAGCAGCTGATGACTGAGCCGATCCTTCAGAGTGAGGCCGGCCCCGTCACCTTCCTTGGGAGCGGAGCCCGTCTGTACGCTGATCGGATCAGACAGAAGCTGGGCGGAAGGGCCGTCTTCGCTCCCCCGGAGCGGGACTATCCCCGCGCAGCCGTGGTGGGGCGGATCGGGCGCGAGGAGCTCCTTGCCGGCCGCGCTCACGACCCGGGGCGGCTCGCTCCCCTGTACGTTCGAGCCTCGGATGCGGAGATCGCCCGAGCCAAGCGTTTGGGGATCATCGAGGCAGGCGGAGGAGATTGAAAACAGACGAGTTTTGCGCTAATTATTGGCCAGACCATAAGGCTTGAGGCCTGTGGCCTGAGGCTTGGGGTAGGATTTATTCCGATGGTCGATCATACTATTTCATTCGGGATTAAATAATTGATGACTTCCAAGAAAATTGACAGACCAGAAGGCGGCACGAAACTGACCACCCACGGGCTCGACGGCCCGATTGCGGCGCAAGGCTTCCCTCTCATCGGCCTGGCATCCCTGGCCGCCCTGGTCTTTGCGGCCCTGGGCTGGGGGTGCGCCGCCCTGGTCGCCTTGGTCGCCGCCGCCTTCACAGCTTTCTTTTTCCGGAATCCCGAGCGTCACATCCCGGACGATCAGGCTGCGATCCTCTCGCCGGCCGACGGCAGGATCATCGCGGTCGAGACCCGGCCCGACGGAGGGGAGCTAACCCGGGAGGAAGCGGTTCGGGTGAGCATCTTCATGTCCGTTTTCAACGTACATGTCAACCGCATACCCATGGGCGGACGAGTGGTGGAGACGAGGCATACCCGCGGGTCCTTCCTTGTGGCCAGCGACCGGGGCGCGCCGGAGAAGAATGAGCGCCTGGCCATGGTGATCGAGACGCCGGGAGGGAGCCGTTACGAGGTGGTTCAGATCGCTGGACTTGTGGCCCGGCGGATCGTATCGTATGCACGGCCGGGGGACCTGTGTGTTCGGGGGGAACGGTTCGGCCTGATCCGCTTCGGCTCGCGCCTCGATGTCACTCTCCCTGCCGACGTGTCCGTGCGGGTTCGTCTCGGCGATCGGGTTCGCGCAGGAGAGACCATTCTCGGGGAGATGCCATGAGAAAAAGGAGACCGAGGCGCCGGCGCCGCATCTCTTTGAAGTGGGATTACGATGTGCGCAAGGGGATCTACATCCTGCCGAACCTCATCACAACGGCGAGCCTCTTTGCCGGATTCTTCTCCATCGTGAGCACTATCAACGGCCAATATGACCGGGCCGCCTGGGCGATCCTGGCCTCGATCCTTTTCGACGGGGCCGACGGTCGCATCGCCCGGGCGACGCGCACGGCAAGCCGATTCGGCATCGAATACGACTCGCTCGCCGACCTCGTCTCCTTCGGCGTCGCCCCGGGCCTGCTGGTCTACAAGTGGTCCCTCATGCCCTTCGGGCGGTGGGGCTGGGCGGCGGCCTTCCTCTACATGGTCTGCGGCGCACTCCGGCTCGCCCGCTTCAATGTCCAGGTCGAAACCATCGAGAAGAGCACCTTCAACGGCCTCCCGATTCCGGCGGCTGCAGGACTGATCGCGGTGACGGTTCAGCTCTTCTACAGCCTTGGAACGACCGGAGAGACGGCCAGGCATCTCTCCATTCTGATCGTCATCTTCGTGCTTGCACTGCTGATGGTGAGCAATGTCAAATTTACGAGCTTCAAGGATCTCGAATTTCCCCGGCGCAAGCCCTTTATCATGCTGGTCGGGATCATCCTCCTTTTGCTGGTGATCATGGCCGAGCCCCAGATCACCCTTTTTATCCTGATCCTCTCCTATGTCCTCTCCGGGCCCGTCATGCTCCTGGTGCGCCGCGTGCGCCGCAAGTCCCGGCCGATCGAGGAGCCCGACCATCCCGCGGAAAGCCCCCTGAAGGAAGAGGGGGGATAGCATGTTCGGAAGTCACCTCCGGGAAGCCGGCGCGCTGGCCTGTCTCATGTTGGCCGTCTTTATGGGGCTGTGCCTCTTTTCCTACACGCCGGAAGATCCCACACCGTTCCATGCAGAGTCCGGCACCTCTCCCGTGCCCCGTCCCCGGAATCTCGGCGGGGCCGTGGGCGCGGTGATCGCGTACTGCCTCCTCCAGCCTCTCGGCTACAGCGCTTACATGGTGCCGATCTTCCTCGGCATTGCTTCCGTGCTCCTTTTTCTGAGACGCGCCTATCCCTTCGAGGCGTTGAAATTCCCCTCTAGCCTGGGCTTTATCGTCTTTCTCTCCACGCTGTTTTCCATGACGCTGGAGGGAAGAGATCCCTCCCTGTCAGGGGGATTCGTCGGCGGCGCCATTGCCAATGGCATGGTCCGATATCTCAACCGGACAGGGGCCTACCTGATCGTGATCGCCGTGCTCCTGATCTGCCTCATCGTTTCGACCGGCCTGTCTCTTTCAGCTACCGGCATAGCGATTCTGAGGGGCGGACGCTTCGCCTGGCAAGCGCTGCGATCTGCGGGCCGGGCCCTGGTCAAGTTCATTCGACTCCTGCCGGCCCCGCGCTGGCCGCGCAGAGGGCAAGATTCTGCCGTCGATCAGATCCCTGCGATTCCGACCCCGCCGGAAGCTGAACTACCACTAGAGCCGGTTTTGTTCGAGGAGGAGCCGCCGCCCCCGAAGCGGCACAGTCCCCGCAAGAAGAAATCCGTCGAGGCAGAGGAAGAAACGGATGAGCAGGAATCCTTCCCCTTCGCGCAGGAGACCGGAGAATACGTAAAACCCCCGATATCGCTCCTCGACACGGGGGGCCAGCCCGAAGGCGTGCTCGACCGCGAAGCCCTGGTCAGAAATTCGGGGATCCTGGAACAGAAACTCGCCGATTTCGGCGTGACCGGCCGGGTCACCGAGATCCATCCCGGGCCGGTGATCACCCTGTACGAGTTCGAGCCGGGGCCCGGGATCAAGGTGAGCAAGATCATGGGTCTCTCGGACGACCTCACCATGGCGCTCAAGGCCCTGAGCGTGCGCATACTGGCCCCGGTCCCGGGAAAGGCGGTGGTGGGGATCGAGATCTCCAATGCGGTGCGCGAGACCGTGTTCCTGCGGGACCTCCTCGTCTCAGAAGAGTTCACCCAGGCCCGCTCCTCCTCGGGGCTCGCACTGGCCCTGGGCAAGGACATCGGCGGCCGGCCCTTCTGTGCGGACCTCGCGAAGATGCCGCACCTGCTCATCGCGGGCGCCACCGGGTCGGGCAAGAGCATGCTCGCCAACTCCCTGATCTGCAGCCTCCTTTTTCAGTCGTCACCGGAGGACTTGAAGTTCCTCATGATCGACCCCAAGATGCTCGAGCTCTCCTATTACGAAGGGATCCCTCACCTGCTCCACCCCGTGGTGACGGACCCCCACAAGGCGGCATTCGGGCTCACCTGGGTCGTGGACGAGATGGAGGAGCGCTATAAGTTGATGGCCGAAAAGGGGGTCCGGAACATCGAGGGATTCAACGCCCGGGTCGAAAAGGAGGGG
>CAZFWM010000074.1:0-17529 GCA_964522545.1 uncultured Thermodesulfobacteriota bacterium
TCTCGTAGTGTAATTCAACTCAGCTTTTGAGACATAAATTCAGAAACGGGGGGTAACCCACCCTACGGGGGAAAAAGAAAGCTCCCATAATGGACGTCATCATCCTCGGCAGCGGTACGGCGATCCCCTCGGCGCGGCGCGGTCCGCCCGGACTGGTCATCTGCGCCGGGGACGGTCCGATGCTCTTTGATCCCGGGCCCGTCGCCCCCTGGAGGCTTGCCGAGGCGGGCATCGACTTCCGGGACGTGGAGGCCATCTGCTTCACACACCTGCACCCCGACCACACTGGCGGCCTCGTTCCCATCCTCTTCGCCTCGCGCAACCCCGAGTACCGGCGTGCCAAGGACCTGCGCCTGATCGGGCCGGAAGGGACGTGCTCTTTTTACGACGGCCTGGCCGTGCCTTACGGGGAGTGGGTCGGCAGCGCGGATTACCGGATCGAGGTCCAGGAGGTGGTGGAAGGGGGGTGGCGCCTCGGCGCCGTGGGCATGGCCGCGAGGGATGTCGCCCACGTCGACGGGGCCCTGGCCTACCGGGTGGAGTGGGGCGGCAAGACGATCGTCTACTCCGGGGACACGGACTACTGCGCGGGGATCGTGGAGATCTCCAGGGGGGCCGACCTCCTCGTGCTCGAGTGCTCCTTTCCCGAGGGCAGCAAGGTGCCGGGACATCTCACCCCTTCCTGGGCCGGACGCATCGCCGCAGAAGCGGGAGTCGGAAAGCTGCTGCTCACCCACTTCTACCCGGCCTGCGACGGCACGGACATAGCCGGCCCGGTCCAGGAGCACTACCAGGGGGACCTCCTCCTGGCCGAGGACCTGATGCGGATCGAGGTGTAGGGAGGCCGGCGCTAGAAGGACGTGCCGAGCTCAGCGTAGACCGTGCTGATCCCCCACTCGTCTTTTCCCCAGGCATAACCGAGCCGTCCCGAGAGCGGTAGGCCGTAGCCCAAAGTGACGTCGAGGCGGAGCTCGGCCCCGAGACCGAGCTTGAGCCGGTCCGGCTCGAACCCCTTGTCGAAGGCGTCCCCGCAGTCGGCGAAGAGCGCTCCGTGGACCTGCCTGAAAAAGACCGGCAGGGTCCCCAGGCCCCGCTCCATTTTCCACACAGGGAACCGGTACTCGGCGCTCCCCAGCAGCACGCGCTGGCCCAGGAACCAGCTCGTCTCGTAGCCGCGAAGGCTGAAGTACTTGTCGCTACGGCCGTAGAAATAGCTCTCCCCCAGGGAGCCCCCCAGGCGAAAGGTGCGCTGAAGGAGAACGTCCCCCTCGGCGATCCCGCCGGCCAGCCGCAGGGCGAGTACGTGGTGCCTGAAGAAGGAGTGGGGGATCGGGACCCGGATGTACTCGCGCAGGTCGGCCGTGGCGATGAAGATGTCGTAGTCGCTCCCCAGGAATCCGTCATAGAGCTCCAGGGCCAGGGCTATGAAGCGCCCCTTTTCCGGGCTTATGGCCATGGGGGTGTGGTCCGTGTTGTTGTAGACCCCTCCGAGACGCAGTCCGCAGAAAAGGCCCCGGTCCGGCACCGTGATCTGATAGACATTCCAGTCGTCGGGAAGGACATCGAGAACCTGGCTCAGGGAATCGAGCTCTCTGCCGTGGAGATGAAAGATCCCTGAAAAATCGTCCATGCTGTAATAGCCCACGTCGGGTGAGCCGAACAGGATGGAGGCGAAGTCGGTGATGCTCCGGCGGTCTTGAACGCTGTAGCCCAGGGAAATGCTCACTTTTTTGATCACATGGGAGATGGTCGCCGAGGCGGTGAGCCTCTCCTCGTAGTAATCGCGCAGATTTCCCCTGTCGTCGTACACGATCTCGCCGTAGGGAACGCTGTAGTCGTAGGCGCTCAGGGTGATCCACGGGGCGAGCTGCTTGTTCGTGTATCCCACACTCCACCCCACGTGACGGCTCCCAGTGTAATAGGTGGCCCCGGCCCAGTAGTTGTGCTCACGGAGAGGGTCACTCCCGCCTGTGGTGAGGCCGAAGATCGCCTCTTCTGTGTTGAAAGAGAAGCCGGGCATGAGATAGCGGGGCGGGAACAGGGTCGGCAGCGGATTATAGGGTCGTTGAGTTTGATCGATTTCGTCGATCTCGGTCGCGGGAGGCGCCGTTTGTATGTCTCCGGCCGGGTCCGCCTCGACTGTTGTTCCCTGGCAGGCCGGGGCGAGGTGAAGGTCGAACCCGCGGGCGCCATAAGAGAGGAAGACGATGGTCTCTCCGTCCGGGGAGATGTCCGGCTCGAAGGCCCCACTGATCACGTTCGTGACCCGGCGCACCTCGGCGCCGTCCAGGCAGAAGGAGTAGATGTTGTACAAGCCGGTCCGGTCCGAGCTGAAGTAGATGCATGATCCGTCAGGGCCCCAGCAAGGGGAGCGCTGGTGGCCGCGCCCGGCCGGCACCCGGAGCCGCTCCTCTCCGCCCGGATCGTAGACCACGATCTCCCGGCGCCCTCCGGGCGGCTTGACCGAGGCGGCGATGAGCTCGCCGTCCGGTGACCATCGCGGCTCGGCGTACTGGGTCCCATCGGCGGAGCTCGTGACGGCACGGAACTCCCTCGACTCGAGATCGTAGATCCAGAGGTTGGTCTGGTCCAGGGAGTTGCGGACGCAGACCACGGAGTGCCCGTCCGGGGCGAGGTCCGGCTCGCGCGCCCGTGCGCTGCGTGTAATGCGCGTGGATTGCCTCTTTTCCAGGTCGATCTTGTAGAGATCATAAAAGCGGTAGTAGCTTCGGTAGTTGTTGTTCGTCTTTTTGAACGCGGCGCAGACGGCCCATTTGCCGTCCGGGTGCCAGGCGAAGTCCCCGGCGGACTGGTTCTTGAGCACCGTCACTTCCGAGGAGCCGTCGAGGCGGGTGAGCTTCACCGCAGGGAACTCGTCATCGAGGGACTCGGTATAGAGTATCGATTTCCCGTCGGGCGAGAACCGCGGCGACAGGAGCAGGCCCCCGGCCTCTGTGAGCGGTGTGGTCCGGGTCGTCGGCTCGGCACGGATCCTTCGGACCTGCTCTTCGTACTTCTGCTTCAGCTCCTCGTGCCACTCTTCCCAAAGGTCGATGAAGCTCTTATCGAGCACCTTCCTGGCGTTGTGGTTGACGAAAAAGGGGACCGGGAACCGGCTGTAGCCCTTTGCGATCTCGGCCCAGGTCCCTTTGCCGTAGCGCTCGGTCACGAAGCGGTGGAAGTCGGCGCCGAAGAGGTAGGGGACGTTGTGGCCGGGCCAGGAGACGAGCCCCCCGCCCGCCTGGTCGATCGCGGGGAAGCGGTCCTCCAGCACGGCCGCCCTCAGGAGCATGTCGGTCCAGGCCGACCGCCCCCGGCCAGCCGCGGTGCCACGGGTCTCCTCGAGCACGGCCAGCCCCTCGATCATCCACTGGGGCTGGAGCCCGTTGGGGATGATGATCCGGCCGAAGATGTGCCGGAGGAGCCCCATGAACCCCCCCGCCATGTCGAGCTGGATGATGTGGGTGTACTCGTGAATGAAGAGCGTCCGGAGCCAGTGGTCATAGTCGTCCAGGGGGCTGTGGCCCCCGGGCGCGGTGACGCGGATGTAGATCGCATTGTAGGGAATGGGAGTGGCCATGGCGTTGGCCTCGTCCATGTTGTCGACGAGCACGACCTGGGTCCGTCGCTTCGGGGTCCAGCCGTACCGGGCGGAGATCTCTGGGTGGACCGCCTCGGCGATCCCGGCGATCTCGGCCGCCAGATCCTCCTCCCCCTCGTGAAAGTGGATGTCGAAGTGCTCCGTCTCCAGGGTGCTCCAGTGGAGCCGCCAGTCGTAGGGGGGGTCGGTACCCATCGAGGAAGTAGCCAGAAGAAGGAGCGCAAGGCCGGTCAGGCCGGCCGCGAGGACGGCTCGGGTACGATGAGGATTATTAGTCATGAAGAACTCCATTTGTCATTTTAATCGCATAGGAAATTGTGTTTTTCCCATCATGGGGTTTAGCGGAGAGACGCAGAAAAACAAAGTGAATTCGGACAATCTTTTGGATGTTGCGAGCGAAGCGAAGTCGAAGATTGCGAGGAGCGGAGCGACGAAGCAACCCACTGTGCTCAGTATGCCTGGGTGCTCGGGGGATTGCTTCGGGGCTTTGCCCCTCGCAACGTCCCTCATTTGAGTCCGTTTGAGTCATTATACGAACGGAAACCTCCGTCTGGCCGGTTCGCTATGAGCCGCTCAGCTCGCCGATCATTTTTTGAATCTCGCCTGCCCGCTCTGAGTCGCCTCTGCAAAGGTCGAGAGCCTTGGTCAGGTGGAGAAGCGCCTTTCCGATCTTGCACTGGAGCTTGTAGCCGAGGCCCATATGATAGTGGGCCTGGTCGAAGCGGCTTTGCTTGCCGAGTGCCATGCCGAGGCGCTGGTGCGCCTCCGGGCTTTCCGGATTCATCTCTGCGGCTCTGCGGTAGAAGAGGCGCGCACTGTCCAGGTCTCCCAGGGCCTCATACAGGCTTCCCATGTCGATCTGCAGGTGCTGGGAGTCGGGGGCCAGGGCAAGTGCCGCCACGAGCTCTTCCTCGGCCTCGTCGAACCGGCCGGCCGTTATGAAGAGTCGGCCGAGATCCCTCCGGGCCGCCGCGCGCGAGGGGTCCATCTCTACTGTTCTCAAAAGTGCGTTCTCCGCCTCGACGAGCTCGCCTGCATAGATCGCGGCGAGGCCGAGGAGATGCCATCTCACGGGCTCGTCCGGAGCAGCCTCGGCCCGGCCTCGGTAGTAGTCGAGGACCTCCGGGGCAGGGCCGATTCGACCGCGCATGATCGCCTTGATCCGCTCAAAGGCCTCATCCGTTTCAGGCCGAGGCGGGCCGGGGGGGATCAATTTTTCCGTCATTCGCACATACTCGAGTCTCTTGGAGGCGAGTGGGTGAGTAAGGAAATACGTCGGCAGCTGGCCCAGGTTGAGCCTCTGAAGCTCCTCGAACTTCAAAAACATATCGGTCATGCCTTCGATCCGGTAGCCGGAGGCGGCCAGGTAACGCAGGCCGAGGCGGTCGGCCTCCTCCTCTTGCTCCCGGCTGTAGTTGAGGCGCAGCGTCAGGTCCGCGGCAATCGCGGTGGTTCCGATCGCCCCGCCGTGTTCCGGGAAGAATACGGAGGCAAGGATCGCGGCGGCCATGGTGGTGAGGGAAGTGAGGGTCGCCTTTTTCTGGCGATGGAGAAAGTGGTGGGCCGCCACGTGGGCTATCTCATGGCTTAGGACGGCCGCCAGCTCGTCCACCGTGTCGAAGCGCAGCACCAGGCCCGAGTAGAAGTAGATGAAGCCCCCGGGCACGGCAAAGGCGTTGAAGGTGGGGTCCTTGATGACGAAGAATCTGTAGACGAACTCCGCAGGCTCCACGTTCGCCGCTATGGAGGAGCCCATGGTGTTGAAAAATTCGAAGATCTCGAACTCGTCGAAAAAGGGAAGGACCTGCTCGGCCTGGCGTGCAAACTCGAGCCCTACGTTCTTCTCATAGTCCCGGGCCGGGCGTCCCTGTTTTGGTGAGAAAAAGCTGCAGGAGCAGGTGCCGGACAGGAAGATTGCAGCGAGAATGCTAAGGGATCGCGGTCGGCGGGACGGCATGCAGGACCTCCGGGGGGTAGTTCAATGACAATAGTATAGCCTTCGGGATGTCAAAATCAACCACGCAAAGCTCATCTTTTGACAGGGTGAAGAGGAGAATGGTACTATTTTTCAACTATTAGCCCGATTGGGAAAGCGATGCGCGAGAAGCGGGATGATGCGGAAATCAATGAGATAATAAGCCGCTGCCTTCAGGGCGAGGAGGCGGCATGGGAGGAGCTGGACCGTCTCTACCGGCAACAGACCAAGGCCCATGTCGTTTCGATCCTCAAGCAGTACCACTGCCTCTCCATGCTCGACGAGCACCTCGAAGCGATCGTTTCATACATCTTCGAAGAACTTTTTATCTATCTGAAATGTTACAATTTCTCGGGATTCGGTCCGTGGTTCTACCGGCTCCGCTTCTCCAAGACCCTGGACTATATCCGCCGGGAATTCCGCTTTTCGTCCCGCCACGTCGTCGTAGACGAGATCGACACGGTCGGAGCATCTGCCTGTGATGGAGAGGGAGAGCAGGCCGTGCTCAGAAGGCAGATGCGGGCACTGATCAACGAGCTCGACGAGGGATACGCGCTGCCCCTCAAGATGTACTACTTCGAAGGGCTCAGCTATCAAGAGATCGCCAAGCTCATGAAGGTCAATCACTTCGTGGTGGGAATGAGGATCATGAGGGCCAAGCGCCAGCTTCGGGAAAAGATCGAGAAGGCACAGGGCCAACCCTAACGTTGCATAAACCACAGGCGGAAACCGCTTACGCTCGCACCAGAGCACGCCATCTGCGGCCGTGCTCGTCTCGGCCAGGTCCTCACGTACTGGAAAGTACGCTCCGGCCTGTCCGAGCCTGTGCGCGGCCACATCTAACGCGCTCTGATGCGTTTCCGCTCTGCGTTTTATGCAATGTTAGGGTCAAAATGAGCGATATTTTTCCATGTCGGTTATTTTTTCTTCGATTTCAGCGTAGATAGAGATGAAACAGCGGAACAATCTGCCAGTGGTGCCGTCTGAGACGCCTGAGGGGAATATAAGGTATAGTGCCGGGCGGGAGGAAGAGTATGCAGAGACTCGATAAAATCAGGGAGGCTGCGAAGCGGGGGGATGTCCGACTGCAGGACCTGGAGCCTGCTGCGGATTGTCCGGGATTCGAGACCCTGAACAGCTATTTCGAGGGGCGCTGCAGCCGGCTGGAGCGGCTGTGGATGGAGGCCCACCTGAGCCGCTGTGAGCACTGCCTTCACACTATGGCCGGGTTCGTCCGTTCGGAAAAGGGAGCAATGCAGGAGGGGCAGGATACGGCCTCCGCACCAAACGCACGGACCGTAGGCCGTCCCACCCGCTGGGCCCTCGGGCTAGCCGCCCCGGCCCTGGTCACGGCCGCTCTCCTCGTCTTTTTCCTGATGCCCACCTTACAGCTTCAGGTGAACGTTGTGGGTATTCGGGCGCACCAGGTCCGCGATGCCCGCGAATTCAGCGTTCAGGACGGCGATACCCTTTACTCAGGGGATCGGGTCCGGATCGATTTCGAGACGAACCGCGACGCCTACCTCTATATATTCGCCGATTCGAGCAGCGGGGATTTCCGACAGCTCTTTCCATCGCCCGACGGCCCGAGTGGCGGCAACCTCTTTACCCCGGGGCCGCACACCGTGCCCGAGAGATCCTGGTACCTCGACAGCACAGCCGGCACAGAGACCCTTTACGTGGCGGCCACACAAAGGCCAATCACCGATGAAGCGGCCCTCCATGAGACCTTGGATCGAGCGGCCGCCGGCTCAAGCGATCGAGATGAGCGCATGGCCTTGCTGCGGGCGGTGCTCGATGAAGCATTTGACGAGGTGGAGCAAGTCCGATTCGATCACAGGTAGGGTCCACTCCACCGATCCCCCGGATACGCCTGCCTCATGTGGGACATGACTCTATGATCAGACTCTCTTCACATATCGTCTTACTCCTGGCCTTTTCCGTCATCCTCGCCGCCGTCTCGGGCTGCGGGGGGACCGGCCGCGGGGGCGACCTTCCACCCGACCCGGGCGGGGGAGAGGAAGAGCCCGTCATCACCGGCTTCCAGGACGAGAAGGGGATCTCGGTCACCAGCGGCGCTCCGGGGAGCTTTCTGGCCGTGTTGGGGCGGAACTTTTCCCCCGAGCCCCAAGAGAACAGAGTATTCTTCGAAGAGGCCGATGGGATGGGGATGGCGGTGGCCTGGGTGTTCGAGGCGAGCCAAACCGGCGACCGCCTCGGAATCCATATTCCCACGACCGTGGAGGGAGATGTCCGGATCTCCGTCACCGCCGAGGCCGGCTTCAGCGCGTCGGCCGCATTCTTCATAACCCTGGTGCCGGGGGGCAACCTCCTCAACGGCCTGGGAACCTCGGCCGTGGCCGTCTCCTCGACCAGCGGGACGATATACGCCGTCAATGAAAAGAGCGAGACCCTCTCCGTGATCGATCCCGTCACCCGGGACCTCGTGAACCTGGCCTTGCCGCCGGGGCCCACCGAGATGGTCATCAGCGAATCACACCAGAAGATCTTCATCGGTCACGACCAGGGCATGTGGATCACCGTGATCGACACGGATGATCACGACCTGCGCCGCATCGCCTCCGGCCTGGCCCCGGCCGCCCTGACGCTGGTCCCGGGAGGGGATCGGCTCATCGTGGCCAACCGCCTGAGCCACAGCGTATCTGTGATCGACGTCCTCACGGAGGCAGCCGTTACCCTCTCGGTCGGCTGGGGCGCGGCCCCGGTGGACGTGACATGCGATGCCTCCGCCGGAAGGGCCTATGTGGCGAACAGCAAGGCGACCTACATCTCCGTCCTCACGGAGGTGCCGGATCAGCCGGTTCCCACGTACGATGTGACCCGATGGTATGTGGGACACAGCCAGAGCCGCATCGTCGTGAGCGATGATTATCACAAGGTGTACACCATCAATCCCCCGGACCTGAATCCGGGAGAGGATGCGTCGATCAGCTCCGTGGCCACCGATACCTGGTGGATGCCGGCCCTGGTGGAGGATTCCAAGATCAGCGATCCCATCGATATCGTGGCCGGCGCCGATCGGGTGTTCGTCGTGGATCGAGGGGGGATGAGTCTCCTCGTGCTGAACCCGGTGGCGAATTACGTCGAGGCGGAGGTGCCGATCGGGGGAACCCCCTCGGCGGCCGCCTTCAACCGCACCGCGGACCGGCTCTTCGTGGCCGATACAGACAATGACACGATCTTGGAGATCGACCCGGTCGGGCTCGGCATCTCGGAGGCCTGGTCCCTCTCTCCAAAGGGTCGGCACCCCGCGGCCATCGCCCCGGGGGCAGGGCCGGACGCCATGGTGATCGCCAACAGCCACAGCTCCAGCGTCTCGATCCTTTACGACTTCGGAGTGATCGACATTCCGGTTGGCATCCGGCCGAGGCGCTTTGCCGTCGACGAGGACGCGGGAAAAGTCTTCGTGACGAGCTACGAGGGGAGGATCGCCATCATTCCGACCGGAGGGGGCGATATCCACAGCCTCTTTCTCGGCGGCGACCTCGAGGGGATCGCCGTGGAGCCCTCCACGCAACGGGCCTACATTGCAAAGCGGGACGAGGGGCGCCTCGCCGTGATCGACACGGCCGCCGAAGCCTTCCTCTATGAGGTGGACGTCGGGATCGCCCCGTCGGCCCTGGCCGTCTGGCGGACCGACGGCCAGACCAAGGTCTACGTGGTCAATACGGGAGAGCCGTCTCTGTCGATCGTAATCGATCCCGGCTCGGCCGGTGATATCTACGTGGAGGAGCTCCCTCTCCAGGGAGTGCCCGTGGATATCGTCGTCGACTCCGGAAACGCCCGCGCCTATGTGCCGCTTCGCAGCGCCTCCCAGGCCGCGCTGGCGGTGCTGGACCTGGCGACCGACACCTTCATCGACCCGGCCGTCTACCTGCCGGGGGCCAGCGGGCCGAGCTCCGTTGCCCTGAGCGGCACCACGGGAGATGTCCTCGTGGTGAACCAGCTGAGCAACTCCCTCTCCATTGTCCGGCCGCCGGCCGGCCCGGCCCTGCCGGCAATCCCGGTGGGACTGTACCCCTACGACGTGTGCGTCTTCGACGCCCTGGGCACTGCGTACGTCTCCTGTCAGCACGACCACTCCATCACCGTGGTGGATGTCTCGGCGGCCTCGGTGCTCGGCGAGATGGCCCTGGTTCCGGGGAGCGGGCCCTCGGGAATTGCGGTGGACCCTGTCTCCTCCCTCCTGTTCGTGGCGAACCAGGGGGATGACACCGTGGCAATCGTGGACCTCGATCTGCCCGGCCATGTGCTTTACTCGCACGCCGGCGGGGGGCCGACCACCATCGTCATCGATGAAGTGATGGGCGCGGCTTACGTCGGGTGTGAGACAGGAGGGGGGGTGAGCGTCCTTCCGGTCGAGGCTACATCGGACCGGGACGGTGACGGATGGATCGATTTTTCGGACAACTGCCCCGATGTTCCCAACATGTTCCAGACGGATCTCGACGGGGACGGCCGGGGGGACGTTTGTGAGTAACGGGATCGCATTGGAAATCTAAGTTTTTCCGTTTAAGAGATTTAACGCAGAGACGCAGAGACGCAGAGAAGGAAACCAGTGGAGCTTATGAAAAGGATTTTTTCAACCACAGAGGACACAGAGGTCACAGAGAGAGAATTAATGTAATCAAGCTCTTCCTTTCTCTGTGCTCTCTGTGTCCTCTGTGGTGAATTTATATAATGTAATGTTTGAAATGTCAGAGTGAAAAAGTCCGCCCCAAGGGCCATACGTGCATGAATACGACAACCACCATGAAGACGAGAAATCCGCCAAATCGGCTCTGGGTCTGCCTGTGGGCAGCCGCTCTCATATTCGCGGTGGCATGGCGGCCGGCGGGCCTTGCCGAAGGGCACGAGGCGGTCGCCAGGCCGACAAAGGTGGAACAAGCCTCTCCGGCCTACGCCCAGGCCCGTTCCGGTGAGGTCACGTCCGGCGAAGCCGGGAGTCGCATCGGCCGTCTCGTCGCTGCAGGGGATTACGCGGGTGCCGTTGTCGCCTATGAGGAGCTGGAGGCGCTTCTCGCTCGGGGAGATGAGGTCCTTTTGAGCAGTGCGGATCTTTACAACGCCGCACTCGCTTACGCAGGAATCGGCCACAAGGACCGGGCAAGCTCTCTCTATGAAGAGGCCCTGGCAAAGGCCAGGGAGGCCGGTGAGCGCGAGGTGGCCCGTCGGTCTCTCAACAATCTGGGGCGAATAGCACAGCGGGCCGGTGAGTACGATCGCGCCCTCTCCCTGTTTCTCGAATCCTTGTCAGATGCCCGTCTCTTGCGCGATTCAGCCGGCGAGGCCAGGGTCCTGACCAGCATGGGCGAAGTCTACTTCGATAGGGGGGATGCCCTCCGGGCGATCGAACACTTTGCCGAGGCCCTCAGGATCGCCCGCGAGACCACGGATTCGCTGCGCAGGATCATTGCCTGTATCCACATTGGAAACGCCCGGTGGAGCCTCGGCGAGTACGACGGCGCCGAAGCGATCTACCTGGAGGCTGAGCGTGAGGCCCGGTGGATCGGGGATGCAAAGAGAGAGGCCGACGCCCGGTGCGGCGCGGGGCTGGTCCGCAAGACCGTCGGCCGGTACGGCGATGCTCTGAAGACCTATCTCGGGGCCCTGGAGCAGCACCGCTCCGTTGGCGATCTTCGCGGCGAAGTCATCGATGGCAACAACATCGCGCTCCTCTACTCTGTGCTCGGAGACCACGACGGTGCGGATCGCTTCGGGAGGAGGGCCCTCGAGGGGGCCCGTGCCATGGGTGAGCCCAAGCTTGTCGGGATGGTCCTCGAGAGCCTGGGTCAGATCCTGCTGCGAGCCGGAAGGCCCGGAGAGGCTCTGACGCCGCTCACAGAGGCGCTCGAGCGGAATGAGGCGATCGGGTACACCGCCGCCGTCGCCCAGTGCAGACTCCGGCTGGGGGAGGCCCACTCGATCGTAGGAAACACCGAAGAGGCGCAGCAACAGCTGAAGGAAGGGCTGGCCGCAGTCGTCGGGCTCGACCAGTTCGATACCGAATGGCGGCTCCGGTACGGCCTGGGCGTCTGGTTCCATGACCGGGGCCTCTTGGATAAGGCCCTGGAGCATTACGGGGAGGCGATCAGGATCATTGAGTCGATACAGTGTCGCCTTTCCAGCACTGCCGACCGGACCCGCTACATCTCGGACAAGTTCGAGGTCTACGAGTCGGCCGTCGAGGCACTCCTCGACCTTCACGGGAGGCGCCCCGAGGCCGGGTATGACGCCCGAGCCCTGGAGTTGATCGAGCAGAGCCGGATGCTCAGGCGCCTGGAGACCTTTGCCTCGATCCAGGTTGATTTTCAGAACCCGGACCGAAAAGCCCATTATGAAAGGGCTCGCTCTCTCGGGAGCAAGGCCCGATTTCTCGACCGGGCTCTGGCCCGGGCGCGGGAGGCAGGCGGGGATGCGCGCCTCATCGAGGAGCTCGACCGATCCCGTCGTGCGGCTGAAGAGCGGTACGCGAAGTTTATGGGGGACCTGCGCCTTCTCGATCCCGGGCTCGCCGACCGGCTCCGAATCAGCCGGATCTCAGCCCGGGACCTACCGGCCCGGATTAACCGGGATGTGGCCTACATCGAATATGGCCTCGCACAAGACTATCTCTTCACCTTCACTCTTACCAGTGAAGGGCTCGATGTCGTGCGGCGACCTCTGGATCGCACGACCCTGGCCAGGGACGTGGAGCGGCTTCGCGTACTGGTCGAGCGAAGGCGCCTGGCAGGGCCCGAGGAGGAGGCGGAGTTTCGAGGTGTGGCATCGCGTCTCTACGATGTGCTGATCGCGCCGATCGAGAAGAACCTCGAGGGACGCTCCATGCTGGGCATCCTCCCCGAGGGGGAGCTCTGCGGGCTTCCTTTCCAGGCCCTCCTTCGCCGAGAAGAGGGGGCGGGCGATGCCTATCTTGCCCAGCGATACGCCCTTTTCTATCAAAGTGTGCTCGGTGAAGGTTCTGCCGAGGCTCCGGGGCGTGCGGACCCACGGCCCCCCCTGAACCTGGTCGTCTTCGGAAATCCCGACGCCAGCCTTCTGGGATCGGAGCGGGAAGGGATCTATCTGGAGGCCCTCATACCGGGCGCCCGGGTTCTCCTCGGCCCGAAGGCCACTGAGCGAAGCGCGAAAGAAAACCTGGGCCGTTACTCGGTCTGCCACATCGCCTCCCATGCCAGGCTCGACCATAGCAGTCCGGAGCGCTCTTATATTCTCCTCGCTCCGGGGGAGGGGGAGGACGGCCACCTCACCGTGGAGGAGATCTACGGCCTCTCCCTGGACCGAAGCCCCCTGGTTACGCTGGCCGCCTGCCGGACCGCCGTGAGTGTGCGTTCCGAGGGGGGGGAGTTAATCGGAATCTCCGACGCCTTTCTGGCCGCCGGGGCCAATGCGATCCTGGCCACTCTATGGCCGGTCGACGATGCGGCCGCAGAGCAGGTGATCAAGCGTTTTTACGCCAGGCTTCGATCCGCGCCCGCAGCCGAGGCCCTTCGCCTGGCCCAGCTCGATGTAATGGCCCTGGGCTCCGTACAGGGTTCGACAGGGGTGACCAGAGACCTTGTCGAGTCCCCACCCGACAAAGACACTCCTTCTGCGACGGGTGCGGGGGGCTCTCCTGTCGGCCCGTCCGAAGACTACGCCCACCCCTACTTCTGGGCCCCCTTCGTCCTCATAGGCGACTGGAAATAGGCGGGCCGCTTCTTTACCTGAAATAGTTTTCAGAGTTTTCGGTGATGGCGAGGAGCTGTGATTCGAGCTCCTCGCGGCACAGCTCCAGATCCTCGTCCGAGGCGTTGGGAGGGACCGTGACCGGATCGGTGGCCATGAAGATGAGGTGGTTGAAGGGAAGAGGGATCACGGTCCGATCCCAGGTCTTCAAGAGGATGTGCCGCCGGGACCAGTGCCGGACCCCTATGATCGGGGCCCCTGTGTCCCTGGAGAATATGAGCGCTCCCATCTGGACCTTGCGCGCCGGGCCGCGGGAGCCGTCCAGGATGAGGCCGCCGTAAGTGCCGGCATGGCTGTTGAGGTGATCGATCATGTCGCGAAGCGCCTGACGGCCCCATTTGTACCTGAATGTTCCTGACGAGGAGCCGCGGAAGGTGGTGAAATTGCATCTCCGCAGGACCACGTCCATGAACTCCCCGGAGGAGTTGGGGCTCACCATCATGGAAGGCTTAAAAGAGCGGTGGAAGTAGGGCGCGACGATGGCGTCCTGGTGCCAGGTGACCCCAATGGCGTTCTCTCCCCTTGCCAGACGATCCCTGAGCCCCTCCAGGTTAAACTCTGTCTTCCTGCTCGTCTTGAAGACAAGCCACATGTAAGCCATGTAGAGAGTTCCGACGATCCACAGAAGGATCTTGAATCCAGGCCCGATCTTTCTGGCGACAAAGATCGTTTTCTTCTTTTTTTCCGTTTCCTGTTGTTCGGATTTTTCAGAGCTCATTTTTTCTGATCCTAACACCCTTCGATCTGACTTTTACTCATCAATTTGTTTTTGGTATAAGTTGACTACTGTGTAAATAGCATAAATCAACCACATAGGAACCCTGTGTGGAGGAACCGGCGATGATTAAAAAATCTCTCCTGATCCTTGCTCTCCTTGTCCTGGCCGCCGTGCTGGGATTCAAATTCTGGGCACCGGCTCTTGCGACATTCCTCATCTACGAGAGTCCCCTCGAAAAGGCGGACCTGATCCACGTCTTCTCCGGTGGGGCCTTCGATCGTTCCTCCCACGCAGCCAAGCTCTTTCACCAGGGGTGGGCCGAGGAGGTCCTGGTTACCGGAGGCTACATTCCTCAGACCTCGAGGGCCCTTGGCCTCATGATGTGCGAGGCGGAAATCAACGCTCGCCTCCTCGTCAGGACCGGAGTCCCCTCCGAGGCGATCTCCATCGAGAGAGTGGGGGAGAGCACCTATGAGGAGCTCGTCTTCCTGCACACGCTTGCCGAGAGGCGCGGACTGCGCTCGATCATCCTGGTCAGCTCCCCGTATCACATGCGGCGTATCTACTACACGAGCCGCCATATCTTTAAGGATACGTCGGTTCGGCTGATCTACTCCTCGGCCGAGTGCAACTGGTTCAATGGCCGGCGATGGTGGGCTGATGAAAGGAGCTTTCTCTCGGTCCACAATGAATACCTGAAGCACCTCTACTATTTCTTTGCCTATTTTCTCTAAAATTCCTCCGGATCGATTACAATTCATCGAGCCGGCCGGCGACCTCGGAAAGGGTGTGAAAGACCTTTTCCGCGCCGCTTTCGTCCATCGTGCCTGTGCCGCAGCTCGGCGTGACGATGAGGCGCTCTGCAAGGAGAGCCCGGTCGACGCCCTTTTCTTCAAAGAGGCTCATGCCGAGGCGAAGCCGGCCGAGCAGGGAGCCTGCATCCTCTTCGTCGATCCTGTCCGAGGTGGGAACGATTCCCCAGGCCAGGGCGCCCCCGCGGTCGAAGAGGGCCGACACGATCCCGGGGAACAGGGCGAGGCTCTGGGCGTCGCTGTAAGCGTCGAAGCTCAGGATGTCCAGGTCGATCTGCCCGAAGAGGCTCCAATCCGTATTGGCACAGCAGTGGGCGCCCACAAGGCCTCCCGCGGACCGGACCGCCTCGGCCACCTCCCCGAGACTTTTTGTGACGAGATCCTTGGAGACCCCGATGAGAGCCGCCGTGCCGTAAGAGCCGAGGATGGGCTCGTCCATGAAGACGATGACGCGGTCCGCGTAGGGCCGAAAGAGCTCCACCTCCCAGCGACCCTTCATGGAGAGCCCCTTGACGATGACGTCGGCCAGGGTTTCGTCATAGATGGCAGGCCTGCCGCTGCCATCCAGCACGGAGAGACCGAACGTGAGGGGGCCGGTGAGAGGGCATTTAATAAAAGGCCGCCGCTCCGTCCCGGGCTCACCCAGGCGGGCCAGAAGAGTGTGAAGGCCGGCCGCGAAGGGCTCGGAGATGGAGAAGGCATCGCAGGGGGCGCCGGAGAGGCAGGCGAGGTAGCTTTCGTAAAAGCGCTCCAGGGCCGCCATGTCGTCATCCATCGCTCCAAAGCGGAGATCGCCGCTCACGGGATCCGGCCGGAGAGCAGGGAGTCCCTCGGAGAACTGGTCGACCATCCGCTCGCGGCGGCCCAGGCGGGGGAGCTGAGGCCAGCAGGGGGCTTCGGGAATCGTTGAAAGTACCAGGTCCAGTGCGCTGTCGGGGCTGCTGTGGGGCATGCTCCCGATCGCTGTGGCGAAGGCGCCTTTGATTGTCTCGGTCATGGTTTTAATTAGGCCTTTCATTCGTACATCGTCGCGGCTTGCGTAGATGTTGGCGCAATGTCAATGGGCCGAGAGAGTTTACAGTTTACAGTCGACAGTCGAGAGTGAGAAGCATGTAACTCTCGACTATGAACTGTTGACTGTCGACCAAGGGCTCAACTTCGTATTTGATTTGCCGTGTTTAGCTAATTTGATTATGGCTGTGCCGTATTAGTACCCCATTTGTCTGAATGTCATCGAGGAGGTCAGCGGCAAGGTGTGAACCCTGATCCTCTTGTAAACGATCTCGAACCGGGCGGTTTTCCCGAGGACGGACGAGCCTGTCACCCGAGAGTATCTAAAACCTCCCAGCCCGGGGAGCTTGAAATCCTCCTTCTCTCCCATGGAGCTGAATCTTCCTTTATGGATGCGGGATATGATCATCTCCGCCACAGCGGGTTCGGGTGCGTAATCCGAAGGGAACTTGACCACGAGGCTGTATGGCTTGCCATAAGGCTTGAACCTGGAGAAGCTTGCCCTGATCTCGTACCCATGGAAGTGGATCCCTTCGAAGTAACAAGGCGGCTCCTCCGGTTCCAGCTCCGGCCTGTTCAGGTTGGGAGTGGGGATGTAGGCGAGGGCACGAAGAAACTCCTCGCGCTCCATGTTAAAAAGAGGAGGAAAGTCGGTGAAGGGCGAAGGTCCCTTGGAGCAGGAATAACAGAAAATGGCAATACAGCCAAAGAGAATCTGGCGCTTTAGGTTGAACCTGGTCAAAATCCGACTGCCCATAGGAGAAAAGGAAGTATCAACGATTCTAGATCATTAGGTTTTCATCGCCACTCGAACTCAATATCAATATATCCCGAACCTGCTCCAGAGGTCTTGTAGGCAGGATCAGTATGTTCTATCACTATTAAAATTACAAGAGAATTGGGGCAGAGTCTACCGGCAATCGATTCATATATGCTTCTCGCCGTTTTCTCAAAGATCGAGATATATTCCCGGCCTTCTCGTGGTGATCCTTCCTTCCCCTCGGAGACGAGGTCGCGTGCCGCCGTGAGTTCGTGTGCTGGTTCGATGTGAGGTGATCGACCGCTACAGCACTCGGTTGGACTGGATCGAGGGGCTCTCTGCAAAGCCGCAATGAAAAGAGCCGGATTGAAGAGAACAACTTGACAATTGATGAAGGCATTTCATAAAGTCACCCCTTTAACGGAACAGGAGTTTTTCTGTTTCCTGTCGGAATCAGAAAATCCATTCTTCAGGAGCGAAGTTGGTTAAAAAAAGGAGGATCTCAAGATGAGAAATGTCATGATTTTGGTAACCACTTTGTTTTTCATCCTTACCGGGCTCTGTTCTCATTCAGAGGCATGGGACTGGACGAACACCTCGGATCTCTCGGGCGCAGTTTGGATTTGGTGTCTTCTCGAGGCCTCGGACGGGTATATCTATGCAGGGACAGGTTCTGGTGGTGATGTCTTCCGTACAAACGACGGCGGAGCGACCTGGACGAACACCTCGGATCTCTCTGGCGTAGTTTATGTTCGTAGTCTTATCGAGGCCTCGGACGGGTATATCTATGCAGGCACAGGGGATGTCACCGGAATGGGGTATGGAGATGTGTTTCGATCCAACAACGGCGGAACGACCTGGACGAACACCTCGGATCTCTCGGGCGCAGTCTATGTCGAAGGT
>CAZFWM010000074.1:17629-25084 GCA_964522545.1 uncultured Thermodesulfobacteriota bacterium
CGGAACGACCTGGACGAACACCTCGGATCTCTCGGGCGCAGTCTATGTCGAAGGTCTTATCGAGGCCTCGGACGGGTATATCTATGCAGCGGCGGGGACTGGGATTTATGGATATGTCTATCGGACCAACAACGGCGGAACGACATGGACGAAGACCTCGGATCTCACGGGCGCAAGTCAGGTTTATAGTATTCTCGAGGCATCGGACGGGTATATCTATGCAGGGACAGGTCTTGTTGGTGATGTCTTCAAGAGCACTGTGTCGGTCGTACCAGACCTCGTGATCAACGAGGTCATGTACGACCCGATCGGGGACGAGCCCACGGGCGAGTGGGTCGAGATCTACGTGGCCTCGGGCGGCGTCGACCTGGACGGCTACCGCATCATCGACCAGGACGCCTACTCCATCCCGTTCCCCTCCTTCACGCCCCAGGCTGGCGAGTATATCGTGGCCCACACCGGCTCGGGCACGAATGACCTCACCGGTCCGGTCTACCACATCTACCGGGGATACGGGGCCTCCATGTGGAGCAACACGGCCGACGACGTGTCGATCGAGACCGGGTCCGGTTCGTGCATCGACACCATGGCCTACGGCACCGGCGGCAGTATCGATCCGCCTCCGGCGGGCTGCACATGGGGGGCGGGCACGAATCCGACCACGAGCAGCGAGGGCACGAGCATCGCCCTGGAGGAGAACGGCCAGGACAGCGACGACCCGTCGGACTGGACCGAGTCCGGCCTGGACGCCACCATGGGGCCCCATTCCGAGGGGATGGACAACAACCCGATCAAGGCCTCGAGCGGCTCGGGGAGCTGCAATGAGTGCACGGTCTCCCTCCCGGCCGGCTTTCCCGATTACCTCACGCCCCCAACCGACCTGTACCGCGATTATATGACGATCCGGAACAGCTCGGGCTCGGCACTGACCCTGTCGGTTCAGGCGGACCTCACGAGCCTCACCGCCGGGGCCGCGGCGGCGGTTCCACCGGCCGCAGGGACCGGGCTTCCCGGCGGGACGCACTGGGAATTCAGCGACGCCGACTACCACAGCGCCGGGGTTTCGGGCACGACCTACCCGGCCGGAGGAAAGATCTCGGAGAGGTGGGACTTCAGTCCGAATGGGAATCCCTTCGATTTCTGGGTGGACCTGTACCAGGGGGCCAAGGGGCTGCAACTGCTGGGACGGATTCAGATGAGAGCCGGTCCGATTGCTCGGGACCTCGTGCCGAAGGGGGCCGGGGAGGGCTATGTGCTGGACGACGGCACCGTGGAGCTCCACACCGGTTCGGCGGACGGGACCTGCGTGCTGGCGAACCGGTTCGGTCTGGACTCGGCGGCCTCGCTCGAGGAGGTCTCCTTCTACACGAGCGGGTCTGCGGCCGGGGAGCTTGCCGAGGTGATCGTCTACGAGGACCTCACAGGGGAGGAGGCGGCGCCGGAGGCCCTCATGGAGGTGTGGCGCACCACCGTGGTGCTCGGGGCCGGGGGCTTTCAGTCGATGCCCGCAGGGGATTGTCCCACCCTCAACTCGGAAGGGATCCCCGGGGCGGCCCTCTTCGTGGCCGTGGCCGACCGGGCCGAGGGGAGCTACTCGGTCGGGATCGACCTGGACGGGCCGCAGGCCGGGGCCTCCTACGTCTCCACCGACGGGGGCCTGACCTACAAGCCGACCTCGAGCCTGCCGATCATCGACGGCAACGCCATGATCCGCGTGGACATTGTAGAGGTGGGGGTCTGTTTTGTGGGGGCGGCCGCCGGCTCGTTGTAGGGGTTCGATTCATCGAACCCGATAGGCGGGCGCCATGAATGGCGCCCCTGCGGGATTCACGATGGTAGCGTACCTGTGTGTCCGCACGGAACGGGGCAATGATCATGAATATGAGTAAAACAACTGCTGAGGGGGTCGAATGATGGATAACAGGAAAAACAGGATTCACAGGCATCTCTTCGATCAGGACGAAAAGGCTCGCCCCTCGAAGAAGCCTTTCGTGAAGCCGAAGCTGACCCGCCGCGAGCGCCTCCACCAGGTGGCCCGGTTCGGACAGGCCTCGAGCGTGGCCGGCCTCCAGACGGTGGGCGTGGCAAGCTAACCCAACAGCTGGAAAGACAGAAAGAAGAGGGATTCTGCTCTGATGAGCAGAATACGGCCCTCGTCGCTTCGGCGGCGGGGGCTTTTCTGTGACGCTTGTGGTTCAACCCAGGCTATCTGATGTGGCGCTTTCATATTTTTTGGAATTATCGGGACTTGACGGGACGAGCGGGTTAGGTAGTACAATCCCTCATTGCAGCCCGTAAGGGCACCCATTCCGCGACAAGGAGGATGTGATGGGAGTGAACATCGTTGAAAAGATCGACGGTGCGGTTCGGATCCGAAACGTCATCGCGAGCGTCTCCGACAAGAGCGGCCTCGAGGTCCTGGCCCCGGCCATGCTGGCCGTCGACCCGGAGATCCGGTTCTACTCGACCGGAGGTACCTACAGCTTCCTCGAGAAGGCCCTGGGCGAGCGGGCCTCGACGAACCTGGTCCAGGTCTCCGCCTACACGGGCCAGCCCGAGATGCAGGGCGGCCTGGTGAAGACCCTCGACTTCAAGATCTACCTCGGCCTGCTGAGCGAGACCTACAACGAGGCCCACCGGGCGGACCTGGAGCGCACCTCGGCCGTGCCGATCGACATGGTCCTGGTGAACCTCTACCCCTTCCGGGAGACCGTGGCCCGCTCCGGGTGCACCACCGAGGAGGCCCGCGCCAACATCGATATCGGGGGTCCCTGCATGGTGCGCGCATCGGCCAAGAACTTCATCCGCGTCGCCTCCTTGGTCGATCCGGCCGACTACGGCGCCATCGTCGGGGAGATGAAGGCCTCCGGCGGGACCCTTTCGCTCCGCACGCGCTTCGGCCTGGCGCGCAAGGCCTTCCGCCACACCGCCGAATACGACACGGCCATAGCGGGCTACCTCGCCGAAAAGGAGCTGGGCGAGGTCGAAGGGGCCTATGAGATCGTAAGGTAGACCAGTTCATCCAGACAACTACGCGGTTTGCCTAGATGGTGACCACGAAGTTTTATTTTCTCGCAAAGCCGCAAAGAACGCGAAGAATAGATTATAGTAAGTAGTTGGATCTTCCTCTTTGCGATCTTGGCGTCTTGGCGAGAGATAAAAATACAACTTCCGTTAAGGTAGTTCTTTTCGGTTGCGGCTCGGCCGCGTTAGGGGGAACGAAAAATGTCTGAAGACCTGAAGAAGATGTACCGCACCGTCATGGACGATCACTTTCCGGAGCGCCTGGAGGTCTCATTCAGCGATGAGAGCGGAAGGCAGACCCTGTTCTACGAGAAGGCGAGCTGGGTCATCGGGGAGGTTCACAAGGGCCTGCGCTACGGCGAGAACCCGGGACAGGAGGCGGCCCTCTACAGGCTCGTCAACGGCAACCTCCGGCTCGGCGAGGTCGAAACCATACAGCCGGGACGGCACCTGGCGTCCGACGCCGAGCTGCTCCAGTCGGGCAAGCACCCGGGAAAGACCAACATCACCGACGCCGACAACGCGCTGAACATCCTGCGCTACTTCTCCGACCGTCCCACCGCCTCGATCATGAAGCACAACAACCCGTGTGGCGTGGCCATGGGCGAGACCCTCGAGGACGCCTACCTCAGGGCGGACCGGGCCGATCGCCTGGCCGCCTTCGGCGGGTGCATCGCGCTGAATCGGCCGGTGGACCGGGACACGGCAAAGGCCATCGTGGAGCGCTACGCCGAGGTGGTGGTGGCCCCCGAGTTCGAGGAAGGGGTCATGGGGATCTTTTCTGTGAAGAAGGACCTGCGGGTGATGCGCGTGGCCAACATGGCCCGGCTCCAGACCTACGTGGGGGAGCGCTTCGTGGACTTCAAGAGCCTCATCGACGGGGGGCTGATCGTCCAGTGGTCCTACGCGCCGACCACGCTCGGCCGGGACGACCTCACCCTGGCCGAGTGCGTCTACAAGGGGGAGACGTACCGGATCGGGCGCGAGCCCACGGACGCGGAGGTCGATGACATGCTCTTCGGCTGGCTCGTTGAGTCGGGGATCACGTCCAACTCGGTGATCTACGTGAAGGACGGCGCCACCGTGGGAATCGGCACGGGCGAGCAGGACCGGGTGGGTGTGGCCGAGATCGCCCGGGACAAGGCCTATCGCAAGCTCGCCGACTGGATCAGCTTCGAGGAGCAGGGGGCGCCCTTCAACAGCCTCGGCGACGCGGCCAGGCGGGCCGACATCATGGAGCGCGTGAGCGATGCCCACGGCGGGCTCGCCGGCTCGATCATGGTGAGCGACGCCTTCTTCCCCTTCCGCGACGGCGTGGACGTGGGATTACGCGAGGGGGTGACCGCGGTGGTGCAGCCGGGAGGCTCGGTTCGCGACTACGAGGCGATCCAGGCCTGCAACGAGCACGGCGCCACCATGGTCTTCACCGGGCAGCGGAGCTTCCGGCACTAGCATCCTAATGCGTCCGAGCCGCAATCGAGTCACTACTCCCTCACCCCCGCTCCCCGCTTTCGCGGGGACAAGCTTCGCGGGGGCAAGCTGCGGCCCTCTCCCGGAGGGAGAGGGATCACGCGAGAGAAAGGGATTAAAGGTTGTCGTGCCGACCAAGTTGGGCATGAGTCGAAAGGAGAATGACCGATTTTCCGCTCATTCGGGTTGGTGATCCCCGTCCTCTTTGTGATGATGCTCGCGTCCGTCGCCCGGGCGGACTCCGCACTGGACTATTGGCACGGCATAGGGCCCTGTGGGGGCGACCGGTTCAGGATCTATATCGATCCTGTGGACCCGCAGATCCTCTACGCAATCGGCTATTCCCCTTACAAGAGCACGGACGGCGGCGAGCACTGGTTCTGCATCGACAATATGGACCCCCAGAGCTGTGAAGTCCTTGGATTGCTCGCCTACATGCTCGCCATTGACCCCACGGATCACAACACACTCTACCTGGGCACAATCCGCGGGGTCTGGAAGAGCACCAATGGCGGGGGATTATGGGTTCCCCTAAGCGAAGGCTTCTATGAAGAGGACCAGATCATTCGCACCGTCGTCGTGGACGCTGCGGCCCCCCAGACCCTTTATGCGAGCATCTCGCAAATCTACCCGTACGAATCCATCGACATGGTCAAGGAGATCGAGACATCCATATACAGGAGCCCGGACAGCGGCTCTACATGGGAGCCCTTTGATACCGGCATCCCTGAGCCCTACACCGACGTCACCGTTGTATATCAGAATCCTTCTAGTCTCGAGCTCTTCGCCGCCACTTACGGGGACGGCATATTCAGGTACGATGAGGCCCTCAGCCAATGGATTCCGGCCAACAATGGCCTGAGCACGCCCCTGGGGCTCTACATTACCGGGCTGGCCTTTGACCCGAACGACGGCGACGTCATATTCGCCTGCACCCAAAAGGATTGGGTATACAAGACCGTAGACGGCGGAGAGACGTGGGAGCAGACTCCCTTTCCCGCCTCCCTCAAGGCCGCCTATCCGCCCATGGCCTACTTCTCCGTCGTGGATCCCAACAATTCCGATTTCGTCTGGGTGAGCGCCTTTCCCGGCACAGGGTGGAAGGAGTCCCCATTTTACTGGGCCGACAGTGACCAGGATCTCGGCGGGCTCTTTTTGAGCACGGACGGAGGTACGAGCTGGGAGCTCTCCTCCTGGATGTGCGCCATGCCCGATTCAGGCCCTTACTCGATTACCATTGATCCGTCAGAGGTGATCGGAGAGCCTCCCTTGGAAAGCTCAAAGACTTACTACATGGCCGCCGGGGGAATCCACAGCATACGAAAGAGCACGGACGGGGCCGTCTCGAGCGAGCTGAAGACGGTCGGGCTGAACGCGATCAACGGCAACAGTGTGAGACAGCATCCCGTGAACGGTTCGATTCTGATGACAGCCAATGAAGGCGCCATCGAATTCTCTTTCGACCGGGGCGGTAGCTGGACGTACTTCAGGCCTGTGGTCGAGCAAGGTCTTATTTACATCTGGGACATCGCGGCAGATCCCCTGAACCCGGACTTCATATTCTATGCCACAGGAAAGCCGGACTGGGACCGACCGATTCAAAAGGGACTCTACCGGATCGACCTGACGACCATCGATCCGTACGAGCAATACGCAGACGGACCCGGGGAGCAGGTCTTCTCCACAAGGGGGATCGGCATATGGAGGGTATACCCCTTCGAGGCCGGTACGATCTATCTTGCTACACAGAATCACGGAGTCCGAAAGAGCGAGGATTTCGGCGACACATGGGCCGGCATGGGCTCCGTGCTGCAAAACAAGAGTGTTACTTCCCTGGTGTTCGATGAGAACCTGGAGCCCCTGGTCGCCGGAACCAGGACCTCGGACGGGGGCATGCATCACACATACATATTCTGGGATCAGGAAGGCGAGGCGGGTGCGGTCTATAAGTGGGATCCCGCCTGGCAGAACTGGCAGAGGGTCGCCGAAACGGTGATCACCAGCGCGGTCTTCTCTGTTGTCAATGCCCCGGGTGATCCTCAAAAGGTTTACGCGGCATCCATGGAGGGGATCTTTTTTTCCCCGGACGGCGGGGCCACGTGGGAGGCGAGGGACTGGGGCCTGCCCCAGCCGGACGGGTATTTTCAGGCCTGTGACATCGCCATCCACCCTGAAGATCCGGATCGCATATTCGTGGACAGCTGGCTCTTCGGGGTGTATGCATCTTCGGACGGGGGAAAACACTGGACCCCATTCCGTAAGAACCTGAAACGCTACTTCATGCAGAAGCTGATCCTCGACCGGGAGTTTCCGAATACCATTTACTCCACCACCGTGGGCGCCAGTATTATGAAGTGCTTTACCGGAACCCCTCCGGTAGTCGATTCCGTCGCGGCCAACGGCGTGCCCCTGTTCGAGCCCTACGCTGTCAGCCTGATCGAAGAAGAGCTCCTCGAGATCCGGGTTGAGGGCCACGACCCGGACGGGGAGGCCGTCACATACAGCGCGTATTTGAATGACGCGCCGGTTCCGGCCCCCTGGGAGGTGCCGGAGCCCGATGAGACGTTCACCTTCGATCCGGAAACACACTTGTTCCGGTGGACACCGATACACGGGATCGGCGAGCTGGATCCCCTAAAGTTGATCCTGAAGATCTTCGACGGCGCCATGGCCGCTTACGCCGACGTGCTGATCACCATAGAGGCGATCCACCCGCCCGAGGTCGACTGGATCACGGCCGGCGGGGCGACCCTGTCAGAGCCATACGAGGCGAGCGTCGTGGAGGAGGAGCTCCTCGAGATACAGATCGGAGCCTCCGATGCGGACGGCGACGAGCTATTCTACAGCGCCTTTGTCAACGGGGAGCTGGTGCCGGCGCCGGCGCCGAGTAAGACGGATGACCCGGAGATTTCAGGACGATATTTACCCAAGACACCTTCCGAATTCTGCTCTATTAAGTAT
>CAZFWM010000075.1:0-24342 GCA_964522545.1 uncultured Thermodesulfobacteriota bacterium
TCCATATTTCTTTATCCTTTATTGTTGATTATTTACCAGTTTCTTTATGTATAACTTGTGGATAAGAAGTTTTCTGGTGAATTTAATTTTATACGATCAATCGTATCGTTAATACCACAAAGCTGAATTTGAAACCATCGAAAACTCAATTAAAACGAAAATTCGGGTGCGGATTCAGGTGTTATAGGACGTTTCTCCTTAACTCCGGCACTAGATATCACCTATAATTTATCCATCGGACTTCGCACTCCTTTGCCGCCTCGGTTGAGCACGTGGGTGTAGACCATCGTCGTCTTCACGTCCTTATGTCCGAGGAGCTCTTGGACGGTCCGGATGTCGTAGCCATCCTCGAGCAGATGGGTCGCGAATGAGTGGCGAAGGGTATGGCACGTTGCTCTCTTTGTGATGCCAGTCTTTCGAACGGCCACCCTCATTGCTTTCTGAATGATGGATTCATGGAAGTGGTGACGTCCCTGCTCTCCGGTTTTCGGGTTTATCCATCTGCGGTCCTGTGGAAATACGAATTGCCAGCGCCATTCTGCCGCGGCTCCGGGATATTTGCGTTCCAGAGCGTATGGCATCTGGACACGGCCGTATCCTTCGGCCAGGTCTCGCTTGTGGACCTCGCGAACACGTTCCAGATGTTGGGACAATGGTCCTTTTACGGCTTCCGGCAGCATGGTCAGGCGGTCCTTGTTTCCCTTGCCGTCTCTCACGGTGATCTGATTGGCTGAAAAATCGATATCCTGAACGCGAAGTCTCAAACATTCTAGTAGACGCAGTCCTGCACCGTACATCAGACAGGCTGCGATCCATTTGGTTCCTTCAATTTGGCTGATTACGGCCTTGGTCTCCTCCCGTGTCATGACCACCGGCAGGCGCCGCGGTCTCCGCGCGCGGATCACTTCGTCGAGATCGCCGATTTCCCGATTCAGGACATGGCGATACAGGAACAATAATGCACTCAAAGCCTGGTTTTGTGTTGATGCGCTGACCTTTCCCTTTACAGCCAGATGGGTCAAGAAGGCGTTGATCTCGGGCTCGGCCATCTCGGCGGGATGGCGTATGTTGTGAAAGTAGATGAACCGTTTGACCCAGTGGCAATATGCGCTCTCGGTACGACGACTGTAATGGCGCGATCGGAGGGCCAAGCAAATCTGGTCCACAAGCTTCGGTTTATGCCCGTTGACGGCCCGCCGCTCGTTGCCCGGAGACGCTGTCTTGGATGATTGGGGCGATATAGCATGAGTTTTTTTTAGGTATTCTATACTCTTTTTCTGATGGGTCAAGTCTTTTCCTTTCTTTGTTAAGAGGTTCTTTTTTTTCAAATGAATTGCCGGCAAGATCCATTGGATAGATGGATTGGGCAGGAGCTATTTGGTGGAAGGGTAGGGGAGGGGGGAGCCGGAAGCGGATTTTCCGCTGCGGATCGCCATGTCTCTTTTTTCAGGCAGATTCCGGGCGTAGGATTGAGGAATAGCAATAGGCTAAGGGTTCGCGCAAAAATAATTTCACAGAATTCGCGCCCGGATTTCGGCCAGATTGGGTCGCAACCGATTGAGCGATCCCTGAGGCGTAGCCCTAACAAGCCTGAAGCCTTTCGAAGCGGTCTCCGGCCTCTGGGAAGGCTGGTGGGGGACGGCCTACTCCGAGCCGTTTTCTTCGTTCTTTTTCTGACTGTCTCTGCGCTCCCGGATGTGGAGTCGCCCGTTGAGGGGCAGGCAATCGAGTATCACGCTCAGCGAGTCATCGCGGTTCTCGAAGGCGGCTCCGATTCGAAGCCATATGCCCCGTTCGAGGTTCTCGTTTTCAATGATCGTGTAGACATCCTTCATGGTCGACCTCCTTGTTTTTCTCTGTTTTTACTCCAACAATAATGTCCTCTGAGGAACCCAGGAACCCAGGAAAAATAAGTTAATAGCGGGTCTTTACTCTTTTCACCTCGATAGTCGGTTTAGCGAAGTTAATGATTAGACCGTGTTTTCTATTTGTTGCACACATGTATGACCGCACTACTACGAAATGAACATCTGTGATTTCCTTGATCGCCTTCAGCTCCACGACAATCTTATCTGCGATGAATAGATCAAGACGGTGCAATCCTACCTCGACACCTCGATACATCACTGGAACTTCAAGTTGTCTAATGAAAGGGATGCTTCGGCGGTCCAATTCGACAATAAGCGCGCTCTCATAGACCGACTCCAGAAAGCCGGGACCCAGTGTCCTGTGTACTTCGATAGCTGCTCCAATAATCTGCGCAGTGAGCTCTTCATGTTCGAGGCCCATGCTCTCTCTCCTGGGTTCCTGGGTTCCTCAGAGGAAAAATCTTTTCCTTAGAAGAATATATTTATGAATGTCCCCCTTCATGTGTCTTCTACTCTCGTACCCTGTCGAGCGTGCGGTACTGGATCGCCTCGGCTATGTGCTCGGCTTTCAGCCCTTCGCTTCGGTCCAGGTCGGCGATGGTTCGCGCCACTTTCAGTATCCGGGAGTAGGCGCGGGCCGATAGCCCGAGGGATTCGATGGCCCGCTTGAGCAGCCGCTCGCCGGCCGCGTCGGGCCGGCAGAACTTTTCCAGGATCGGGGGCGCCATCTGGGCGTTGCAGTGGATTGGAAAAGCCTGGAGCCGCTCCGTCTGAACGGCCCTGGCGGCGTTGACCCTCTCGCGGGCCGCACTCGAGGGCTCTCCGCCGTTGCCCCCGGCAAGGTCCTGGTACCGTACGGGTGGAACGTCGATGTGGATGTCGATGCGATCGAGCAGCGGCCCGGAGACCTTGGCGACATATCGCTGGATCTCCGGCGGGGTGCATGTGCACTCGCGCGCGGGATCCGTTGCGAATCCGCATGGACAGGGGTTCATGGACGCCACGAGGATGCTTCGGGCCGGGAACGAGAGCGAGGCCGCCACGCGTGTGATCCGGACGACTCCTTCCTCCAGGGGGATTCTCAGGACTTCGATCACGTTCCTGCGGAATTCCGGGAGCTCGTCGAGGAAGAGAACGCCGTTGTGGGCGAGGCTCACCTCGCCGGGCCGGGGGATCGAGCCGCCCCCGAGGAGCCCCGCGTCCGAGATGCTGTGGTGGGGCGCCCGAAAGGGCCTCTGGGCCACGAGCGGCAGTCCCGGAGGGAGCCGGCCGGCCACGCTGTGGATCTTGGTCGTCTCGAGGGCCTCGTCGAAGGTCATGTCGGGCAGGATCGTGGAGATGCGCTGAGCCAGCATGGTCTTCCCGGTTCCGGGCGGGCCGATCATGATGATGTTGTGTCCCCCGGCCGCGGCGACCTCCACGGCGCGTTTGAGCGACTCTTGCCCCTTCACGTCCTTGAAGTCGAAGGGATAGACCGAGAGCCGCCGGAACAGGGAGCCCACGTCGACTTCGGTTTTGCCCAGCTCGATCTCTCCGTTCAGATAAGCCGTCACCTCGGCCAAGGACTCGACCCCGAGCACGGTGAGGTCCTCCACAACGGCCGCCTCGGCAGCGGAACCTCGAGGGATGATGAGAGTGGAGATCCCCTCCTTGCGGGCCGCCAGGGCAATGGAGAGGCCACCGCGGATCGGCTTGACGCGGCCGTCGAGGGAGAGTTCGCCGAGGATCATGATTTTGTCCGGATGGTCATTGCGGACCTGGCCGGAGGCCATGAGGATCCCCACGGCTATGGGGAGATCAAAGGCACTCCCCTCTTTCTTGATGCACGCCGGCGCCAGGTTCACTGTGATCCGGCGAGACGGCAGCGCGTAACCGGTGTTCCGGATGGCCGCCCTCACCCGCTCCTTGCTCTCCCTGAGAGCCCCCTCGGCCAGGCCGACCGTGGTGAAGTAGGGCAGTCCCATGGAGAGGTCCACCTCCACTTCCACGCGATAGGCGTCGATGCCCAGCAGGGCGCTGCTCAGAACTCGGGCCAGCATGAGATCGTCTCGTTAGGCAATGAAAAGATTTCTCGCTCCGCTCGAAATGACAATGGGCCGAATGACAATTGGCCGAGTACTTTTTTCAGCGTATCGATGCGTGACGCTGAAATGAGTTCAACCCGGACCCTCATCGACCGGGAGGAGCAATCCACATGCCAGAAGGAGGGTCCGTGCAGAGGACCTCCGGAAACCCGCTCCCCGCAACAGGAATCCGGCATCAGGCCGGGTCCGGGCGCTTATTCGAGGGCTTTATCAGTGTGAACGATCGGCGCCCTTGGCCTCTCCGGCCGCAAGCGGGGCCGGTGTCGGAGGTCAGGCCGATGGCCCCAATGCTTGTTCACGGGTATGAATCGAGACCTGTTCAGCGGAGCGGATCGATGCGCCCAATTCTGTCCACAGGATATGGTGAACCCTCCCGTATTAGATGATGCATTTTGACTTTTCTATCTATTTAGGATAAAAAACTACGATTTTTTACAAAGCTCAAAGGACGATCCCTGACAGGGGCTATCGGATGGAACAACCAGAGAAAATCGGGCGATACAAGATCGAAGGCCAGCTGGGTTCAGGCGGAATGGGAGTGGTCTACAAGGCCCGGGATCCCCTGATCGACCGTACCGTTGCCATAAAGATGATCCAGTTTGAGAAGACGGAGGATGCCGATACATCCATGGTGACCTCCATGAAGGCCAGGTTCAAGAAGGAGGCCCAGGCCGCCGGCAGGCTTTCTCACCCCAATATCGTGACGATCTATGATGTGGGCGAAGAGGAGGGATATGCATACATCGCCATGGAGTTCATCGAGGGGATCGCCCTCGGCGATGTCATGCAGAGCGAAAAGGCCCGGAACTTCGATTTCCTCGTCGACTTGTTCGTACAGATCTGTGACGGCCTCGATTACGCGCACAAGCGGGAGATCGTACACCGCGATATTAAGCCGAGCAACATCATGGTCACGGAGGAAGGCATCCCCAAGGTCCTCGACTTCGGCATCGCCTACCAGCCCTCTTCCGAAACGACCAAGACCGGCATAATTCTCGGAACTCCGTACTACATGTCCCCCGAGCAGGTCATGGGAAAGCAGGTGACCAACCGGTCCGACCTCTTCTCCCTGGGGATCATCCTCTACGAGTTCCTCACCGGCGAGCGGCCCTTCACCGCGGATACGACAACGGTGGCCATGTACAAGCTGGCCCACGAGCCGTTCATCCCGCCCAGCTACAAGAATTCCAAGATCCCAAAGGGATTCGATACGATCATCGACAAGGCACTGGCAAAGAGTCCGGAGGAGCGATACGAATCGTGCGCCGCCTTTGCCGACGATCTCAAGAATTATGCCCGGCTCGTCGAAACCGATGAGACCGGGATGCGGACCATTGCGGAAGATGGGATGACCACGCTGGCGGATGAAGAGAGTGTGGGGATACAAGAGCAGGCCATGCCGGCTCCGCCCCGGGTCGAGCCCAGGGCGACGGTGCCGAGTGTCGATGAAATCGATGAGGCGGCGGAACCGGACAGGAGGGCACGACCCGCGCCGCGGCGGTCCCGCTGGTGGATCGCCCCTCTCGTGCTATTTGGAGCGGCGGGCCTCGCTGTTCTTGCCTTTCTGTACGGGCCTCAGGAGTGGGGGGACCTGGCCCTGGACAAGTTCGCCGCCACAGGCCTGATCACCAAGGTCCAGCCGTTCGTGAAGGAGGTGACCTTCAACACAAAGCCCCAGGGAGCCGCCGTCCTCCTCGATGGGGTGGAGCTCCCCGGCCGAACCCCGCTCGCATGGCGCTACGAGGGAGAGCCGGGCAAGTCTTTCGAGGTCGTCTTCCGGCTGGATCGGCACAGGGAGGACGGGCGGACGATCACCCTCGACGAGACACTGGGCGATACGGTCGACGCGGACCTTGTCGAGGAGATCCGGGACATACGGATCACGACCACCCCGAAGAAGAGCAAAGTCACGGTAAAGAATGCGGACGGCGGGACGCTCGATCCGAACGAGCAGGGCGGCTACACGATCCGCAACGACGCGAAATATCTCGTGAGCGTTTCGAGGGCGGGCTATTTCCCCCTCGGCCCTCTGAAGGTCCGCGGCCGTGACTTCAAGGCCACCAACCACTACCCCCTCAAGCAGGAGCGCAAGATCATCATACGCCAGGGGGCCAATTGGGCCAAAGAGTGCAAAGTCTCGGGCTCCGGCAAGGAGAGCACCTACGAGTTCCCGACCGAGATCATCCTTGGCAAGGGGAACTATGAGCTGACTGTCGAGAACCCGGAGCTCTTTTTGCACAAAGTCTATCAGGCGGATCTCACCCAGAAAAAGAGCGTTCCGATCCTTCCTCCTCCGATTCGCACGATAACCATCGGCGCGGTCCCATCGGCCTGCACTGTTTTCGTCGACGGCCTCTCGGTCGGGGAGCCGCCCATTGCGGACCTCTCTATCGTCGAGGGGGAGCACGAGCTGGAGTTCCGCTGGCGCTCGGGCGAAGTCCTGAAGAAGAGCGTCCGGGTCACTTCACAGGATGATCAGCGATTCTTCGAGGCAAAGCCGGATCTGAATCCGAGCCAATCCACCGACGCTGTCGGTGGGAGTTGAGGTGGTTTTATCATTTCGAGTGAGAAAGTGAACCCGGCCGATTGGCTCGGATTCAGATATAGGAGAATTTTGGCTCGCCGGTCATTTCGAGCGAAGCGAGAAATCTTTCCATTGTATCCAGCTGAAAAGATAAGATTTCTCCCTGCGGTCGAAATGACATTTCCAACAAATCTGACTTTTTACGAAACCATCAAGGGATATCATGCGTAAAAATTCTCTAATCTCAATCAGGGACCACCGGCAGAGCCTGTGGTCCCTGATTGAGCAGGGAGGATCATGACGAAGCCGCCGACCCGATTCGGAGTGACCGCCGCACTGGCCCTCTTGATGCTCGCGGCCGTTGTCGCGCCGGGTCAGAGCCAGGTCACCCCGGAAACGGAGAGGATCCTCGCCGAAGGGGAGGCCCTGGAGGCCGAGTGCAAGTACGATCTGGCCATCCAGCTCTACCGGCGCGCCGCGGAGCTCGGCGTGGGGGCCGGGGCCTCCGACCGGGCGCGCCTGGCACTGGGCAGGGTCCTCCTGGAGACGGGGCAATTCGACGAGGCCCTCGGGTGGCTGGGGCTCGTCGTTCTCCAGGGCGGGAGGGATGAAGCGGCCCCCGAGGCCCGGTACCTCATCGGCCGGGTCTACGCGCTCCTCGGCGAGCCGGTGCAGTCGATGATCGAGTTTCAGCGCCTGCGAGACGACTATCCGGGGCATCTGCTGAGCCGGCGCGCCCTCGAGGAGATCACCATGCTCCGGCGGTTCGCGATAGAGGCTAAGTCGAGTCCCCGCCGAGCATTCCGGTTCGATAATGACTTCGGCATCGAGACCCCCATCGAGGAGCCGGTGGATCTCGGGATGGACAGCCGTGGCGACCTCTACATCGGAGACCGCGAGACGAGTCAGCTCCACAGGATCGGCCCCGAGGGGAGGGTCGCGGAATCGTTCCGTCACGGCTCCATCGGCCGCCTTCACGTGGACCGGCGTGACAGGGTGTATCAGGTCATCGGCGGGAATCTCTGGATCAAGGACGGGCCTCACCAGTACATCAAGCGGTTCACCTTGGGCGGGGCGGAGCAGGACATCGGCATTCTCGACCTCTGCGTCAACAGAGACGGCGAGTTTTATATTCTTGACAAGGATAATCGCAGCGTAAGGAAATTCGATAAAAATGGGACTTTCCTATCGTTCTTTCCCGGCAGCGAGGTGGACGATGTAGGACGGATCGCCATCGACGGATACGACAACATCTATCTCCTGATCGGAAATGATCACGTTGAGATCTATGGGCCCACGGGCCGGCAGGTGCGCACTCTGGGGCCGGAAGGGGAGGGCTTCGAATGGAAGGGGCCGATCGACATCGCCCTGGACGCCCACGATCGACTCTATGTGCTGGACAAAAAGGCGCGCCACGGGGATGTGAAGGCCTGCTCCGTGAGCGTCTTCGACCGCACGGGCGGGCTGATTGCCTGGATCATCTCACCCGTCGACAGTCCGGGCGAGTTCAGGTCGCCCGCTGCGCTCACCCTGGACAGATCAGGACGGGTCTACATCCTTGACGATAAGACGAACAAGGTCCTGCGGTTTCATTGAGTAATTTTTTTTAACGTGCCCGGGCCCGTGCCTGAACCCGAAAATCCGGAATCTGAATGAAATCAGTAGCTGTCATACTCCTCGCCACCCTGGCCGCCGTCATCGCCCTTTGCGCCCCGGCCCGGGCCCAGGAGGTGGAGATCTCCACCTCGGCAAAGGGAGATGAAGAGGCGGAGATCATCCGGAAGGAGTTCCGGCAAGGCTGCAGTCTGTTTCTCTCGGTGGACCAGCCCCAGTCGATCCCCATCTTCACCTCCGTGATCGACAGGCTCGAGGCGGCCGGAATGGCCCGACCTCTGTCGGCCGAGGAGGGGGCGATCCTCGAGCAATCGATGGAGTACTGCGGCCGTGCCTACTACAACAATGCGGACAAAGATCATGCCGCGGGCATGTTCACCCGGCTGATCTCGCTCAACCCGGACTATGTGATCAAGCGAGAGGAAGCCTCGACCAAGCTGATCCGATTCTACGATGATCTCATCGCAAAGCTCACGGGAATCCTCTCGATTCTGTCCACGCCTCCCGGTGCCGCAGTGGCGATCGACGGCGGCGAGACCGGACGCCAGAGTCCATGCCGGTTGCGGTTGCTCGTCGGAACTCACAGCCTGGAGCTGGGCCGCCACGGGTACCGGGTCGATCCGACCGATGTGGAGATCAAGGCCGGAGAGACCTCGGCGGTGAACATCTCTATGGAGCGCATTTACGCATCATGCCGCTTCGTCACGGTCCCGGATGGGGTGGAAGTCTGGGTCGACGGGGAGAAGATGGGGGAGACGGCCCCACTCCCGGGGACGGGGAATCAGGATGCTTCAGCAGACGGCGGGGACTCCGAGGGCGGCGGCGCCGGACCCTCCGGAGCCGAGGAAGGAGAGCTCCTTGTACCGGAGTTCACTGTCGGGATTCATCGGATATTCTACCGGAAGGAGTGCTTCATCGATCATGAGGCGGAGCTCGACGTGCCGGAGCCGGGCGACTTCGTGGCGGGCAGAGTGGTCATGGCGCCGAGCGTCGGGGCCGTTACCATAGACAGCGCCGAGCGGGGCGCTTATGTATACATAGACGGCACAGAGAAGGGACAGACCCCCCTGATGGTCGAGGGGCTCTGTACCGGGCAGCACGAGGTGTTCGTCAAAAAGGGGAGAGAGCAGGAGAGCCTGACGGTGGTGATCGAGCGGGGCAAGGTGGAGGCCCTCTCCGTGGATCTCAAGCCGGCCGCGACCTACATCGGCCCCCCGGCGGACGCCCCCATTCTGCCAGCGATCCGGGAGCGGTTCGACGGGATCGCCATGGATGCCTTCTCGAGTCTGGAGGCGCTGGCCATCGCCGGGATCGGCACGGAAAAGAGGGCCATGCTGGAGGAGACGATCCGATCGCTCCTGCAGGAGCTGGCCTCCTATTCGAAGACCGACGGAGGCCCTGAGGCAATTCGGGCCCGACAGGAGCAGGCCAGGACATTGATCAAGATGCTGGTTGAGGATCTGGCCGAAAAGCTGGAAACGGATCTTCTGATCTTGAGCGATGTGGTCTCCAAGGGCTCACAGGAGCGGACCTTCATCTTGTATCTCCTTTCGCCCCACAGCGGCTCTCCGGACATCTTCGTACTCGCAGGGGGGGCCGAGCAGAACCTGGCCCGGCTGGCTGAGATGATCGTTCGAGCTTCCACCGGGACGGGGCGTTGGATCGGGGCGTGGTTCGTGGACTCCGACGAGCCCGGAGGGCCGGTCTGCGTGCGTCTTTGCCCGGAGGGGGCGGCAGTCGCGGCGGGTCTGCGAGTCGGGAGCAGGATCTCGGCGGTGAAGGGTGTAGAGGTGAAGAGCGTAACGGACCTGGGAGACCAGCTCTCCAGGGTGGAGCCCGGGGCGGAGATCGAGATCGACCTAATAGCCACAGATGACCAGAGGTCCGTAAAGACGGTTCTCGTAAAGCCCCTGGCAAAAACCATTCCTCTCCAATCGTCCGAGCTGGTTTACAACCGGGTCATGATAGAGCTGGCCAAGGAGATCCGCGCCGGATCGGAAGGAGCCAACCTTGCCCGGCTGAATCTCGCGATCTGCCACATGCACTTTGGCGACTGGTCTTCTGCCCTCCAGGTCCTGGAGGAGACCAACCTCCCGGCCGCGGGGGGGCTCTCGGAGGGAACCATCTCTTTCTACCGCGGGCTCTGCCGGCGAGAGCTGGGCCAGACGGCCAAGGCGATCGAGGATTTTCGAAACGCCGCTTCCGTCCGGGATGCAACGATTCTCTCCGAAGCCGGCCTCCCGATGGCCCCCCTGGCCAAGTTCTACATCAAGGTTCTTGAGGGGGAGTAGAAATGTCACAGATACAAATCAAGGAGGGAGACAGGGAGCGGACGTACTCTTTCAGCGGCGAGGACGTCACGATCGGGCGCCACGCATCCAACGACATCCAGCTCGAAAACCCCAAGGTCTCGCGCTATCACGCGGCCATTCTCCAGTGCGAAGAGGGCGGGTACCTTATCCGCGACCTGGGCAGCAAGAACCACACCCGGCTGAACGGGAAGAACATCAGCCGGGAGCCCCTTTCCGAGGGGGATCGGATCGAGATCGGAGGGGCCGTCCTCGATTACAGTGAGGAGGCGGCGAAGACGAGAAAACGCACGCGGGTGAGGATCGTCCGGCCTGAGTCCCGCGAGGCGGGGCGAAAAGAGGATGATGTCACCACCGACATCCAGACGATGGTCACCCGGATCGATAGCGTCCCTGAAATGCCGGTGGACGAGGCGGAGTTAAAGGAATCCCATCGCCGGCTCTCCAAGCTCTACCAGCTGGGAAAGACCATATGCTCCATCCTCGACTACCACGAGCTCCTCGAGCGCATCCTCAGGATCGTAACGGATACGGTCGGCGCCGAGCGCGGCTTCATAGCCCTCATCGACCCGAGGACCGAAGAGATCACCTACGAGGCGGTCCGGGCCCCTGACCCTGATGTGGCCCGGAAGGGGATTCAGGTGAGCCAGGTCATCATCGGCCGGGTCCTGGAAAAGAGCGAGAGCCTCCTCGTGGCGGACTGCCAGGCGGAAGAACACTTCAGGGGGTTCTCCAGCACCTCGGGCGACAAGATCACATCGCTTCTGTGCGTCCCTCTCAGGGAGAAAGGAAGCACACTGGGTTTCCTCTACCTGGACAGCACGGACCCGGGCAAAAAGTTCACTCCCACGGACCTGGATTTCCTGTCCGCCCTCTCCGGCCAGGCGGCCGTGGCCATTCAGAACGCGGTCCTCCACCAAAAGATCTGCCAGGGATACACGGCCCTGGAGGAACGCATGCGCCAGCACGGCAAGATCGTGGGCCGGAGCCCGAAGATGCGCGCCCTCTTCCGGGAAGTGGAGAAGGTCGCTCAGGTCGACGCCACGGTCATGATCCTGGGCGAAAGCGGCACCGGAAAGGAGCTGGTCGCCAGTGCGGTCCACTACCAGTCGATTCGTGCAAAAGGGTCGTTCATCAAGGTGAACTGCGCCGCCATTCCGGACACCCTGCTGGAGAGCGAGCTCTTCGGCTATGCACCACGCTCCGGGATCGCCGGCGCCGATCCGAGGGGAAAGTCCGGGAAATTCGAGCTGGCTCACGGGGGCTCGATCTTCCTCGACGAAATCGGCGATATGAACTTCACGACCCAGGCAAAGATGCTCCGCGTGCTCCAGGAAAAGGAGGTCGACCGCCTGGGGGCGACCGAGCCGGTTAAGGTGGACGTGCGCATCATCGCCGCGACGAACCAGGATATCGAAAAAGCCATACAGGAGGGGAACTTCCGCGAAGACCTCTACCACCGGCTCAAGGTCGTGCAGCTCAGGGTGCCTCCCTTGCGGCAGCGCAAGGAGGACATCCCCCTGCTCGCCAACTTCTTCCTCGACAAGCACGCCCGGCACTTTGGAAAGTCGACCCACCAGATCTCTTTCAAGGCCATGTCCCTCCTGATGAACCACGACTGGAGCTCGAACAATGTCCGGGAGCTCGAGAACGCCATTGCCAGCGCCATCGTAATGGGCGGGGGGGACGTGATCATGCCGGAGGACCTTCCCCTGGAGGTACGGGAAGAGGCACAGCGGGCATCGGGCGCATTTCAGACGCTGGCCCAGGCCGAGAAACAGCACATCGTCCGGGCCCTCCAGCACACCGGCGCCAACATCTCCGAAGCCGCTTCGATCCTGGGCATCAACCGGGGCACCCTGTACAACAAGATCAAGGAATACGAAATCTCGCCCGAGCAGTACAAGGCCGAGACAGCCGAAACATGAGGGGGGCATGGAGATCTACCTTGTCCGTCACGGGGAGCAGCGTATCTACGAGATGGAGTGGTCCATCGATCTGCTCAACCCCTATGTGACGGGAGAAAAGGAGGTGGGTCTCACCAATAAGGGACAGAGGGACGCTCACCAGGTCGCCGCCTTCTTCGGTCAGCACAAGATCCAGGCCGTCTATGCGAGCGATACGCTGAGAACGCGGGAGACGGCCGTGTACACGGCCGAGGCGGCCGGCCTGCCGGTGCGCGTGCTTCGGGACCTGGGGGAGATCAACCCGGGACGGATGCGCCCGGACAGCTCACTGAAGTACTTCCTCTCCCTGGTGAGCAGCGGCAAGGTCCAGCGTTACACGCCGGAATTCGCGTACAAGTTCGGCGCGGACGGGGTCAAAGGGGCCGTGGCGTCCAAGTACCTCTTCGACTGGATGAGGGGAAAGACCGAGGGGGGCGAGAACATCGCCGACGTGCTCGAGCGGATCGAATGGGCCCTCATGACCATGGTCCGGGACAACCGCCCGGACGGAGGCCCCGTCGTGGCCTTCTGCCACGGCTACTTCATCCTGTTTGCTGCGGTGGCCCTCTTCTTCCGGGACAAGAGAAACCTCTTCCCCTACATGCGCCAGTGGATCGTGCGGTCCGGCTCGATCACACACCTCAACTACCTCCCCGAAGAGCAGACCATCCGGCTCATCTCGTTCGCCCGCACCGACCACCTGAAGTGAAGTAGATTATATAAATAATTCCCCCTTTTTCCCATTTCCCATTTTTCCCTTGCTTACACATTTTTTCGGTTTCGGCTCGGTTGGGTCAGGATGCCTGCTCCAGGATTCGGACGCTCAGGTAGAGGTCTCCCCGGCGGCTGTCCGGGCCGCCCGTGAGCCCTTTGCCCTGGAGCCGGAGCTTGGTGCCGGGGCGCACCCCGGGTGGAATGCGCACGCGAAGCTGCTCGGACCCGGCGGCCGGAGGGCAGGTGACCATCCTGTAGCCGCCGGACGAGGCCTCCTCCGGGGTGAGGGAGAGGTTGATGACCAGGTCCCCTCCGCGCCTCGGAGTCGGGTCCTGCGAAGGTTCGGACGGGTGAGTGCCCTCAGTGAGGCCGAAGAGTTTTTTCATCAGGAACTGGCCCACCCACCGGCCGGCCGCTGCGGAAATGCGTTCCCCGAAGGTGGGGCGCCTGCCCTGGCTCCTTCCCACGGCCGCTGTCTCCCTGCCGTGGGTGGGTGCGCCCGGAAAGGCGTTGAAGATGCCGCTGAAGAAGTAGCCCTTCTTGCCGCCGAAGAAGGTGCTGTTGAAGAAATCCTCATCGAAGCGGAAGCCCGCGTTCATGAAGTCCCGGCCCAGGTCGCGGAAGATCTCCCTTGCAAAGGGATCGTTGAAGATGTCCCGGAAGATCTCCTCCTGGGTGTAGCGGAATCCTCCGGCCCTCCTGGCCCCGCCCCATCCCGCGCCGAAGCGGTCATAGGCCTGCCGCTTTGCCGGGTCCATCAGAACGCCATAGGCCTCGCTGATCTCCTTGAACCGTTCCTCGGCCCCCGGGTCATCCGGATTCCGGTCCGGGTGATAGCGAAGGGCGAGCCGCCGGTAGGCCCGCTTGATCTCCTCCCCGGCGGCGTCTCGCTCCACGCCCAGCACGGTGTAATAATCGGCCATTCCTTCTTACCTTGTTATGAGATACTCACGAAACCTCGGAGCTCAGAATGGCCATATTAGCAGGGGGAAAAGGAGCGAACAAGTCACGCCAAAACGATCCCGGCCAGCCAGAGCAGGTAGAAGAGGGCGAGAAGGATTTTCAACTGCAGGGCCGCCCGTCCCGCGGACATGTCGGGTCCCCGTTTTCCTGAGAGAGCAAGGACGGCGGCGCAGCCGATCCAGCCGAGAAAGCCGATGATCAGCGCAAGCGATCCGGCCGCGGATGGCCCTTCGGGTGGCAGGGACAGGGCGGACAGCGAGGCGGGATGGTATGACTTGAAAGACGGTCCGCGGCCCAGGGCGGTAAGATGGGTGTCGCAGCGCTCGATCCATTCGCTCTCCGGGCGGCGCAGGCCGCGTCCCGAGAGGACGGCGCTCCGCAGGGATTCGAGTGCGTGACGGGCCAGGAGGGTCTCGCCTCGCGCCTCGGCCTTGGCTCCCAGGTCCCAGAGGCGCCGGGCGGATGCCTCCTGATACGGGGAGCCGGGAGTGCGCCAGCGCATAGCCCGCGCATAGTGGAGGACGGCCTTGCGCGCCTCGCCCTGCTGCAAGGAGTGCTCGGCGGCACGGAACTCCCGGGCGGCGTCCGAGTAGCAGCGTGCCCATACCAGGCCGATGGCGATCGCCGCGGCGGCGACCACCAGGCCGGCGGATCGAAAGGTTCTAATAGTCTTTACTCGATCCTTCATTTTTTTCGTTTTTGAGATTTTCATCTGAGGAACCCAGGAATCCAGGAGAAATGATAAGATTTCTCCCTGCGGTCGAAATGACAGAGCGAAGTGGTCGAAATGACAGACTCGCATATGTCAATTTCCTCGGAGATTTATTCGCCCACAGGGCCCTTCCATCTCTTTTCCTGGGTTCCTGGGTTCCTCATAATCACATTCTCCAGGAGCGAAAAAAGTATTATTCGTTATTGACCGTTGGCGGATCATCCTGCTTATGGGCCTGTTCCAAAGCCTTTCGTATCCGCCCTCTCGCCCGCTCCGCTATCGGGTGGTCGGGGTGGATGGCTATGACCCGCTCCCAGGCCCGCACTGCCTCGTCCGTGCGGCCGAGCTGCTCGTGGCACACCCCTGTGTCAAAGATGGCATCGATCAGGTTGGGTGCGCGTTCGAGCACGACGCCGAGCTCCTCGAGTGCCCGGGTCGGGTCTCCTTGTTCGAGATACAGGCGACCGAGGGCCATCCGGCCCAGAATCCGCCCGGGCTCGAGGTCGACCGCCCGTCGCATGGCCTCTTCCGCGAGGATCGGCTCTCCAAGACGGGCGAAGCATTTTCCCCTCTCGGCGCTCACCGCATAGGTGTCCGGCCGGATTGCCTCGGCCAGATCGAGATAGCCCAGTGCATACCGGAGGCTCGGGCGGGAGCGATCCAGGGCCCACCGAGACTCACAGTATAGGGCCATGGAGAGAAACGTAGCGTGCAGTATGAGTCTCCCGTCGTATCCAAGCGTTTTGAGACCGTCCCCGCGAAGATCATCGACCAGGGTGGAGGCGGCCCGGAGGGAGGTCTTGTACTCTTCCTCTGAAGGACGGCGCGGCCCTTCGGCAAGCTCATACAGAAGTCCCCGGGGCAGGGCCCGCGCCCTCAGCTCCTCGTCGAAGAGGTCCGGCTCCCAGCAGACCGGCCCGCGATCGAGCGCTTCGTCGACGAAGCGAACGAGCGGACCTCCAGCGGCTTTGTCTGAAGCAGGAGAACTTTGCGCTGAGCGCTGCGCGGCATATAGGGCGGGGCGGTTGTAATTGATCAGATCCAGGCGCTGCTCCTCCACGGCCTGGAGGTAGAAGAGGACGAACCAGTGGACATAGTCGAGCAAAAGGGCGCCTCCGGGGCACTCCCGTATCGCCTCTTCCGTGAAGTCCCGGGCCGCATAGGCCCGGCCCGTGTGGGGCGATCCGGTGGTCAGGCCCGACCAGGCGACCACTGCGGCCAGCGCCGCACTTGCCGCGACCTGGAAGCGTTGAGAGCGGAAGATGGAACCGGTCCTTCCCATGCAGGCTATGACCCAGGCCCAACCCATGCCCGCGGCGACCGAGAGCAGCGCAAAAGAGGGAATGTAGCAGAAGGCCCGGCGCCATCCGTATGCGATGAAGATCGAGGCGTTGATGAGGATGATCGCCGCAAGGGCAAGTCCTGCGCCCCTGCGCTTCCAGATCAGGACACAGAGCCCGGCAAGCCCCAGGGCAACGCCGTGGACTCCGATCTCCGTTTTCAGGTGCCTGAGGTACTGGAAGAGTAGATCGAAGATTCCGGTCCGGCCGCCCCCCGAGAGGACCGCGGCCGCTTCCGGCCGCCGCCCGAGAAGGTAGTCGAGGAGGCTTCCGGGGGCGTGGAGCTCGCCCCACTGGAACAGGGGGTGAGCCGCGGAGCGAAGGGGGAGGTAGAGATAGACCGAGGCGCCGAGTAGGAAGAGAAATAGCAGCCTCCCCGCCTCCCGTCGGCCGAGCCCGAGCTCGCGCCTTCTGCGCCAAAGGCAGGCGAGAAAGACCGGGGCAAAGAAAACAAGGCTTATGTGGACCCCCAGGCTCAGGCCGTAAAGCAGGGAAAATAGGACGGCCAACCGCAGGGCCGCTTCGTTGCGTGTTCCGGGCTGCCGGGGCCCGGCCTGCAGTGCCGAGGCGCAGCGGGCCCCGAGCCACAGGAGCGTGAGGAGGCAGAGCGCCTGCAGGGAGTAGACTTCGGCCACCTCGGAGAAGAGCCAGAATGAGGGGCAGAGGCCGAAGATCAGCGCTCCGACCAAAGAGGCGAGCCGGGCCCCCCAGACCTGGAGGCCCGCGGGCCGGACGAGCTTGATGAGTTCGAAGCAGAGGAGAGAGAGCATCCCCGCGGCGAGTGCGCCGGAGACGGCGGATAGGAGATTGATGCGGAAGGCCACCTCACCGAAGGGGAGCAGGGAGAATAGCTTTGCCAGGGGAATGTAAGCCGGGGATCCCGCCGGGTGTGGGATGCCGAGGGCATAGCCCACGAGCTGGAATTCGGCGCTGTCTCGCCAGAAGACCGTGGGGCAGAGCTCCCGCACATAAAGGCCGAAGATCGAGAGTACGAGCAGAAGGGGGATCGGGCCCGCGGTCCAGGATTCGGCATGGCCCGGCTTTTCATCCCTCATAATAGCCTGGGACTATTTCAGAGAGAGGGTGAGATGTCAATTGAGGGATCAGGGAGATTAGGGATCGGGGATCAGGTCTCAGGGATTGACAAGGTGGGTGATCAATAAGGAAAATGGCTTTGGAGGTTGAGATGGTTCCTATGCATAGATTCCCTTCGAAAAGATGTTTCCCGATCCTGTTTGCAATTTTATCGGGCCTGGTGCTCACTGGCTCCGCGGCCGGGGAGCCCGGTGAGGATAAGGCCGTCCCGGTCATCGAGACCGCCTGGGCAAGGCTCCTCTCTCCAGAGGTCTATGTCGATCCGGACAGCCAGTCCGGGATCATTCGCTCCGAGCTCCTGCCGTTGGGCGAGCCGGTCCTGAAGGCCATGACGGCAAAACTTCGGCACCCCACGACAGAAGTCGTATCCGGCCGGGTGATCGACCGCACGCGGGAGGTCTTCATGGCCCGCCAGGTCCTGAAGGCCATGGGAGAGCCGGCCCTACAGCGTCTCCTCGAGCTATCAGCCACAGAGAACCCTTTTTTCAAGCGCAACATCCTGTACGCCCTGAGCGACTTCGACCGGCAAGAGGCGATTGAAATTCTCGTTACTGCCCTCGACGACCGGAGCCGGTGCAAGAAGGTGACGCCCGAGACGTTCCGGCATCCCCTGCGAGTCTGCGACGAGGCATACAACCTCCTGGTCCTGAAACTCTCCCCCCCAGACCTCCGTGCCCCCCTCGGCCAGGTCCACACGCTGGAACAGCGCGACGAGCGCGTGGCCGCATTCAGGGCGTGGTGGGAGGAAAACCGGAGTGCCGCCCTGTCGCGCTTCTAGCCGATCGAGACGTTCATGAATATTCATCTGAGGAACCCAGGAATCCAGGAGGAAAAGTGAAACAGCCTTTAAGGCGAGTAAATCACTGATCAAAGAGAATGTGCTATTGTGTCATTTCGACCGCAGGGAGAAATCTTCTCTTTTCCAAATGTACTCTCGGAAAGATTTCTCGCTTCACTCGAAATGACATACAGGTTTACAGATCTTTTACTTTTCTTTCGCTTCCTGATCTTCTCTCCTGGGTTCCTGGGTTCCTCAGAGGTTTTCATCTGGATTACGTTCACTCCCGAAGCACCCGGACTACGGCTCGGTCTTTTACCAGTATTCGGAAGCCGGTGAAGAGGGGGAGGTAGGCAAGGGGCGGGAGCTCTTTGCGCTGCCCCTTTGTCTTGTGGAGGGTCACCTCCTTTTTACAGAGGTCGTAGCTGATGCGATAGACTGCGTCCCCGACGGAGAGGACGCGCGGGTACTCCTTGTCGATCCGGCTGCGCGCCCGATCCGGAAGGTCCGGAGCCAGAAGATCTTCAGGCGCTAACATGGCCAGGTCATCACCGCTCTCCACGCCCAGGCTCTCCAGCCTGTCCAGAACCCATTCCTCTAGTGTTGGGACCGGCCCATCGGGAGGCTGTGTCTCCTCGAAGGAGCCGTCCCAATCCTCATCCTCCCCCGTCAGGCCGTCCGCCCGGAGTCGGCCATACAGGGCCGCCGCCTCGAGGCGGTCACGCGTCTGCTCCAGTATGGCCGAAAAGATGGAGCCCCGCACAAAGAGGTCCCGCAGGGCCTCCCTCGCCAGCGCTCCCTCGGGTGTCTCCTCGCGCACATCGAGGACGCGGCGCGCGTAGACGCGCTCCACGCGGGCGATCACCCGTCCGCCCTTTACCGATACGCCCCCGAGCCGATCCCTCCCGAGACCCGCCTCGATGAGCCAGGCCGGCTGCAGGGGAATCGCGCAGGTCGCTATGATTCGAGTATCACGCCGGCCGAGCCCGACGGCGCGGCTCTGCAACACCGCTATGGCCTCCACCTTCTCGGCGGCGGCCACGGCACTCTCCCGGCCGAGCTCGATCTCGGTCCCCCCGTTACTCCAGGCCGTGCGTCTGCCGCGGCGCCGGGCCACGTGAGCGCACCGGGGATCGGCCGCCAGGGCGATGAAGGCGAGGCGCCTGCTGTTGATCGATGCTTTGGGGTCCGGCCGCTCCGGCAGGCCCCAGGCCTTCCGGAGCCGGATGCTTATGGCACGTGCCTCCTTGAGGGTGAAAGGATTAAGCCCGTGGCGCCCGGCTTCCCCCGTCCGGAGGGCGAGGATGATGGCCCTGGCGTCGCAGCCGCCCCGGCGGAGATCGTCCGAGTCGTCCGTGGGCTGTCGTGAGGAGAAGAGGGGGCGTCCCACGGCGAGGGCGGCCACGAGGTCGATGGCGTCCGGCAGGGCGCCTCGGGCCTCGGCCTCGATGAGCAGGTTGCCCAGCTCTGCATCCAGGGGGAGGCCGAAGATCTGCCGGCCCCGCTCCGTGATGGAGCCCCGGTCCTCCACAGCGCCAAGGGCCCGGAGCTCTTCCCGGGCCGAGGCGACGGCGTGATCTTTGGGCGGATCGAGAAAGGGCAAATTATCCACCTGCTCGCCGCACGCAGCAGCGGCAAGGACCAGGGGCATGAGGGCCTCCCGGTAGACCTCCGGAAGGGTGCTCTTCTCGAGGCGGGCCGCCTCGCTCCAGAGCCGGTAGCAGACGCCCGGCCGGGTCCGGCCGGCCCGGCCGGCCCTCTGGTCCGCACTGTCCATGGCCACCGGGACCAGCGTGAGGAAGCCGCGGCCGCCATGGTACCGGGTCTGGCGAACCAGGCCGGAGTCGATGACCACGCCGATGTCCGGCAGGGTGATCGAGGTCTCGGCCACGTTGGTGGAGAGGATCACCTTGCGACGGTCCGCCCGGCGGAAGGCCCGACTCTGCTCAGCCAGGGTGAGGCCTCCGTGGAGCGTGAGGACCTCGAGGTCCCGGCGATGGCTCAACGCCTGGGCCGTACCGGCGATCTCCCCCTTTCCGGGCAGAAAGACCAGCACGTCGCCCGGCTCGTCCGCTGCCGCCTCCAGGGCATCCCGGATCCGTCCCTCCAGACCCCGGACCTCGGGCAGCAGGGTCCCGCCCGCCAGGTAGCGGCAATCAACCGGAAAGACCCTCCCCTCGGCGCGCAGGTGGAAGCCGCCGAGGTGGCGGGCCACGCCCTCGCCGTCGAGAGTGGCCGACATGACCACCAGGCGGCCTTGATAGCGCTTCAGGAAGAGGGAGAGGAGGAGGTCCACGTCGAGGCTGCGCTCGTGGAACTCGTCGATGATCACCGTCTCGAATTCGCCGGGGACTCCACGGGTAAAGGGGTCTCCACGGGCGAGCATGCGCAGCACGATCCCGGGAGTGGCATAGAGGATCCGGGTACCCGGGCCCGCCCGGTGGTCGTCGCGAACGCTGTAGCCCACCTCCTCCCCGAGGCGGCAGCCCTGGAGACCGGATACCCAGAGGGCCAGGCTCCGGCAGGCCACCCTGCGGGGCTCCACCACGAGGACCCGGCCCGGCTCGGCACACCAGCGCGGCACCTGTGTGGACTTGCCCGAGCCGGTCGGAGAGGTGACCACCACCGGTCCCTCGCCGAGCCTACGGATCAACTCGGGGCGCAGTGGATCGATTGGAAGTGAGCCGGAGTCGGCCATGGGATGGGCTCCACGGAGTTTATCCGCCAAAGAGTTTTAACGCAGAGACGCAAAGGCGCAGAGAGAAGAGAATCAAGGGGAAATACGGAAAAAGTCATGGTCGTTGCGAGAGATCCTTCGCTTCGCTCAGGACAGGCTCCGTGCCGACAGCAATCCCCCGAACACCAAGGCAAAACTGAGTACAGTGGATTGCTTCGTCGCTGTCGCTCTTCGCAATGACCCTCAATTGTCTGTTTGAATCGATTGAGTCATATTTCTTTGCGTCTTGGCGACTTTGCGTTTAAATTCTGTGAGTAGAAGTCCGCCCGGAGGGCGATACGTACCTCAACTGGGCAGCCTTGCGATGATTCTATTAAATTAAACGGATTACGACAATAACACCGATCATGATTTCCTTCTTTGAATAAACCTGCCTAAAATGGTAAAGTTACAATCCCAGTCACTAAAAAAATGTGGGAATCATGAACCGCGCCTCGACCGTACTCGCCGCCCTTTTTATCTTTTTCATCCTCGTCTCTTTCCCGGCCCACGCCGAGGTCTACACATCCGGCTGGGCCGACCGCTTTGCCAACGAAGGCGGCCTGTGGTGGTTTCAGCTGATCGGGTACAATCCGTACTGGACTGGTGAGTTCGAGGCGGTGGAGTACGTGGGGGAGAACATCCCTGTCACGGAGTCCTTCGTCTTCACCAATCCCCTGGGGCGGTATTCGATCCACTTCGATTAGCGGCTGAGCCCGACCGATATGGGGGACGGGTCCGGGGTGCACGCCGCATCGGTCCCAGCGGGCGAGACCGTGGTCATTCCACCCCCGTCCACCGGCTGGCCCTGAACGACCCGCTCATCATGCTGCGCTGGGACTGGGAGCCGATGGACACCTACACCTACCCCTTCGATCCGGGTCTCGGAATCTCGGTGGAGAAGATGGACCTGGAGGGGGGTGACACCGAGAAGAACTGGGCGGCCTCCACATGCGACGCCTCGCCCGGGCTTCCGAACTGCGCGTCGTCTTCGCCTTGAGAAGAGTCTTTCATCGAGACATCTACACGGCTTGCGTAGATGTTGCGGAATCGTCCGTGAGGGAAATTTTTCACACAAAGCCTCGAAGAAATGATAAAAAAACTTTGTGATCTTTGCGGCTTTGTGTGAGAAAAAATAGATTGCGGCCCGGCCGCGTTAGGAGGTTAGGGGACCGGTTTTCCTGGGAGGGTCGGCTCCTTCATTCCTCGACAAAACCGGGTACGAATTCATCCGCTCCCATGTCGAAGCCGGCTCCGAAGGGTCTCGTCTGGCCGTCTATGTCCTCATACACCCCTGCGTCCGTGCCGGCGTCGATGCAGGGGGACCAGAACCGGAGGTGGTAGTCCCCTTCACCCATGAAGAGGGGGGCTGCATCGATGTTCCCTTCTCCCGGCCATCCCCCCCGCACGTCGGAGTAAGTGACAACGGTCGCTTCCAAATCTGTACATAGCTCAGGGGTAGTCGCAGCATAGTTTCCCCACAGGATGCAGTTCGTGATCGTCAGGGAGGATTCGTCGTAGTAGAAGTAGATCCCGCCGCCCGCTTCATTTGCCCAGTTGTCCGAGATTGTGCTGTTGGTAATCACCGGGAAGGAATAGGAGGTGAAATGGAGCCCCCCACCTTCGATGCCTGCTTTATTTCCCGTGATCGTACAATTCGTGATCGTCGAGGAATCGCGCCAACCACAAATCCCGCCGCCCTCCAAGAAAGCGTAGTTATTGGTGATCGTGCAGTTCGTGATCGTCGGGGAGGAGTCAAAGAGATAAAGCCCGCCGCCTTCTTCGAATACACAATTGTTTGAGATCGTGCAGTGCAAGATCGTCGGCGAAGAGTGATAGCATCGGATCCCGCCACCGGAGTCCTCGGCCAGGTTTCTTAAGACCATGCAGTTGATGATGGTCGGGTCGGACTTGGAGAGATAGAGACCGCTTCCGTAGTCGGCGCTGTTAAGCCGGATCGTGCAGTTTTTAATGATAGGCGAAGATTGCATATAGCAATAGATTCCGCCTCCTTTATAGCCGTCGCCATTTGTAATCGTAAATCCGTCGATGGCGGTATTCTCTGTCTCGCCGCCGGAGAATGTCACCACGGTCCCTTCCCGATTCCCGTCGATCATCGTCAAATCGGCCCCCATCTCGCTCTGAAGCGCAATTTTCTTGCCGAGGAAGTCGATCCTCTCGAAGTAGGTGCCCGACGCCACCATGATGCGACTCCCGTCCACGGCCGCATCGATGGCGGACTGGATCGTCAGCTGATGGGTTGGGACCTGGAGGATCAGACACTCCGGATCATCCGAGTCGATGAAACCATCACAGTCATCGTCGACCCCACCGGTACAGATTTCTTGAATGCCCGGATTCACGCTGGGGTCGGAATCGTCGCAGTCGTGACCCCCGCAGGACAGATCACCATACCCGTCCATATCTCCATCCCAGCACACGGGATATTCATCCGATCCCATATCGAAGCCTGCGTCTAGGGGTCTCACTTCACCATCGATATCGGTGTACACCCCGGCGTCCGTGCCGGCATCGATACAGGGAGATATGAACATGATGTGGTAGTCCCCTCTCCCGACGAAGAGCGGGTCTGCATCCATGTTTCCTTCTCCGGGCCACCCCCCCTGAACATCAGAGTATGTGACCAAGGCAAATTCGGAATGTACATAGATCTCAGGATCGGATTCAGCAAGGTCCCCCCACAGTATGCAGTTTGTGATTACCGGAAAGGAATTACTTGAGTAAACCGCTCCACCCTTGTAGTCAGCCATGTTATTGGAGATCGAGCAGTGTATGATCGCCGGAGAGGAGTATATGGCGTAGATCGCTCCGCCGTTAGAACCAGCTATGTTATTTGCAATCGTACAGTTCATGATCGCCGGGGAGGAGTGGAGGGCGTAGATCGCTCCACCGTTATAATTAGCTATGTTATTTGCAATCGTACAGTTCATGATCGTCGAGGTGTATTGGTCGCAGAAAACCCCTCCGCCGTCGCCGTTGGAAGCGATGTTGTTCGAGATCGTGCAGCTCATGATCATCGCGTTGGAGAAAGAGCAGTAAATCCCTCCACCATCATAGCCAATGTTATTGGAGATTGTGCAGTTTATGATCGCCGGGGAACCTTTTTTGCAGTATATCCCGCCGCCGTATCCATCACCTCCAATCGAAGCATCATTATCCGAAATCGTGCAGTTTTTGACCGTCGGGGAGCCACCGTAGCAGTAGATCCCACCTCCATGGGAAGCGAGGCCGTTTCTGATCGTAAATCCGTCGACGATGGTCTCCTCTGTCTCATCGTTGAAAAAAGTTACAACAGGATCTTTCTGGTCTCCGTCTATCACAGTTGCATCAGCACCCGCCTCGCCCTGAAGTGTTATTTTCTTGCCGAGAAAGTCGATGGTTTCGATATAGGTGCCGGGCGCAACCATGACGCGATTTTCGCCAACAGCTATATCAATGGCGGCCTGGATCGTCGGGTGATCGGTGGGGACGCGGATGATCACGCATTCCGGATCTTCCGAATCGATGAGGCCATCGCAGTCGTCGTCGATCCCATCCGTGCAGATCTCCTCGACGCCCGGGTTCACGCCCGGATCGGTGTCGTCGCAGTCATGGCCCCCGCAGGCCGGATCCCCATACCCGTCCAAGTCCCCGTCCCGGCATTCGGGATATTCATCCG
>CAZFWM010000076.1:0-24317 GCA_964522545.1 uncultured Thermodesulfobacteriota bacterium
CGCTGGCCGACGGCAGTCGTGAGGATATGGTACAGTGAAGTGGATAGCCCTTTTGCACAATTTCCGAAAACATCGCCATGGACTCCTATGGATCAGGCCTTGGCGGCGGGCTCATATGTACACAAGACAGTTCTCCGATGATCACGAACTGCACGTTTTCGATGAACATGGCTGATTCCCTTGGCGGGGGAATCTGGAGCAGGGGCTCTCCGACGATCACGAACTGTATCTTGTGGGGGGATTCCGCTCCGGAGGGCCCGGAGATCGCGGTAGTATTTGAATCGACCCTGACGGTCCGGTACAGCGATGTCCAGGGCGGAGAATCTTCCGTGAGCATTCATGCAGGCTGTGTACTCGAGTGGCAGGAGGGCAATATCGACTCGAACCCGCTCTTCGTCGGCGGAGGCGATTACCATCTCTCTTCCGGCTCTCCCTGCATCGATGCGGGGGATCCGTACACGTCCTACAACGATGCATGCATACCGCCTTCCATGGGAACCGAGCGCAACGACATGGGAGCGTACGGAGGCCCCGGGGTATGCACGGGGTGCGACCGGGACCATGACGGCTATTTAAATGACTCATGCGGTGGAGACGACTGTGACGATTCAGGCCCTGAGACCCACCCCGGTGCCGCTGAGTTCTGTGACGGTTGGGATAACGACTGCGACGGAGCGATTTCCGACGATGAGGCGGATACCGACGGAGATGGCTGGATGATCTGTGAGGACGACTGCGACGATTCAAACCCGGAAACCTACCCTGGGGCTGAAGAGGTTTGTGACGGCAACGACAGCAATTGCGACGGTATCGTAGACAATCGTGACATGGATGAAGACGGCTATATAGACTCTGCATGTGGAGGCACTGACTGCGACGATACAGGCCCGGAGACTCACCCCGGTGCCGCTGAGTTCTGTGACGGCAGGGATAACGACTGCGACGGAGCGATTTCCGACGATGAGGCGGATATCGACGGAGATGGCTGGATGATCTGTGAGGACGACTGCGACGATACAGATCCCGACGTAAATCCGGATGCCGCGGAGCTCTGCACAAGTGGAATCGACGAGGACTGCGATGGCCTCGTCGACGAGGAGGACCCAGACTGTCCCGGGCAATTCACATTGGAGCTGGATGCATTCTACGCAGGGGGCACACTCAGCCTGGAGTTCACCCTGGGCGTGCCGTATCCGGCCATGTGGTCTGTTCTCCTGATCCTGACCGAACCGACCGTACAGATCCAAACAGTCTGGACCCTGTACATGCCTGAGATCACCCCCCCTGTCGACGCAGCCTTCGTTTACCCCTATCCGAGTGTGGGATGGGTCGGAATATTTACCGGCCTGTATCTCGACGGGCTCCCCCGGGCCCTCGACCTTGCATGGGTCGATACCGGCAAGTGATCTGGGGGAGAAATTTGCCTCAGCGTTGGGGGAGCTCAGGCGGAATAGGTCTCCAGAACTTCCTGGGCGATGGAGAGCCGGAGGCGCTCGGTGGTGGTGCCCAGGAGCTCTCCGAACTTGGCCTCCCGGTAGAGGCGCTCTACAACGGCCCCCTGTACCAGGCCTGCGCCCCCGTGGATCTGAACAGCCCAGTTGGCGATCTGGGTGGCCGCCTCTGAAGCGAACACCTTGGTGCACGCGGTCAGGGTCCCGGCCTCCGGGTCCCCGGCCTCCTGGAGGCGGGCCGTGCGTTTGACGAGAAGCTTTGCGGCGTCCACGAACATCCTCATCTCGGCGATCCTGAATGAGACCTCCTGAAAGGCGATGATCGGCTTTCCTCCGGACTGGCGCTTGGAGGCGTAGGCCAGGGACGCTTCGAGGGCAGCCTCTGCAAGCCCGACCGAGGCGGCGGCCAGATCGAGCCCGGCTGCTTGGCCCAGGGTGTTTGCGTACTCATATCCTCGTCCCACCTCCCCCAGGACGGCCTCGGACGACACCACGCATCCGGCGAGCTCTAGGTCCCCGATCGGGACGCCTCGAAATCCCATCGTCGCCATGGCCGGCCCGACCTTGACTCCCGGCCCGGCGGTCCTCACGGCGAAGAGGCTGTATCGCTCCTCGGGCGGGGCCGCGGCATCGGTCACCGCCACGGCGACGACCACGTCCGCGATCGGCCCGTTGGTCACGTACTGCTTTGCCCCGGTGAGCCGGTAGCCTCCTCCCAAACGGTCACCTCCAACAATCGGCGCGGCCGCGGCGGCCACGCCGAGCCCGTCCGGGGCGGGCCGGGGCTCAGTGAGGGCGTAGGCCCCGACGGCGCGGCCCTCGGCGATCGGGCCGACGAACTCTTCCCGGAGGGCCTCCCCGCCGAGCTGTGCGAGCAGGCCTGCGCACTGCACTCCGCTCGCGTGAGCGCTGTGAAAGGTGGAGCCACACGCCTTGGCCAGCTCCATGTGGGCTAGCACCTGGCAAAGCCGGCCGCGCCCCTCTCCTCCCGCCTCGCCGGGCAGGACGAGTCCGGGATAGCCCCGGCCGGCCAGGGCAGCGAGATTTGCGCGGAGCCGCTCGTCCTTTTGCTCTGACGTTCCCGCATCGAGCGCGGCCGCGCCCGAAGCGATGGCGTCGGCGCAGAAGGTGCGGAATGAGTCGTGGAAGGCTTTTTGTTCCTCGGTCAGGTCAAAATTCATTATCCATCCTGTCCTGGATTCTATGTTCGTTTTTTTCATAGGGCGGCCCATGGCCGCCGTCATAATTACACTATCCAAAAAGGCGGCGGGCATGGCCCGCCCTATCCCTACATAGCCATGAGTTTCGAGATCACCAGCTTCTGGATCTCCGAGGTCCCCCCGCCGATCTGTCCCAGCTTCATGTCCCGGAAGAAACGCTCCGCCGGGTACTCGTGCATCAGCCCATAGCCGCCGTGGATCTGGACCGCCTCGCTGGCCATCTTCATCCCCCAGTCCCCGACGAACAGCTTTGCCACCGAGGCCTCGAGGTGATTCAGCGGCATCCCCTGGTCCTTGCACCAGGCCACCCTGTAGATGAGGAGCCGTGCCGCCTCGATGGTGATCTTCATGTCGGCGAGCTTGTGCTGGATCGCCTGGAATTTCGCGATGGGACGGCCGAACTGTTTTCGCTCCAGTGCGTACCGGGCGCTCTGCTCGAGCATGAACTCGGCGCCCCCGACAAAGGGGGCCAGCAGGGCGCTCCGATCCCACTCCAGGGTCCTCAGCGCCATCTGGAATCCCTCGCCCTCGCCCCCGAGGCGGTTCTCGGCCGGGACTCGGCAGTCGTCGAAGACGAGCTCCGAGGTGGTGGACGTCCTCATCCCCATCTTGTTGAGCTCCTTGCCCGAGGAGTAGCCGTCGAAGTCTTTCTCAACAATGAAGGCGCTGATCCCCATGTGCTTGAGGGAGGGATCGGAGGTGGCGTAGATGACCACCACGTCGGCGATGGGGCCGTTGGTGATGAACATCTTCGTGCCGTTGAGAACGTAGTGGTCGCCATCTTTCTTGAAGGTGGTCCGGACCGCCGCGGCGTCGCTCCCCGCCTCGGGCTCGGTGAGCCCCATGGCGCCGACCCATTCTCCGGAGGCCAGCTTCGGCAGGTAGCGCTCCTTCTGGGCCTCCGTGCCGTTCACGAGGATCGTGTCGCCGCAGAGATAGGTGTGGGCCCCCCAGGCGAGGGTGAGCCCGCTGTCGGTCCCGCCTCTGCCCATGCCCTCCCCGGCAATGCACGCCGTCACCACATCCGCCCCGCTCCCTCCGTAGGCCTCCGGATAGTGAAGCCCGAGCAGCCCGTAGGCTCCCATCTTGCGCCACGCCTCCCAGCAGAACTCCCCCCGGGCGTCATATTCCTCGCCGTACGGGGCTATCTCGTTTCTGGCGAACTTGATCACCTGGTCCCGAAAAGCAAGCTGCTCCTCGGTGAATTCAAACTCCATGGATCACCTCTCAATCAGCGACCACCGGAAGAACCGGTGGCATGAGGAAGCCCTCTGGAAGCGGCCCTCGCCTATTCGCTTCCCTTTTCGAGCCGCTCGGCCGCCCGACGGGTGTTGCCTTCTATATCCAGCAGGATATAGATCGCCTCGGATGTCCCAAGCAGGATCAAGAACCCCACGGCCCCGGCCAGGAGCGTCAAGGCCATCTTGATCACCCCGCAAATGAACCAAAACTTGAAAAGCTTGATCACTGCGGCGAGACAAATCACGAAGGCCAGGGCGAAGGCCGTGATCCTCAGTGCCACGGCGATCGATTTGATGTCGCCATATTTATCCATTCGGCTGCTCCTTTCCACCAAACTTGGATGTCTGTGCTAATGGAACGGGCGACCCTGTAGGATCGCCAAAATATTCCCTGATCCCTGACACCTGACCCCTGATCCCTAACGTGAGGGTCCGGAGCAAGGCTGCCTCTTGTCGGCCGATACCTGAGATCACCCGGCCAGCGAGGCGAGCTTCTTGAGGTCTATCAAATCCATGAAATCGTGGAGCTCTTTCATATCTTCGATCCTCTCGCCCTTCACACCCACCACAAAGCGGTCACCCACGAGGACGCTGAGCTCACCGGTCTTCCGGATGTAGTGATACCGTTCCAGAGCGGGATGCTCCTTGACCTTTGCGCTCCTCATGTAATCCGTATCGCTATCCCGCTGGATCAGGTCTATCATCTTCCAGGGAATGTAGAGCATCGGGACATGGGCGTTGTCGTTGATCTCGATGCGGACTGTAGCCCCCCCCTCACCCTCATTGCCGAAGATGTAGGACTGCTTTGCGATGCTGATCGTGAAATTCCCCATCGTGTTCTTCTCATACGATGGCCCCCCTGAAAGCGACCACCCTTTCGGCGGTTCGGGAATCAACGCTTTGAGGGATAGCGGATCGACCGGATCGACCGGCTTTGGCATATTCTTGAGATCTTTGGTGAGCGCCTCTAGCTCCGCCAGGTCCGCCGGCATTTTCGGTAGATCGGGTATATTTGGCGGCGTCTTGGCATCGGGCTTGGCTTCGGCCTGGACCGGGGCGTCCGCAGACGATGTATTTCCCTGGGGGGCGGCTACCTCTTCCCCGACCTCTTGTGATTCTTTTTTCGAACAGCCCATGACCAAACTCGACGTCACCAGAAGGACGGCGAGAATGATAACGATCCAATGCTTCTTTTCCATGACTACCTCCTCTGTTCTTGCCGGCTTACTTGCCGGAGATTTAGCTGACAGTTTTCTACTTACACCCGATTCTCGAACCAGTCCGCAAGGACCTCCAGGACATGCTCCTTTCCCACATCGTTGAATATCTCGTGATAGTAGCCGTCGAAGAGCCTAATCTCCTTGTCTTTGACGGTGACCTCCTCGAAGAGCGCCCGGCTCCCCTCGGCGTCGACCATGGAATCGTCACCGGCCTGGAGGATGAGGATGGGGACCTTGAGGAGGGCCGCATCCCGGTGAGAGGCGTCCATGGCATCGACGAACTCGGTGTACCAGCGCGCGCTCACCCGGTGATGCACCAGAGGATCGTCCTGGTAGGCCTTCACGACCGCGGGGTCTCTGCTGACGTGGTTAGGATCGAGGCCGTTGTTCATGGTGAAGGCCGGTAAAAGGCGGGAAAAGAGACGGCCCAAAGCGACCTTGATCGCCGGGACCTCCCCCTTGATCTTGAGGGATGCCGACGAGAGGGCGAGGCCGCTCAGGCCCTTTGGATGAGAAATCGCGTAGCGAAGCGCGATGAGGCCGCCCATGCTGTGGCCGAGCAGAAAACGGCTCGTCTCGGGATCTCGATTTCCGACGACACCGATGAGGCGTTCCGTGTCCTCGAGGTATTCGGAGAAGGCCATTACATGGCCCCGCCTGCCTCCGGATCGGCCGTGCCCCCGCAGATCGAGGCCGTAGACGGCGAAGCCCTTCGGGCAGAGGGCGTCGACGACGTTGCCGTAGCGGCCGCAATGCTCGCCCAGGCCGTGCACCACGATCACGGCGGCCCGGGGCTTGGAAGGTCCCCAGCGCCGATAGAATATCTCCGGGGCCCAACCCGTGGCCGGGAGGCTTCCTTCAACTGGTTCGAAATTGTTCATGCTCTATCCTTTGGTGACCACCCGGCCCACGGCTTGCCGCCATCCGGCTAGCCGGGTCTCGCACTCCTCGCCCTCCGTGGAGGGTTTGAAGAGCCGCTCCCGCCTTCGCACGCCGCGTAGATCCTCGGGGGAGCTCCAGAAGCCCACACCCAGTCCCGCCAGCAGGGCCGCCCCGAGGGCGGTGGTCTCGACGATCTCGGGACGGTCCACATCCACGCCGAGGATGTCGGCCTGGAACTGCATGAGGAAATTATTTTTCGCCGCCCCGCCGTCCACGCGCAGCTCCCGGATCTCGATCCCGGAGTCTCCACCCATCACATCGACCACATCATGGGTCTGAAATGCGATCGATTCGAGCGTAGCCCGCACGATCTGGGCCCGCCCGGCCCCCCGGGTGAGGCCGATGATCGCCCCTCTGGCATCCATGTCCCAGTGCGGGGCTCCGAGCCCCACGAAAGCGGGGACCACGTAGACCCCGCCGGTGTCCGGGATCGATGCGGCGATCGCCTCGGTCTCATCGGCATCCTTGATGATCCTGAGCTCGTCGCGGAGCCACTGCACGGCCGCCCCGGTTATGAACACCGAGCCCTCCAGGGCGTACGCGGGCCTGCCGGCCGCGTCGCAGCAGATCGTGGTGAGGAGCCCGTTGCGCGAAATTACCGGGCGATCCCCCATGTTCATCATGATGAAGCAGCCGGTGCCGTATGTGTTCTTGACCATGCCCGGGTCCCAGCAGAGCTGCCCGTACAGGGCGGCCTGCTGGTCCCCGGCGATTCCGGCGATCGGGATCTCCAGGTCGCCCTCGAGCCCGCTGCCCGCGAGGACCTCGGGATCGGTCTTGCCGTAGACTTCGCTCGAACTCTTCACCTCCGGGAGAAGGGAATCCGGAATGCCCAGGATATCGAGGAGCTCCGGATCCCAGGCCAGGTCGTGGATGTTGTAGATCAGGGTTCGGGAGGCGTTGGTGGGATCGGTCACATGAGCACGCCCCCCGGTGAGCTTCCAGACGAGCCAGGTGTCGATCGTTCCGAAGGCGAGCTCGCCCGCGGCGGCCTTCTCCCGGGCGCCGGGGACATTTTCGAGGATCCACTTGATCTTGGTCCCGGAAAAGTAGGCGTCCACCACGAGCCCGGTCTTTTCGTGGAAGGTCGGCTCGTGCCCGTCGGCTTTGAGGGCGTCGCAGATCTCCGAGGTCCTGCGGCACTGCCACACGATGGCGTTGTGAACCGGCCTGCCGCTCGAGCGATCCCAGATCACCGTGGTCTCGCGCTGGTTGGTTATCCCGATGGAGGCGACTTCACCCGGCGAGATGCCGCTGGATGCGAAGGCCTCGCCGATGACCGTTCGTGTGACCGCCCAGATCTCCTCAGGATCATGTTCCACCCATCCAGGCCGGGGATAGTGCTGAGTAAACTCGGAGTATGCGCGACCGGCAATCCCCCCCTCCCTGTCGAAAAGGAGCACGGTGGTTCCGGTCGTGCCTTGGTCGATGGCCAGAATATATTTCTTCTCCATTAGTGAGCTTTCTCCCCTGATCCCTGAACCCCTACATCATCGAGCCCATGGGAAAAGGAGTAGGTCGGAAGGGCTGTTCCGGCTCGACCTGGAGGCTGGACTTGATGACCGCCCTGTCCCGAAGGCCCTCCTTCCATATCTCCATGGCCCGACGCTGCTTGGCCCGGATGAGATCGGCCCGGAGTTTCTCCTTCTCGGCCTCGAAGGCCTTCCTGTCGGGGACCTCTCTCTCCTTGAGCCGGAGGATGATGAACTTATTCCGGATTTCGAAGGTCTCCGGGATGAGGGCCTTCTCACCGGTGAGGTGGAATGCGGCCTCCTTGATCTCCGTGGACTTGCCCACTTTGGGGATGTAATCGCGCTCCCGTGAAAAGAGCCCGGTCTCCTTGATCGGGACCTCTTTGGTCGCAACATCATCCATGCTCTTGCCCCCCTTGAGCTCCTCCAGGATCGCATCGGCCCTCTCACGAGCCTGCGAGGCGGCCTTTTCCTTCTTGACCTCCCTCTCAACCTTTTCTTTCACCTCTTTGAACTCCGCCAAACGCGGCTCCGTCCGCTCCAGGAGCTTCATAACCACGAAATTCCTCCGGATGGGAATCACCTCGCTCACCCCCCCAAGGGAAAGAACGTCGGCCGAATTGAAGAACTTCGGATTCCGACCAATGTCCGGCACCGAGTCCTCTGCTGAAAAGAAGTCGGACGTAGTGAGGAGGACCTTCTCGCCCTCTTCATAGGAGGCCAGGTCGCCCGAGTTCATCACCTCGGACTGGACTGCCTCGGCCCTCCGCTTGGCCAGGCGGGTGGCCCTCTCACTACTCAGCGTCTTTGTGATCTCTTCCTTGACCTCGTCCAGCGTCTTTATGTGGGATTCCGCGTAGTCGTCGACCTTGATTATGTGATAACCGTACCGGCTCTCCACCACATCGCTGATCTCACCCGGCTTCAAGGCAAAGGCGGCCTCGTCGAAGGCGGGGACCATCTTGCCCCGCTCGAAGAAGCCGAGGTCCCCCCCTTTTTTCGCCGTCCCTACATCCTCCGAGTGCTGGGTCGCGAGGATAGAAAAATCGAGGCCTTCGCGGGCCTGGGCCAGGAGCGATTCGATCTTGGCCCGCTTCTTGGCCTTCTCCTCTTCACCGTCGGTGGCTGCGAATTTGATCAAAATGTGACGGGCCTTGATCTTCTCCGGCTCTGCGTATTTCTCAGAGTTGAGATCATAGTACTCCTCGATATCCTCCTCCGTGACCTCCACCTCCTCGCGATACTTATCCTGCTTAAAGGTCAGATATTCCACTTTGACCTTGGGCGGGATCATGAACTCTTCGGAGTGGGCGCCAAAGTGCTCTTTAAGCTCCTCCTCGCTCGGAGTGATATCCTTCTGCATTTGCATGGGATTCAGATCCAGAAACTCGAGGTTCACCTTGTCGTTCTTGATCGAGTAGTCGTCCCAGAGCTCTTCCTCGGAGACCCGGACTCCGTCCCGGATAAGGCCCTCCAGCTTGCTCAGCACCAGGCGCTCCCGCTCGGAGGTCTCGAACTCGGCCGGGCTGAGCCGGTTGTAGCTGAGCAGCCTCTGGTACATCTCCATGTCGAACTTGCCGTCCCTCTGGAAGGCCGGATACTTGTACACGGCATCCCGCACTTCCGCGTCCGAGACCTTTATGCCCAGCCTCTCGGCCTCATTGGTCGCGAGAATGCGATCGACGAGCCCGTCCAGAGCCTTGCGCTCCAGGCCCATGCGCTGGATCATCTCCTCGGTGAACTTCTCCTTGTACATGTTCCGGTAGCTCCGGATCATATTCTGATACACTTTCTGCCACTGTTCCTTTGTGATCCGGACCCCGTCCACCTCGGCGATGATAGTGTCGTCGTCGAGCCCTTTGCGCAAACCCGGAAGGAAGAGGAACCCGCCCACGAACGTGAGGGCCACCGCGGCCATGATGGCCTTTATCAACCAGGAGCCGGCGTGTCTTCTCATCAGATCAAGCATGCCTGAACAATCCTTTCTGTTGGTTGCGGCTCTGCCGCTTTAGGTAATTTTACAGGTGATCATTCCAAATCGAACCAGAGATATTAATTCAAATTATCTAAAAAGGCAACAATGTCTCTTGCGCACTCTTATCTCTTTTGGTAATCTTCATCAACTTATGAATTCGAGCCAATCCAACGACTTGCCGTCGTTGGATTGGCTCGAATTCATCCATTTGAGAATTTTGGTCCATTGATAACAAAAGAGTCTTAAAAGCTTCATACTGCTGTAACCGACAGAAAATCGAGAGAAACCGATTTGAGTCGCAGGCAGAAAAAAATTTAAAAATCGGTCTTATGAATTATAATTTTTTTTTGAGCCAAAATTCTCCAAACAGAATCAGCGACTACTGGGCACATGAATGTGGGAGGATTTGGAGGCCCCTTTGAGGGGCCTTAGTCATACCACAAGTTTGCTAACGGAAGGTCGCTGATTTGGAGTAAACTGAATGTTCCTTGATCGAGTTCTGGGCTTCTTTTCAAACGATCTCGCCATAGACCTGGGAACGGCCAACACCCTGGTCTACCTCAAGGGAGAGGGGATCGTCCTTTCAGAGCCCTCGGTTGTGGCAATCCGCCGTGACTCGCGCGGAGACAGGAAGGTCCTCGCCGTTGGAAAAGACGCCAAGCAGATGCTCGGACGCACGCCGGGCAACATCGTGGCGATCCGGCCGATGAAGGATGGGGTCATCGCCGACTTCGAAGTCACCGAGGAGATGATCCGCTACTTCATCCGAAAAGTCCACAACCGAAAGACCCTGGTACGCCCCCGAATCATCATCTGCGTTCCCTATGGAGTCACGGACGTAGAAAAGCGCGCGGTGCGGGAATCGGCCCAGAGCGCCGGGGCCCGTGAGGTGTACCTGATCGAGGAGCCCATGGCCGCAGCCATCGGCGCGGGCCTCCCCGTCACGGAGCCATCGGGGAACATGATCGTGGACATCGGGGGAGGGACCACGGAGGTGGCGGTAATCTCACTTGCCGGCATTGTCTACAGCGAGTGTGTGCGCGTGGCGGGCGACAGGATGGACGAGGCCATCACCTCCTACATCAAGCGAAAATACAATCTGCTGATCGGCGATCGCACGGCAGAGCTCATCAAGATAACCATCGGCACGGCCTACCCGGCAGATCAGGTCAAGACCATGGAAGTGAAGGGCCGCGACCTAGTGGCCGGGATTCCAAAAACGATCGAGGTGAACAGTGACGAGATCCGAGATGCCCTGGCCGAGACCGTGAATGTGATCATCGACGCGGTGAAGAAGACTCTCGAGCGCACACCCCCCGAGCTCGCCGCCGATATCGTGGACAACGGCATCGTACTGGCCGGGGGGGCCGCGCTCCTGCGCAATATTGATGTGCGCCTGCGCGAGGAGACCGGCCTTCCGGTCGCCATTGCCGACGACCCTCTCTCTTGTGTTGTTTTCGGTTCCGGGAAGGTTCTCGACGAGCTCTCGCTCTTGAAAGAAGTGGCCACTCAATAGCGGCGCACCTCTGATCCACCGCCCCCGGGGCGCGCCATGATCGATTTCCTCAAACGGCACCGAATTTCGATCACCTTCGCTGTCCTGCTCCTGGCCGCCGTTCTGGTCATTTCATCCGGACTTCGGAGACGGCGGACCGAGACCACCGGATGGCCTCAAAAGATCCTCCTCGAGGCCGCCTATATATTCCAAAAAGGGCCCGATTGGGTCATCGACTCCTTCAGGAACATCTGGACCGATTACATCTATCTTGTCGATCTGCGGAAAGAGAACCGCAGGCTCCGACGCATCATTCTCGATATGAAGGCCGAGCAGAATAAGTATCGGGAGGATGTGGAGGCCAACAAGCGGCTCCACCGGCTCCTGCAGTTCGAAGAGCTGAATCCGCTCCCGAAGCTGCCGGCCCAGGTGATCGGCTGGGATGCTTCGAGCTGGTTCAGGTCGATCACCGTCGACAGGGGCACTGCGAACGGGGTGAGCGAGGGCATGGTCGTGACGGCCGTGGAAGGTCTTGTAGGCCATGTCCAGCACGCCTCGGCCCATACCTCCCAGGTGCTGCTCATCGTTGACCATAACAGCGCAGTGAGCGCTATCGTCAGGCGCACGCGGTCGCGAGGCATCGTGGTGGGAAAGAGGCTGAGTCGGTGTCAGCTCAAATACCTCGAACAGGCCGAGGATGTCCATTCCGGCGATGAGGTGATAACGTCGGGGCTCGACGGGCGCTACCCAAAAGGACTGATGATCGGTATTGTCACGGAGGTCATGAAAAATGAACAGGGCCTCTTCCAGCAGGCCGACGTCAAGCCTCTGGCTGAGCTGAACAAGCTCGAAGAGGTCTTTATATTGACGATTGACGATTGACGATTGGAGATTGGGTATTGAAGCGGTTCTGCATCTTCCTCCTGCTCGGCTTTATCGGCACCCTGTTGCAGACGCGCCTGGTAGCCGGCCTCTCCTGGCTCCCCATCCGGATCGACCTGGTCGTGATCCTATGTGCCTACAGTTCGATCACATTTTCCCCTGTGGCCGTGGGCCTGCTCGCGTTTTCCTACGGCACCATGGTGGACACCTTCTCCGGGTCGCTTCCCGGCCTCCACGTCCTCATCTTCGTGGTGCTGCTCGTCCCGACCGCGGCCATGGCCCCCCGGATCTTCGCCCCGAGCCGCCATCTGCTTCTGGCCCTGGTGGGCCTTCTCAGCATAGGCACAGGCCTTCTCCTTGTGATCTTCCTGGGCCTGTCCCAGGGGGCATGGGGGCAGATCGGCCATCTTCTGACCTACATAATACCCCAGACCCTGCTCACGATGCTCGTGAGCCCCCTTGTCTTCCGGCTTCTCGAGAAGATCGACGGGCGTCCCCAGTGGCCGGGCGCCTATGCAAGAGGGGGGCGATGATTACAGAATGGGCGGGTAAAAGAAGCTATGGGCACCTATTCAATAGAGGGCCGATGAGTACGGGGGGGGAGGGAAAAAGAAACCAGTGGACCTGACGTTCGACCGATCTTACGAACGGGACAACAGAACCCGCTACCTCGTCCCTATCATCTTTGCATCCGCGATATTTCTGTTTCTTATTTCACGCCTGTGGTACCTCCAGGTCCTGCGCGGCAGCGATTTCCAGAGTCAATCCGAGAACAATCGCATACGGCTCCGCGAGACCGCCCCCCCCCGGGGGATCATCTTCGACCACACCGTCAACAGGCTCGTAGACAACAGGCCGGCCTTCGACATCACGATCATCCCGGAGGACGCCAAGGATCTGGACACCACCATGGAGCGGCTCGGCCGCATCCTCGACCTCGACGCCGAAACCAAAGATGCAAGCCGAAAGGCCATCCTCCGGGGCCTTCCCTTCAAGCCGGTACCTCTGAAAGAGGATGTCTCGTGGGAGGAGCTTTCCGCGGTGGAGGCGATACGCTACCAGCTTCCGGGCGTCTGCGTGGAGACCGACCCCAAGCGCCGATACCTTCATGGCCCCCTGTTCGCACACTTCATAGGCTACCTGGGCGAGATCAGCGACAGGGAGCTCAGGAGCGAGACATATGCCCGCTACCGGGCCGGAAACCGGATCGGGCAGACCGGCCTGGAGGAGCGCTGGGAATTCGCCTTGCGAGGCCACTCCGGAGGCCGCCAGGTCGAGGTGGACGCCACGGGACGCGAGCGCCAGCTCATGCATGAGGTCGACCCGATCCCGGGAAAGAACCTCTATCTCTCCGTGCGGCTCCATCTCCAGCAGCTCTGCCGAGAGGCTATGGCTGGAAGGTCCGGCGCCGTGGTGGCCATGGACCCGCGTGACGGCCGCATCCTGGCCATGTACAGCAGCCCCTCTTATGACCCGAACCTCTTCTCCCGGGGCATCTCGCAGGATCAGTGGACGGCGCTGCTTCGGGACCCCGCACATCCCCTCGAGCACAAGTGCACACAGGGCCAATACCCGCCCGGCTCGACCTTCAAGGTGATCACAGCGGCCGCGGCCCTGGAGGCGGGCGTCATCACGCCGGAAACCGTCTTCAATTGCCCCGGCAAGTTCCGTTTCGGGAGGCGGACCTTCCGGTGCTGGAAGAAGGAGGGGCACGGCACCGTGGACCTTCACCGGGCAATCGCGGAATCGTGTGACGTCTATTTCTATGAAGCCGGGCTGCGGGCCGGCATCGAGGCCATTTCAGAGATGGCCCGGCGCTTCGGCCTGGGTGGGAAGACGGGGATCCATCTCGGGGGAGAGATGCCCGGCCTCGTACCGAGCAAGGCATGGAAGCGGCGGACCTACCACGAACCGTGGTATGAGGGGGAGACCGTCTCGGTGGCCATCGGCCAGGGCCCCCTTAACGTTACGCCCCTCCAGATGGTCTCCCTGTACGCCGCGATCGCCAACGGGGGAACCCTGTTCCGGCCGATCGCGGTGAGCCGGGTAGAGACCGCCTCCGGCAAGGTCGTGGCCCTGGCACGGCCTGATGTGCGCTGCGAGGTGCCTCTTTCCCCGGAGATCTACGAGACCCTGCGCCGCGGGCTCACGGGCGTGGTGAACGATGAGCACGGCACGGGCCGCAAGGCGCTGCTGCCCGACGTGGTCGTGGCCGGCAAGACCGGCACGTCCCAGGTGGTCAGCATGCCCAAGGACCAGACCGAGGAAGATGAGGAGAATGTCCCGTACGCCAGGCGTCCCCATGCCTGGTTCGCGGCGTATGCGCCCGCCGAGGCGCCGGAGATCGCCGTGGCGGTCCTGATCGAGCACGGCGGGCACGGTGGGAGCGCGGCCGCCCCGGTGGCGAGGCGGCTGATGGAGGCGTACTTTCAGCGGTAAGGAGGGACTACTCGGGTAGCACTAATAAAAGAATACCTCTGAGGAACCCAGGAAACCAGGAAAAGATGTATGAATCGTCTTGGAGCAGATAAAATCTTCCCTGAAAGAGCAATATTCAAGCATTTTTCTCATCTTCTCCTTCCTCTGCCCCTTCCTGGGTTCCTGGGTTCCTCAGATGAAATTTTTCGAGTTGAATATAGGAAAGATCGATCGCCATGTATCTGATTGACCGCAGGGTGGCCGCAAACTTCGACTGGCCCCTTCTCATCCTCACGGCACTGCTGAGCGCTGCCGGCCTGGCCAACCTGTACAGCGCCACGCACAATGTCACAGGCGCTGCCGCGACCCCGATCTACGTCAAGCAGATCTACTGGCACATCATCGCTCTCGCCGTTTTCCTGATCGTCACGGTCATCGATTATAGATTTTTCGAACGGTACGCTTATCTGGCCTATGGGTGCGTCATAGGGCTGCTCATAGCAACCCTTCTCTTCGGCCGCACCATCAGCGGCGCCCAGCGGTGGATCCACATCGGCTCCTTCTCTCTGCAGTCCTCAGAGCTTGCAAAGATCGCCCTGATCCTGGCGCTCGCAAAATTCTTTCACAACGACCGGCCCCGCGGCCCGTACCGCCTGCGCGATCTCGCCATCCCCTTCGGATTGCTCGCCCTCCCCTTTGCCCTCGTAGTGCAGCAGCCCGACCTCGGCACGGCGATGCTGATGATGTTCATCTTCTTTTCGATGATCCTCTTCGTCCGGATCCGTACAACGTCGCTGCTGGCACTCATCTTCACGGCCATCGCATCCCTTCCGGTGCTCTGGGCCAATCTCAAGGATTATCAGAAACGGCGTGTCCTCGACTTTCTAAGGCCCGAGCAGGACCCGCTGGGATCCGGGTACCACATCATCCAGTCCAAAATCGCCGTGGGCTCGGGACACTTCCTGGGCAAAGGCTTCCTCGACGGCACACAGAGCCAGCTCCACTTCCTCCCGGAACAGCACACCGACTTCATCTTCTCGGTCCTGGCCGAGGAGTGGGGCTTCCTCGGATCCGCGGCCGTGCTCTTCCTCTTTTTTCTGCTGATCCTCAAGGCCTTCAAGGTGGCGAGGTCTTCAAAAGATCTCTTCGGCTCGCTCTGCGCGTTCGGGGTGGGGGCGATGTTGTTCTGGCACGTGACCATCAACATCGGGATGGTGTCCGGAGTGGTTCCGGTCGTGGGTGTTCCGCTCCCGTTCCTGAGCTACGGCGGGTCATTCCTACTGGCCGTGATGGCCGGCGTGGGGCTGCTGATGAACATTCAGATGCGGCGGTACTTTTTTTAGTTGACAGTCGACAGTTCAGAGTCGAGAGTTTCCTGTATCCAACTCTCGACTCCTGACACAAGACTATCGACTCAAAGTACTACAGAGTTCTTCACGTCTACCCGATCACCTTTTTCAGGCTTTCCTCGATCTTTGCCTTTGCCGCCGCCCCGACGATCTGATCGACTACCTTTCCGCCGCTGAAGAGCAGAAGGGTCGGGATGGACCGAATGCCGAAGTTCGCCGCTGTTGTCTGGTTATCATCCACATTCATCTTCGCGAACTTGACTTTGCCTTCATATGCCGAAGCGAGCTCCTCGACCACAGGAGCGATCGCCCTGCACGGTCCGCACCAGGGGGCCCAGAAATCGATGAGCGTCGGGATATCCGAGCTCACGACCTCGCTCTCGAAGTCCTGGTCCGTTATAACTTTCACTGCATCGCTCATTTGACGCTCCTTTCTATTTTCCCTATACTTATTTTTTTTACATAAGGGCTACGCTATAGGGCGTAGCCCTTATGTAAAAAAAATAATCATATATCCTGCAATAGTCAATGGTACATGAATACTTTCATGTTTCAAGGGTTTTCGGAAATTTTTCATGATAGAATGCGCGAATATTGGTATACAATTTTGTAAAATGTCGTTCAGAATTTTTTAAGATTTGTAGATTTACGCCCAATTCAGCCTCTATGTTGTCCGCAAGCGGGGTTATTTTGCAAAATTTCATACTCCAAATTCCAGTCTGCACCATGAACGAATTCATGTGCCGTAATAGAACTGGCGCATGAATTCTTAATTTATGCGCCAGTTCTATAGTCAATGCATTATGGCGGAGGAGCAATGGAATCGAGGATCAAAAAGATATTTGCCGAGAGTTGTGAAGTCAAGCAAGCTTTTCTTGAGGCGAATCTCTCCGGGCTCAACGGGGCCATCGAGATGACAGTCGAGGCCTTGCGTAATGGGGGAAAACTCCTCATCTGCGGGAACGGCGGCAGCGCGGCCGACGCCCAGCACATGGCCGCCGAGCTGGTGAACCGGTTCATCAGGGACAGGAGGGCCATCCCTGCCATAGCCCTCACGACCGACACATCGATCCTCACATCCATAGCCAATGACGCAGACTTTTCCGATGTCTTCTCCCGCCAGGTCGAGGCGCTCGGCCTGTCGGGAGATGTCTTGCTGGCCATCAGCACCTCGGGCCGATCTCCGAACATCGTCCGGGCGATCGAGGCGGCCCGTGCCGCTGGCATGAAGACGATCGCCCTGACCGGGGGCGACGGCGGGGAGGCTGCTCGGCTCGCGGACCTCGCGCTCAACGTGTCGACCTCGACAGCGACCGCCCGGATCCAGGAGGCCCACATCACCGCCGTCCACGTCCTGTGCGAGATCATCGAGGAACGTCTCTTTGAATCCCGGCAGTCAAAGGAACCTGAATGATGGGGAAGACGATCGAACCGATTGACCCCGGCAAGCTGCGCACTTATTCCATCGAGGGCCGTCACTCCAAAGTGCAGATCGACTCCTTCGGCCGGCCGGCCCGGCCCGGACTGTCATTCCAGAGCTTTCTGGATTCCCTCCCCGATCTGCTCGGGGCCGCCGACCTGAAGGCCGTCATAGCGAGCATCGCCCGGGCCCACCGCGAGAAGAAAATGGTGGTCGCCGCCATGGGCGCTCATGTCATCAAGGTGGGCCTCAGCCCCATCGTGATCGACCTGATGCAGCGCGGGATCATCGGGGCCGTGGCGATGAACGGGGCCGGAATCGTGCACGATGCAGAGCTCGCCATGGCGGGCGCCACGTCCGAGGATGTGGCCTCCGAGATCGACGACGGCTCCTTCGGCATGGTCCGGGAGACGGCGGAGCTTCTCAACGACGCGGCCGTGCAAGGCGCTTCCGTGGGGCTGGGAAAGGCGGTGGGAGAAAAGATCCTCGCATCCTCCCTCCCCCACCCCGACCTGAGCATCCTGGCTTGCGCGGCCCGGCTCGGTATCCCCGCCACGGTGCACGTGGCCCTCGGGACCGACATCATCCACATGCACCCTTCTGCGGACGGGGCCGCCATAGGCGCCGCTTCGATGAGGGACTTCAGGCTCTTCACCTCCGTCGTGGCGCGGCTCGAGGGGGGCGTCTATCTCAACATCGGGAGCGCGGTGGTGCTTCCCGAGGTCTTCCTCAAGGCACTGGCCGTGGCGAGGAACCTCGGGCACCCCGCCCGGGACTTCACCGCCGTGAACCTCGACTTCATACGCCACTACAGGCCGATTACCAATGTCCTCGACCGCCCTACCCAGTCCGGGGGCGAGGCATACGCCCTGGTCGGACACCACGAGATCCTCTTCCCCTTGATCGCGGCCGGCGTGATAGAGACCATGGCCCGGCCGGACCGGCGCCCCGATGACCAGCCCGACAAGTGATGAGCTGATGGCGATCTACGATCGCCTCATGGAGCGTTTCGGGCCACAGGGGTGGTGGCCTGCCGAGAGCCCCTTTGAAGTCATGGTCGGAGCGGTGCTCACCCAGAACACGGCCTGGCGAAACGTGGTTCGCGCCATCGACAATCTCAAGGCCGCCGGCGCCATGGAGCCAGCGGAGCTGGCAGGCAAAGAGGCCGAGTGGATCGCGCGGCACATCCGCCCGGCGGGCTACTACAACGTGAAGGCGCGCCGGCTGCGGAACCTGCTGGACTATTTCGACCGGACGTGCGAGGGGAGCATGGATACCCTTGCCGCACGGGAGACCGGGGAGCTCCGCCCGGAGCTGCTCGGAGTGAAGGGGATCGGCCCGGAGACGGCCGATAGCATACTCCTCTATGCCCTGGGCCGACCGATCTTCGTGGTGGACGCCTATACATACCGGATCTTCACAAGACACCGACTTATAGGGGAAGATTGTGGGTACGAGGAACTGCGCGAGTTCTTCGAGAACCATCTGCACCGGGAGGTGGAGCTCTACAATGAGTACCACGCCCTCATCGTCCGTCTTGGGAGCACCCATTGCAAAAGACGTCCCCTCTGTTCAGGCTGTCCGCTGGAGGATATGCTTGAGGGTGAGATCGAGGGATAAATAGACGAACCTTGAATTAATACCATGACTCGACCGATCATTACCCTGACGACCGACTTCGGCACGCGGGATCCTTACGTGGGCGCCATGAAGGGCGCGATCCTGGCCATCTGCCCTGATGCCGCCGTGATCGACATCACCCACGAAATCGCCTCGCAGGATGTGGTCGAGGGGGCGCTGACTCTCAGGGCCGCCTGCCCTTACTACCCGGCAGGGACCATCCACGTGGCCGTCGTTGATCCGGGCGTCGGCAGCCGCCGCAAGTCTATTGTGCTCCGGTCCGGGGAGTATCTGTACGTCGGCCCCGACAACGGCCTCTTTTCACTGGTCCTCCAAGAGGATGATATTGCATGGTCGATAACGAACCGCGCCTATATGGCCGACAAGATCTCGACCACCTTCCACGGACGGGACCTGTTTGCCCCGGCCGCCGCACACCTCGCACTCGGCCTCCGGCCGGAGAGGCTCGGGCGCCGGACACGGCGGATCAGGCGACTCGACCTGCCACAGCCCCGGGCGGGAAAAAAGGGCGTCCAGGGGGAGGTCCTTCATGTAGACCGATTCGGCAATCTCATCTCCAACATCAGCGCCGATCTCCTGGTGAGGGCTGACGACCTTGTGCCCCCTGTCGTCCTGATCGGGGATTGTGAGATCAGCGGAATCCGGCAGACCTATGCCGAGGTCCGGAAAGGGGCGCTGGTCGCGCTCATCGGGAGCACCGGACTGCTCGAGATATCCGTGCGCGAGGGCTCTGCTGAAGAAATGCTCGGTCGAGGAAAGGGAGCCACGGTCGAGGTACGCTCATGAATGACGATCGTTATACAACGGACTATCCCCCCCCGGAATACATTCCTCCGGGCACTTCGCCGGGACGAGGGGACGGTGGCTCTTTCTACAGGATCCGCCTGCGCAGGTCCGACCCCGCTCCAGATCGCAAGCCGGACGTCAGGATCAATCTTCTCCTCTTCATCCTGACCGTGATCACCACGACCCTGGCCGGGGCCATGCAGCAGGGGGTGAATCCCATTGCCAGCCCGGGGGAGATCTATATCGGAATCCCCTTCTCCTTCACGCTCCTCCTCATCCTCGGCGTCCACGAGCTCGGCCACTACCTCATGTCCCGCCGGCACGGTGGAGAGGCAACCCTCCCCTACTTCATCCCCGCCCCTCATTTCATCGGGACCTTCGGCGCCTTCATTAAAATGCGTTCTCGGCCCGCCGACCGTCGCGTACTGCTCGACATCGGCGCGGCGGGGCCGATCGCCGGTTTCGTCCTGGCCGTTCCCGCCGTCATTATCGGCGTCTACCTATCCGAGGTGAAGCTTTCCGCCGGTGATGGGGGGCTGATGCTCGGCTCATCCATCTTATTTTCGACAATCGAGTGGTTCGTAAAGGGCCCCTTGCCCGAGGGGATGGACATCTACATCCACCCCATCGGTTTTGCAGGGTGGATCGGCCTCTTCGTCACCTCTCTGAATCTGCTCCCTCTGGGGCAGCTCGACGGAGGGCACATCGCCTATGCCCTTCTGGATGAGCAACACGAGAAGTTCGGAAAATATGTCGCCTTTGCGCTTGTCGTACTCGGGTTGATCGGCTGGAAGGGATGGCTGTTCTGGGCGCTCCTGGTAACCTTCGTCCTGGGCCTCCGCCACCCTCCGCCAATCTATCCACACGTCCCCCTTGACTCACGGCGGCGCACGGTCGCCTGGATCTGCTTCGGCATCCTGATCGTCACATTCATTCCGAATCCCTTTTCCATCATGGCTCCATAAACAAAAAAATCCCCCTCTCCTCTTTATGAGGAGAAGGGGATTGCTGGCTCATTTCAGCCTCTCAGTGCGCTACGCTGCCTTCTTGGCCCTCTTCGCCTTGGGAGCGGCCTTGGCCTTGGCAGGGATCCGCTTCTTGATCTTTTTCACTTCGGCCTCGATCTTCGAAACCTGGAGCTTGAGATCCTCGAAATCCTTCATCGACGGAATGCTCAGCTTCTTGAGCCCCGCCTCGATTCCCACGTTGATCCTCTCTTCGATCTGACCGAGCATCTTGCGGCCCTGCTCGAGCAGGTCGTCCATGGTCTTGCGTGCATCCTCTGCGACAAATGTGTCAACCTGATCCTGGGCCTTTTTGATGATCTTCCCACTCTCGTCTCCCAGCTTCTCGAATGTGGCGCGGGAGCTGTTGATCCTCTCCATGATGAATTCCTGGACTGATTTGTTCTGGATGGCTTCGCTGATAGTCATTTTCATTCCTCCTTTACTGGGACCTTTATTTGTTCGGTCCCGTGAGTAGCGGACCCTTCTGATCCGCCAATTCGTTTTCTCCTATTCCCTAGCCGGCCGATTCTTTTACGCAGCGCGTCATTAACATACTATATAACGCACCGCGTTAAGCTTGTCAAGTCTTTTTCATATATTTTTTGCGCGTTGCGTCATATTTTTTGACTTCATTTTTTGATCCGGATATGGTATGGAAAGAACTCTGCGGCCTTTTTGAAAAAAATTATTAATGAATTCATCTAGTTGTGATTGCCAGTAGAGATTTTGCTCGGCTGGAGTCGAGAGGAACCTGTAATGCTTTATCGCGAGGAAAAAAGCAGAAAAATCTTGCTTCCCACTCTGATCCTCATCTTTGGCGGCCTGGTCGGCACCCTCTTCGGAAAGCTGATCGGCGTCGTGATACCGGAGGGGGCGCTTCACGATTGGGTCTCGGAGGGGGTGCGCCTCGGCCTTCAGCCGCCGGCCACCTTCGATCTCTGGATCACCAGCATCACTTTCGGACTCACATTCCAGTTCAATATCTGCGGTCTCCTGCTGATGATCTTTATCTTGATCATCTACAAGAAGGCGTAAGAGCGTTGTCTGCAAAGAGATTTGTAATGATCCTTTTCTCTCGCGTGATCCTGCTCGCCCTCACAGGGCTGGTCATGCCCCTGGCGATCGGGGCCGGGCCCCTTTACTCGGCCGAGCCGGCACCGGCCGCGGAGCCGTCGGTCAATGTGGAATTCATCCTGGACGGCTCAGGGAGCATGTGGTCCAGGTGTGAGGATGCGCCCAAGATCGTGACAGCGGTCAACGCACTGCGCTCGGTCGTCCCGGATCTTCCCGGATCGGTCCGCTCCGGCCTGCGCACCTTCGGGCTCAGACAGGCCCCCCATCCTCGGGACACCACTCTCCTTGTCCCGGTGGGCGCATCCAACCGACGCGAGATCCTCGCCGGCCTGGCCGCGGTGAAGCCGGCAGGCCGGTGCCCGCTCCTCTACAGCATCGAGCGGGCGATAGCCGACCTGGCGGAGATAGGAGGCGCCGGTCTCGTCATCGTCCTGACCGACGGCAAGGAGGATTTTATCGAATCCCCCTGCAGGAAGCTGCGCGAGCTTCGCTCCTCCGACAGGGAAGTCAAAGTCCATATCCTGGGACTCTGCGTGGATGACGAGGAGGTGCTCCGCGAACACACCTGCCTCGCCGACGCCGGCGGCAGCCACTATGTACAGGCTCGCTCCGAGACACCGATCGCCGGAGCCGTGAAGGGGATCGTTGCCGACGCCCTCGCGGCGGAGGAACATCGTCGCGCCATGATCCGCAAGGAAGAGGAGCACAAGAGGCTCATCGCATCGAACACCCGCATGACTGTACTTTTCTCCAACGGATTGCCCGACGTCTTTGCCGAGTTCGTTCGTGTCATAGATTTAACGATCGATGGTCGCCCCGTAAAATCGGGGGAGAGCGAGACGGATATCGAACCCGGCCGTACCGTAACCCTGCACGAAGGCCCTACGCCCCCGGGAGAGCATTCCCTGCGAATTCGCTATGTGAAGATCAGGTATGGACGTGAGGTGGTGAGCGAGATTTCCGAGAAAAGATTCAAAGTGGAAAACGGCCGTACGACGAAAATCGAATGCCGTGCCGTGGCACGCCTACTGAGTTGGGACCTGGATATCGAGGTGCACTGAGATGAGATTATCGAATTATTCCTCCTCCTTCTCCCACTCGAGCTCGATCTGACCGGCCGCGATCTCTCGAAGAGACACCACCGTAGGCTTCTCTCCCCTCGGGTCGATGAGTGGACGAGATCCCTTCAATATCTGGCGGGTCCGCTTGGCGGCGAGATGAACAAGGGCGAAACGGTTCTCTACGTAGCTCAGACAATCCTCAACAGTAACTCTTGCCATTTGATCTCTCCCTGAGAGTGCTCATGCCTATTTCTTCAAGGGCACTCTTTGCATCTTTATGAAATACGAAATCCAAGCAGACAATTTTGCCTTTTTTTCGATAGAATGTCAATCATCTCCAAATCAAAACATACGGTTCACGGTGGGGAGACCTTGAAGAGCTTGCAGGCCTCTCCGTCGGCGACCCAGAGAGCGCTGCCGTCCCAGGCGATGCCGACCGGATCCGATGCGGGGCTGGCCAGGCGCTTGATTATTTTTCCCGAGCCCGGGTCGATCCGGCAAATCTGGTCTTTTCCGGCCCAGCAGCCCCACAATGTTCCTTTTTTCGAATCTTTTGCCCAGACAAGGGCATTCAATGCGATCCTTTTCTTCTTGAAGCGCTCGATCACATTGAGCTCGCTCCCGGCCAGGGCCGCCTTTATGATTTTATGATCCCCCGTGGAGATCCACATGCGGGTCCCGTCGAAGGCGATCCCGGATGGCTCAGATCCAGGGGCCTTTATGGTGTTGAGCCACTTTCCGCCGGGGGAATACTTCGCGATCTCGCCGGAAGAGCGATCGGACACCCAGAGATTTCCGCCGAAGCACGTTAGATCGCCGGGGCTCGCCACCCGGTTTCCAAGTCCGAATATCTCCTGGGCCGATCCGTCGGCTTCGACCCGGAAGATCGTCTTGGCTCCGCTGTCAAGGCAGAAGAACGCCCCGTCGCACCACGCAATAGGGCCCGGTGCGCTCCAGGGGACATCGATCTCGGCGAGGACCTCCATTTTCTTTAAGACTTGGGCTTCGATGGCACCCTGGCCCGCGAGCAGGAATATAAGAACAAGTCCAGCCGAGACAAACGGTTTAATTTTCATTACAAATTCCTCCCTCTTGGTCATAGAAAACAGTGTGAACCATGGGATCATTTTCGCTTATTCTATCAGAAAAGATAGATTGGATCAAAACCTTGCCCCGTGCCTCGCAAGCAGGAGTGCAAAGGAAAAAAGTTCAATGTTTTTAAGAAAAAGTTGACAAAATTTGTCATATGAGTACGAATGTGGTATACTATAAATGTAAGAAAAGAAGAAAATAATATTAAAAAGACTTATATATATATTTAAAGATGTAAGTAATATATCCGATTAAATAGTTATGAATAAGGGGAAAGGAAAGGGATCCTTTAGCATGTCCACTCAGTCGAGAACAATCTGTTCTTCCATCACTCTCTTCACTTTCATCGCGCTTCTCTCGGCATGTCTCCTGTCTCCGGCGGCTGCAGGGGCCTCGACCCAGTGGGTTGGCCTCGGCCAGGGCCGGGAAGACGATACGCCCAAGATCAAGGTCGTCTCCTCCGACGCCGACCACCTCGTAGTGCGCGTGGCCGTGCCAGGCTTCCGGACCGAGGAACGCTCGGCCCGGGGCGAGCTCTTCCAGAAGCTCTCCCTGCCCGGCTCAGGTCGCA
>CAZFWM010000077.1:0-24110 GCA_964522545.1 uncultured Thermodesulfobacteriota bacterium
AAATGAACCGGCAAGCCCAACCATACAACACAGCGACCTGGTGGCCGAGCTACGTGTCGAGTGCCGGCACTGACGAGAAGGCGGCACGAGCGGCTCATGACGCCCTGGCATCGAGGCGGCTTTGGTGCCAAGTGATCCAGGAGGCGGTCGAGGATTTCTTGTCTGTGCACAAAGGCATCCGGATCCGGGAGAGCGCAAGACGTTGGCTCTTCGATCCGGGCGAAGACGATGATTTCCGCGAGGTGTGCAGGCTGGCCGGGATCGATCCGGAGATAATCAGAGAAGGAGTGCGGCAGGCCGCCCAGGAGAGGGAGCTGTCCTGCGATCTTCCGAATATCACGAAACCGAAATGCTCCAATAAGCCGAAAACAGATCCGAGAGAACAACGACAGGAGGGTGATGCAATGAAGAAGTCCAATGAAGAACTGAAGAAGGAAAAGATAAAGGAGTGTCTCGAGCAGGGATACAGCATCCGGGAGACTTCCCGCACGGTCGGCGGTGCCATGGATACGGTGAAAAAAGTGCTGACTGAGCTGGAGGTCGCCAAAGGAGAGAAACTCAAGTGCACATGCGGCCTGGCACTTACGCATAACGGCCGGTGCGCAGATCGCCGGCGACGCTACAACGCACCGAAAAATATCGTCAAGCAGTACAGGCCAGCCGGCAAAGATACTGCGCCGGCTGCCGTCAAGGTAGGCATCAAGTCGCTGGACGAGGAAATCGAGAAAATCGAGGATGATCTGGCCAGCCTGAAAAAGGCCAGAGAGATCATCCTTGGCCGGCAGTGACAGGCATTGACCGGATCTGACCGGCTTTAGTCAGCTTTGACCGATTCCAACCCGAAACAGGAGGTGTGCAAATGGAATCAGCGATGAGGCAGAAGCTCAAGCAGTACCTGGAGGAAAATCAAGTCCCGATCGCGGACTTGGCGCCGATGCTCGGCTACTCCCGGACCGCGCTCAGCAAGTACCTGAGCGGCGATTACAACAATCCAGAGCGGATAGAGCGGGCGATCGACCTCTGGTTCAAGCGGGAAGCCGGGGCCGCCAAGAACGGCCTGAAAATCGGCTTTCGTGAGATCCACGCGGCCAGGGGCATCTTCTTGGCAGCAAATGAGGCCAGAGGCGAGATGGATATCGCCGTGATCGTGGGGACTGCCGGCGTGGGGAAGACCTTCGCGCTCGAGCATTATATTCGGGTCTGCCGGCTCCACGGCGGCACGCCGGTTGCGCTGATCACTGCCAACGTGCTCACCACGGCCCGAGGGATCGTCAATAAAATCGCCAGGGCGATCGACGCCCAGGTGACCGGCACTGGTTCGGATCGGGTAGATCAGATTGTGGCCCGGCTCAAGAAGAAGCCTTTTTTCCTGATCATCGACGAGGCCAACCACCTCAACGTCAGGGGGATCGAGGTTCTTCGGTACATCCACGACCAGGCTGGCGTGGGGCTTCTTCTTTGCGGCACGAAGGAGCTGCTCACCACGATGACGGACGGGGGCCGGCGCTCGCAGGACCTGGCGCAGCTTTATTCTCGAGTGGGCCTGTGCCGGATCCTTCCGGGCCTTTCAAAAAAGGAGCTCCGGGAGGTGGTCCGGGCTGCCCTGGGGAACGTGGACGAGCTCACGCTGGAAGCGATCGCCACGGCCTGCGGATTTCCGACCACGAGCTTCCGGCGCGTGGTGAAGCTCATTCCCCGGATCCAGGCGGTATGTGAGGCCAACGGCACGGAAGCCAACGTCGAGACGGTAAAGCTGGCCATGGGCCAGATGATCGCATAGGGGCTGGTGATGAAGACGATCAAGGAAGTCTTCGATGAACTGATCGAACAACACGGACGGCCGGCTGTTATCACGGCCGCGGCCAACCTCCTGCTCGGGTGGTCGGTTGAAGACGTGAGGGTTATCAAGCGGAGGCTCGAGCGTCAGGAGCACGATCTGAAACGGCTGCAGATGATGGGCCGAGAGCTCTGCAAAATCCGAGACGGTCATGTCGAGCCGACTCACGCGGTGTCCTAAATGCGGGGCGACATACGACTACATGGAGATGATCCGGGATGGAGACGTTCGGGCGCTCCTCGAGGCCTCCCACCGTCTCGGTTCCGATTCGAGACTGGTGTTCGAGTACACGGACCTCTTCGAGGTCAGTCGTCCACTGTCCCACAAGAAGCGGCTGAGGTTGGTAAAGGAGATCGAGGAACTACTGGAGGTATGCCGTTTTCGCGATGGTGGCCGCACCCACCGCAATATTTCACGTGCGGGGATCCTTGCGGGGATCAAAGAGGTCTGCAATCGGGATGTCCGGGAGCTCAAGAATCACAATTACCTGTACAAGGTGCTCAAGAGCGTGGCCGAGACCGAGGAGAAGGAAGCCCTGATCAAAGCAGACAAGGCGCATCGCCGCAAGGAGAAACGCTTGAGGCGGGGTGACCGGAGGGACGACCCAGGGCAGGAACGACGATGGAAGGAAGGGGCCGAGCAGGCCCATAAGATCCTGGAGGATCTGGAGTGAAAACCGAAACAGATAGGCGTGAAGAGTTTCAAAAGATGCTCGATCGATGGGGGCCGAAGGGTACGGCCTTCCTGATCGCAACCTGGCTGCAGAGGCGGCTGGAAGGAAGGGTGCAATGCCAAGACGAAAAAAGGTAACCGCAGCTCCTGTGTTCAAGACCTGGGCCGAGGTGGACGAGGCGCTCCATGAGGTGGCAGGGATCGACAGCCGGGTCGAAGCGCTCGAGGCCCGGTACACGAGGAAGATCCAGGACCTCCAGGAAAAACTCGCGCGCGAGACCGAGGATATGCTCAAGCGCCGGACTCGGCTCACGAAAGACATGGAGGAGTATTCCAAGGCCCATAAAGCCGAACTCAGCGACAAGCGGCACATGAAGCTCAACCACGGCCTGGTGGGATTCCGGAAGACGCCGCCCTCGATCAAGTACAACAAAAAGACAAAGGAACAGGTCCTGAATCTGCTGAGGCGTTCGAGGCTCGGACATTACATCCAGGCCAAGTACGACCTCAAGAGGAAGGAGCTTCTCACTCTGAGCGACGCGCGGCTCGCCAAGGTGGGCCTCAAGAAGCACTCCAAAGACGAGTTCTGGTTCGAGCTCAACCAGGCAAAGGCTTCGAGAGATGCAGTATCCGGATCCGCGACAGAATGAGCTCTTCCCCGCTCCGAAGTTTACGCCGGAGGAGCGTAAGGTCCTGGAGATCCTCGATCGCCACAGGGGCAAAGATAAGGCGATCCGGGTTCCGGATCTTGCCGAGCAGATCGACATGGACGGTCGAACGGTTCGAAAGGTGGTGAAGCACCTGGTTGAGTTTCACCACATTTCCATCGGATCGACGCCTTCGGGAGTCGCTGGATACTACATGATCAGGACAGCAGACGAGGCATGGGAGGTTTTCTTATCGCTCCGGAGACGAGCTCTGAGCATTCTTCGCCGGGCCACGGCATTTCAAAAAGCGACGCTTCCTGAGCTCCTCGGGCAGCTCAGTTTGGAAGTAGAGAAGAACCCGAAATTGGATCTGGGCGAAGAATGAGCGATCGGGTTGTCGTGAACACCATGAATCACAGATTTGTCGAAACGTCGATCGACAGGATCAGAAATCTCGTCAAGAAGCAAAGAAACAGTAATGATTCGGACGGACTAACAGTGGATAGACCGACTAATAAATACTCAGTAACAAATGATGAATTATATCCGCTTGCATTGCTGATAATCAATGCTGTCGTGTGGATCGCGGCTTTTTCACTATTTGCTTTTTATTAATAATATAAGTTGCAAACATAGGTAACAAACAAAAGAAACACCTGGCAATTACCATTGTTAGAAGGATGTCAAAGCAACGAACACCGGCACAGAACCGGATGCTCCACGGACTCATGAACAAGATCGGCATGAGCAAAGACGAGCTCCGGGCTCTGGCCTTCGACCTTTTCGGAGTGGAGAGCACATCTCAGCTCAATGTGGAGGAGGCAAACCGGCTCATCGAGGAATTGAGACGGAAGGGAGCGCCGGTAAAGAAGACGAAATATCGCCGCAGATCCGAGAGTAGAAATTTAAGACCGAGTGGACTTCCCACACGAGAACAGCTCCGGATGATCGAGCACCTTTGTGAGATCCTCGGTTGGCGCAAGGCGCGTCGGGAGGGCTTCAATAAGCGGATGACGAGGGGGCAGTCATGGCCCCAGACCTGGCGGGAGGCTAGCAACATCATCGAAGGACTCAAGAATATCCTCTGCCGGGACTACCTCGAGCGGATCCGGGGCCTCTGTAATGAGCTCGGATACAACAAAAACGAGAGGGAGAACGAGATCAGAGCCCATTGCCGGGAGGAGACGCCGAACGATCCGTGGCTACTTGCGGAGCTGATCGGCAAGCTCGAGGAACGAAAGCGGTGGCGCAATGAGGACCGACGTGAGATTTCCGGGATTCTGGGCCAGGCTGACCCGGTTTGCGTATCGTAAATGGATGAAGATCGAGAAGAAAAAGCCTATGGGAATCCCTGGAAATAGAGACCCAAGAAACCCGTGTACAGGCTATGCGCCACGGCCCTGGAGACTCGGTGACTGGTCCAGATGCGAGGGGGATGGTCACTATTTATGCGCTGAATGCGCTCATAAGGAAAGTCATATTCTAGCTCGATAACAAGAATTACCCGAGCACCCTCCTGTTGAGCTGGGGAGGTGGCGGCGACGTAGGGCACCCTTCGATCGTCGTCGCCTCCCTGCTCACGGGAAACCAGCATGGAACTGAGATGGAAGAATTAGGCAACATCACACAATTCGCGACAATATGGGGGCCGGGCTTTGTCATTTTGGTCGGATTTTTTCTTCTACTTCGCCGCCTCATCGATCGTAGTTTCAGTGTCGGCGGCGAGCTCATGAAGGGAGCACGGGAGGATTTTAAGGAGTTCGTAGGTGCGCAGACTGAGCAGGCCGGTGCCATGAGCGAGATGGCGATTACTCTGAAGGGACGCAATGAGTCCGATCGGGACGAGCATCGCGAAATTCTCATGTGTATAAAGCTCCAGCAGGGACACCTGTTGGAGCTGCAGAAATCTATAGAGGCGCTGCAAAAAATATATGTGGAACAAGTTCGATTCACGCCCGACCGAGTGTCGGGTGCGACGAGAAAAGGAGATCAGGATGGGTGTACGCTTTGACCCGGAATTCGCCAGGGCCCAAGTGATCGAGCTCCTTTATCAGGAGCATCCGGAGTTCACGCCGCGAAAGCTGCTCATTCGCTCGCTGGACACGTTGAACGTGACCCTATCGGACCAGCAGTTCAACTCAGTGGCCACGTATCTGCGCGACAAAGGATACTTGGAGTTTCGGGTGAAGAAGCAGGCCGGGCGTGAGGATCACTATGCTTTCCGGCTGACTCCACAAGGGGTCGATCTTTACGACGGTCACATTGAAGACGAAGCGATCGCCCTGTAGGGGATTCCAATAATGGCCAGATCGAAGGCAAGACGACATTTTGCGGTTGACAAGCTTTCGGAGGAGGGGCGTGAGCTTGTGGTGGGCATGCTTTCGGTAGATGTGGGACGGCGTCCTCCGTACATGGAGATCATCGGCGCCTTGAGAAACAGGACAGGCGAGGAGATTTCGCTTTCGTCCCTGTCGCGCTACTACCATGCGATCGTGCTTTCGAGACTCGAGGAGGAGAAGGAGCACTGGAAGACGACGCAAGAAATTCGAGAAGCGATCAAGACGGCAATTCGCGAGGCCCCGGACAGTGACGCCGACGAGATCGCCACGGCCTTACTCAACTCGACTGTAATCATGAACCGCGACAAGATCAGCGATCTCGACATGGAAACTCTTCTTGTCGAGCAGAGGAAGCGCGAGACCTTAAAGCTTAATCGGGAAAAACTGGATCTCGCACGAGAGAAGCTCGCCGGATCCGGAGCAGAAGACGGTCCTGAATCGAAGAGAAATCACTTCCTGGATGGCTGTCAAACGGCATTGAAAGTCATCCTGGCCTATTCGGATATCGAGCCACTGTTGAAGAAGAACAGGGATCAGATCGTAGCGCAGCTCGAGCATGAGGCGGAGGTTTATTGTGGCGCGGCCTAAGAAAGCCAGTCGAAGTGTACGGAAGCGCGAGGGCCTTGAGCTGCTCCGCTCCGTCTTCGACGACTCCACGGTTCATCCGGGCCATCCGGAATTTAAGGCGGACCGCTTTGAAAAGGTCTGGGAGGCCGCGCAAGAGATCACGGAGTTCGCCTACCGCCATCTCCACCACTACATGGTGGATGAACAGACGGGCAAGGAGATCCCCCCGGCCGAGTTTCACAAGGAGATCTACGAGCTTCTCCTCACGGTCAAGCTCGGTGCCGTCGCTGCTCCTCGAGCGCATGCGAAATCCACGGTGGTCTCGCTCATTTTCGTTCTCTACTGCATCTGCCGGAAGCTTCGCCGTTTCATCCTTCTCGTTTCCGACACAGAGCCCCAAGCGATTCTGTTTCTGGCGGCCATCAAGGAGGAGCTGGAATCCAACGAATCGATCCGGGAAGACTACGGGGATCTGATTGGCGAAAAGAAGTGGGCAGAGAAGGACATCATTACATCCACCGGAATCCGGGTAAGTTCTCGGGGTGCTGGATCCAGTCTTCGAGGGCTTCGTCAGCGCCAGTATCGCCCCGATCTGATCATCTGCGATGACATCGAGAATGACGAGTCCGTAGGGAGTGATGAGCAGCGCGAGAAGCTCAAGGAGTGGTTCTTCTCGGCACTGATGAATCTCGGCGGCCCCTACTGCCAGATTTTCGTTATAGGCACGATCCTTCATGACGACAGCTTGCTTTCAGAGTTGCTTGATGAGAATCAGCACAAGAGGTGGGCAAAGCGATTCTATGAAGCCTGTGATGAGAATTTCGAAAACGTCTTGTGGCCAGAGCGCTGGACGAAGGCGCTGCTCGAAGAGAAGTGTCAGGACATCGGATCGATCATATTCGATAAGGAATTCCGAAACCAGCCGATCAACAAGGCCACGCAGATCTTCAAAGAGGAGTGGATTCGATACTACGAAGAGAGCGATCTGGATCGCGCAAAGCTCAGCTCGATGGTCAGTTTCATGGCGGTCGATCCGGCGATATCAGAAAAGACCAGCGCCGATTATTTTGCCATCGTCACGATCAGCCGCGATTCCGCTGGATTTCTCTATGTTCGCCGTGCCTTTCAGGACCGAATGGATGTGCCAAGCCAGCGGGACAAGATCTTCGAATTCAATTCTGAAGATCGCCCGATGATGATCGGCATTGAAACCGTGGCCTACCAGAAAGCTCTCAAGCAGATCATCGATGAGAAGGGACGCATAGATGGAATCTATCCACCGGTTTTCGAGCTGCCGCACACGACAGATAAAATCCTACGCATTTCTTCGACTTCGCCGCTCGTTGAGAACGGCACGGTCAAATTTCGCAAGGACCAAAAGCCCCTGATCAAACAGCTCCTCCGAATTCAAAAGACCAAGCATGACGATCTCGCCGACGCTTTCGAGGGCGCGATATCACTGTGTCGGCAATTGGGGGAGGCCGGCAAAGCCGAATACTCGCCAATAGGCAAGAGGCGCATGGCCTCTATACGTGGGACCTACTAATGACGCAAGAAAAAGCTACACGGCCCTCGCGGCCCAGGTCGGAGAAGGGTGGTCGATATCGAGGCCGGAAACCGAGCCGGAATAAATCCCGGGCCCGTAATTCCGAAGAGAAGCGACTCAAGAAGCCGAACCTCCGGGAGGTGGCGGTCGTCTCCATATCCGATCGCTACAGCTCGTACCCGACGAGTGGGCTCACGCCGGAGAAGCTTGCCCTGGTCATCCGGGAGGCCAACGCCGGGTATTACACGCGGCTCATGGAGATCTATCAGGAGGTCCTGGAGAAAGACACGCATATCAAATCTCAGCTCAACACCCGGTACCTGGCCGTGACAGGGAAGCCCTGGGAGATCAAGGAAGCAAGCGACGATCCCCTCGATATGGAGATCGCCTATGCGGTGCGGGAGGGAATCAAATACATCGATCGATTTCGCACCGGGATCAGGGATCTCCTGGATGCGATCGCCAAGGGATGGGCATCCGGTGAAGTTATGTGGGAGTGGGTGAACACGGAAAACTCGGACGGAGGAGCCGTCGAGCGCGTCTATCCCTGGGCGATCAAGGCCCGGCCTCAGATAAAATTCACGATGGATGAACAGGAGAATTTCCGGCTTATCACGAAGACCAACCGGGTCAAGGGGGAGCCGATCCCGGACCGGAAATTCATCTTTCACCGCCTGCCTGAGCAGGGGAGCCTACTGCGGGCCGGAGTGCTGAGGACGCTTCTGTGGATCTTCCTCTTCAAGAACTACACGATCAAGGACTGGGTGAGCTTCGTGGAGGTCTACGGCCAGCCCTACCGGGTCGGCAAATACCCGGTGGGCGCCGGCGAGGAATACAAGGACGTGCTCACACAGGCTGTGATCGGGATCGCCACGGACGCCGGGGCCGTGATTCCGCAGAACATGGAGATCGAGTTCAAGGAGGTGAATCGGACCGGGTCGGTGCAGGCTTATGAGAAATTCGCCGGATTCTGTAACGCCGAGATCAGCAAAATAATCCTGGGCCAGACGCTCACGAGCGACGTGGGCCGGGGCGGCGGCGGGGCCTTTGCTCTAGGCAAAGTACATGCCGATGTACGCCAGGACATCCTCGAGGCCGATTGCGTTGACCTGGAAGAGACGCTCAACAGCACGCTCGTTGTGTGGATCACGGAATTCAACTTCGGCAAGCAGGTGCGGTACCCGGAATTCAAGATCTTCTGCGAGCCCGAGGAGGACCTCAAAACACTGGCCGAGACCCACAAAGCAGTGATCGTGGACATGGGGCTGCCGGTGGCCAAGGATTTCCTCTACGAGAAATACAACATTCCCCGGCCGGCCGAGGGGGAGGAGCTCCTCGAGATCCCGACCGGGGGAGGCGATCCTTTGATGGCCAGACGTCGGACTACGTTGCCGGTGGCCTCTGCTCGAAGCGAAGACGACCGCGACGATGAAATCGGCGATCAGCGCTCCCTCTGGGAGAGCGCCACGCGGGAGGGCATCGGAGCCTTCAAGCCGATCCTCGAGGCGATCGAGGCCGAAAGCGTGGATGACCTGGTCAGAGAGGTGCCGGATGCGGCGCTCTCGGATCTTGCCGACCTTCTCTTTCGCACGATCATCACCGGCAAGCTCCTGGGCGAGGCGCACGTCTACAGCGAGATCGAGGAGGAAAAGCTCACGGAGAACGTGCGGGATTTCGCCACGGTCGAGCCTCTTGCGCCGAAGGAAGCCATCGAGTTTTTCAAGTCGAAGATTCCCGTGTGGTCCGAGGCATACGAGAAACTTGCGGAAGCGGACCGGCCGCTGGCTTTCAAGGTGGCAGGGGTTACGAGCGCCACGCTGATCGACAAGCTCCATGACAGCTTGAGCAAGGCGCTTGAGGAGGGGCAGAGCTTCCGGACGTGGAAGAAGGGGATCAATGAGCACTATGCAAAGGCCGGCTATACGGCGCTAGATCCACACCACATCAAGAACATCTTCACCACGAACGTACTCTCAGCCTACAGCGTGGGCCGGTACAAGAAGCTCCACGATCCGGAGATCGAGGACCTGATTCCGTATTTCAGGTACTGGTCGGCCCGGCAGCCGACGACGCGACCGAATCACCAGGCCATGCACGGAGTCCTGGTGAGCCGTCATCATTCGGTCTGGGAGCGCTGGTGGCCGCTCAACGGATACCAGTGCAAGTGCCGGGTCACAGGGGCCACGGAGCGACAGAAAGAGCGCTGGGGAGTGAAGGAGCCGCCGCCCTTTGTCGAGCCGGATCCGGGCTGGGCAGGATCTCCCGGCACGCTCACACAAGAGCAGATTTTCGGGGTGAAATAAGCGCCGGAACGCCGTGAACCGAGGGGTACTGGAAAGGGTCAGGGGAGGCTGAAAAGCCCGCCACAGGGCCAGGACGGGCCTGGAAAGGCCCGAATTCGAGGGATACAAGACAATGGCATTGACTACGGAAGAAGCCAAGCGCCGGCAGAAGGATCGGGCCGGTAAATACAAAATCGAGATCAAAGAAGGCGGTCACGTCACCAAGGCGGCCGAATGCGTTCATCTCAACGATGACGAATTCGCCGATCCGGTGAACTACCGCTGTCCCATTGACCAAGCCCATATTCGTGCGGCTGCGAGGTACTGGGGAAAGGAGGAGAACAGGGCTCTATATACAGAGGCCGAACAGGCGATCGTCACGGAGCGAATCGATGAAGCGCTCAAGCGCTACAAAGTAGGGCCGTACAGTGAGAACTCAGCCATGGGACCCGCGATGCCTTTTGCGCAAGGCGAAGCGCCCAAAGAGCCCCCAAGCATAATTCAGCTCTGCCCCCTTGGCTACCATTACCGGGGAAGCCGGCCCTTCTATCTCGCTCCGGAGGATATCCCGACGATCATAGCCAACTTCGAGGCATGGCCTCCGGACGTAGTGATCGACTACGAGCACGGCACCCACAGGCAGGGCGAACAGGGGCTCAAGGCGCCGGCTGCCGCATGGATCGGTAAGCTGATCGACGGAGGTGAACGGGGGCTACTGGCTGAGATCAAGGAATGGACGCCAGAAGGTACCTACCATGTGCTCGAGAAAGAATATCGCTACGTTTCCCCAGTGTTTCTCCTGGACGAAAACGAACACGCCCAGGAGCTGCTGAGCGTCGGCCTCACGAATTTCCCAGGAGTACCAATCGACCCGGTGATGAACCGGAATAATCAAACTGGCAAGGAGGAAAAAGTAATGGACGAGTTGATGAAGAAACTTCGAACTCTCTTCGGCCTGAACGACAAGGCCGGGGAGGACGACATTTACACGGCGGCAGAGACGAGCGTGAACCGGATGGATCCGGTTCGCAAGGAGCTCGGTCTGGCCGATGACGCGACCGACGATCAGGTGCTCGATGCGGTCAAGGTGAGCGTGAACCGGATCGCACATCCGGAAGTGCTCAAGCTTCTCAAGCTCGATGACAAGGCCGGTGTGACCGAGGTCACCGGCAAGATCGTCACCCTCCAGAACTCGAGCGAGAACCGGGGCGATGTGGGCACCCGGATTGAGCAGCTCGAGAAGGACGCCAAGGATCGGCGCCGTGACGAGCTCGTGGACCGGGCCAAGAAAGAGGGGAAGATCACGGCCAATCAGATGGACTGGGCCAAGAAGATGGCAGGGGACGACCCGGCCGGCTTCGAGAAGTTCCTCGAATCGGCCCCTGTGGTCGTGAACACTCGCGAGCTCGGCAATGAGCACGTGGACACAGGCAGTGGGGATGCTCTGATCGACGAGGGCCAGGCATCGGTCAACCGGCAGCTCGGCATCTCGGAGGAGACCTTCAAGAAGCACAACAAGCCGGCCACGGTCTGAGTGCCGGAGCGGCAAGAGAACGACGAAGAGAGCGGAGAAGAAGCGAGGGGAGCCGGAATAGCAGTCAAGCACTGAAGGATAACTCGAAAAGGAGAAATGAATCATGGCACTCACTGCAGATCGAAATACCAAACGGAAGGACGGCGAGCTCATCACCGGGAAGGTGGCCGCTACCACCACGATCTATCAGGGCGCCCTGTGCATGTTCGACGGCGGCTACGTGAAGAACGGGGCCGAGGCGGCAAGCAAGGTCGTGGCCGGCGTGGCCGAAGCCCAGGTGGACAACTCGGCCGGCGAGGACGGGGATCTCACGATTACCTTGCGCCGGAAGAAGATGTTCCTGTTCGCCAACAGCGCCACGAACGCCCTGGACCAGACCCACGTGGGCGGCCCCTGCTACATCGAGGACGAAGAGACCGTGAGCTCCAACTCCACGGACACCACGGAGGCCGGGATGGTCATCGAAGTTACCACGGAAGGAGTGTGGGTCCACATCCCGTAGCGGAATGAGGGAACACGGTTTTCACTGACCACTGACTGAAATCTCAAAGGGAGGAACAAACGATGATATTGAACAAGGCAAACCTGGAACGGGCGGCCAAGAGCTTCAGGGCTCTCTATTACGAGGCCCTGGAAAAGCTCCCCGACCCGATTTACAAGCTTCTCGCGATGGTCGTGCCGAGCTCGGCCCAGGAAGAGAGCTACAACTGGCTCGGTGAGAGCCCTCTGCTCAAGGAGTGGTTCGATGAGCGCCAGATCGAGAGGCTCAAAGCCTACGATTACACGGTCCGCAACAAGGACTGGGAAGCCACGATCGCGGTCGGTCGCAACGATATCCTCTTCGACAAGCTGGGTCTCGTGCGGCCGAGGATCGAGGGCCTGGCAGCCGAGGGTCCGCGCCACTATGAGCGTCTGATTCTGGCGCTCTTCCTGACCGGGTTCGATACGGTCTGCTACGACGGGCAGTACTTCTTCGATTCCGACCATCCGAACGACTCCGAGGGCACGCAGAGCAACGTCACCGATGCGGTTCTGGCTGCAGACGCCTATGCCGCTGCCTATGCGGCGATGATGTCGCTGAAGAGCCACAAGGGCGAGCCCCTGGGCGTGCAGCCCACTCACCTCGCCGTCCCGCCCCAGCTCCGCAGTACGGGCCTTGAGATCCTCAAGGCCGAACGGCTGGCCGATGGAGCCACGAACGTCAACAAGGACTCGGCCGAGCTCATCGTGGTTCCGGAGTGGAGCGGGCATGCCACGAAGTGGGGACTTTTCGATCTGAGCAAACCAGTGAAGCCCTTCATCCTCCAGGTCGTCAAGGAGGCCGAGTTCGCCGCCCTGGACATGCCCACCGACGAGAACGTGTTCATGCGCAAGGAGTTCCTCTTTGGCATCGACACGATCGACAACGCCGGCTTCGGGCTCTGGGAGCTGGGCTACGGATCGACCGGGGACGCCTCGTAAGTCGGGGAGTTCTGAAGAAAGGATAAGCTGAATCTGTTCTGGGCGGTGCTAATTCCGCCGCCCAGGCATCACCGAAAAAGGAGAGAGACAAATGAGAAGAAACTCAAGTTCGATGCGGATTCCCGCACTGATCGCGATAGCGTTTGTGATGATGATCCTGGCCGGACCGAGCTCCGCTTGCTACGGCCGGCAATCCCTCGAGGAGGCCGTTCCCCTCGACGAAGTCCTGAACTTCGAGACCTGCGCCGTCTCCCAAGCGCCGGCGTTGGGCCTCGAAGTGATCGAATACGAACGGGCGGCCTACATCGACGTGGAGATCAACCAGAACTCGAACGAGCTTTCCAGTGCCCTGGATTGGAGCAGAGAAGAAGCGAACCTGAATTCCGAAGACCAGACGATAATGGATGAAATGCAAATGGTCATGGAGGCCGGGTCCACTGCTTTCTTATTCCCCGATATCGGAGCAACCGAGAGAGCTCAGCGATACTACGATTTTCATCCGCTCGAGGCAGCATTCTCCAGGTTGCGAAATCAGATCTTCGATCCTGTCGGGACAGGGTAAAACAAGGCGAATCTGAACTGTAGGGAATCGTAAAGAACGCAATGCCTGGGCGGCGCTGAGTCGCCGCCCAGGATTCACCAGAAAGGAGCTGAAGAAATGGCAATCAAGATCATCTCGAAGCAGGAAGGGTTCATGAGGTGCGGCATGAAGCACTCCACGGAGCCGAAGGTCTACCCGGACGACAAGTTCAGCAAAAAGGAGCTCGCGCGCCTCGAGGGCGACAAGATGCTCATCGTCGTCAAGGTCCCGAACTCCGAGCTCCCGAAGGAAAAGAAGGAGAAGTAGGTGCCGTACTTGGAGCAAACGGACCTTCTCGAGCTCATCGACGAGGAGACCCTCATCTCCCTCACCGATGACGCAGACGACGGCTATGTGAACGAGGAGATCGTTGCCGAGGTCCTCGATACGGCCGAAGAGGAGGCCATGGGGTACGTGGCCAACCGGTACTCCGTGCCTCTTGCAGATGTGCCTGGCGTGGTGAAGAAGCACACGGTGGCGATCGCCGCCCATGCTCTTTACTCGAGACGCATGGACCCGCCCGATCGGATCGTGACGGCCCACAAGAATGCGATCAATTATTTTCTCAAGGTCGCAGACGGCAAGGCCCACATCCCAGGAGCAACGCTGAAGACCGATCCGGCCACGCGCACGAGCGCCGGCCGCACGGACGGGAACGAGAGGCTCTTCACCCGAGGAAAGCTCGAGGACGCCTGATGAAGATCGCAGTGAGGACCGAGGGGCATGCCAAGCTCGAGGACGCCCTTGTTAGGGTTTTAAAAGGCGGGGCGTCTCCTCGGCCACTCATGAAGGCGATCGAACAGGCCCTCATAGCTTCGACGACCGACCGGTTCGACCGCGAGGTGGATCCGGACGAGGAACCCTGGGAGCCGCTCCAGCCGGCCACGAAAAAGCGCAAGGGGCACGATCGGATCCTACAGGATACGGAGGATCTTGCCGGCAGTATCGACAGCCAGCGCGACGACAACAGTGTCGAGGTGGGAACCAACAAGGAGTACATGGTCTACCACCAGGACACTGAGGAAACCGAGGATATGGAGCGCGAGAGCATCCCGGAGCGAGCGGTTTTCGGCATCAGCGATGAGGACCGCGAAGACATCGAGGACCTGGCTGATCGATTCATGAAGAAGCTTCTCAAGGTGTGATGATGCTCGAAGAGATCGGAAATTTTATCAAGGACGCCCTGGCCATCGCCGGGATCAACGAGAGCTCTGTCTGGATTTCTTTCCTCGGCCGTAAGGAAGAGAAGGAAAAGGCCCAGACGCTCAAGCCTCCATCGGCCGAGCTCAGAGTGAGGCGCGATGAGAGGATCCGCGATGGCTCGATTGTGAAGCGCACGATCGATGACGCAAACAACCAGATCCATCTCACCAGGCGCATGAACAGGCGCGAGGTAGACATCGAGATTCATCTTCGTGTGATCGAGCAGCGAGATCTCGATGGGATCAAGGATGCCTTCGTCAATGCCCTCGAGCACTGGGTGGTTGACGAAGATTCGTTCGACATCCGGGCAGTGCCGGGCAGTTGCCGGTGGCATCAGAAGGCCCGGCGAGATCGGCGCCGATCGGTGCTCGTGGTGAGCTTCGAAGGGGGCGACTACAAGACGACCAGCGTGCCGCGATTTACTAACGTAACCTTTACCATTCCGGATTAAGGAGGCTTGAAAAAATGCCACCTGCAGAGAAGAAAGAGAAACCCGGTCGGCCTCAAGAAATCGCTTATACGATCGAGGAGCTCGAACGCCGAACGAACACGCCGAGCTATGTCACAGCCGGAGCGCGAGTGCGCTACGGCTGGACCAAGGAGTCTCGGCTCTCTCAGCCGGCCTTCGAAAGCCTGATCAAGAAGTTCCTGGGGCCGAAGCGATCCAGGAAGTAACGACTCTGACCATAAGGAGGACAGATCATGTGGGGAGGAGTAACCGAATACATCCAGGACGGCAATCTCGGGTTGCCGCCCACCGAAGTGGAGGGCTCTCTCCTGTTCGTCGGCGTGAGTGATACCGGCGAAGCGGAGACCCTCTACTATATCGACAAGAACAGCAACGTCCGAGGCGATCTCGGCCTGGGCCCGCTGCCCACCAAGATCCTCGACGCCCTGGCCGTGGGATCTGAGAAGACCAAGATCGTGGCGGTGAAGGCCACGAGCGACGTGGCCGGCTCGAGGGGCGAAGTGACTCACACCGGTACCGGGAGTGCCACGGAGGAGACCAGCGGAAATCCCAAGGACGAGTACCAGTTCCTTATCGAGATCGTCACGGGCGGGGAGCTCGCGGATGCCGTCTATAAGTGGTCCCGTGATGGCGGTCGTCACTGGTCCGGGGAGCTTGAATTCGGTGGCGTCGGGGCGGTCGTGCTCGGGGATACCGGCGTGACGATCACCTTCACCGAAGGCACGCCGCCGAGCTTCGTGGCCGGCGACACCTATGCCTTCAACGTGACGGCTCCGGACGCTTCGCTGGCGAACAAGCTCACCGCTCTGAACTGGGCGATCGAGCGCGTGGCCGTGGAAGGCATCGTGATCCTGGGCGAGAGCGATGCGGCGGCCTGGGCCTCGTTCGGCACGTGGGCCGACACGAAGTTCACCGAGCATCGGCCGATGTTCATGCTGCTCGAGTCCACGGCGCCTGCCGATGGGGAGGCGCTGGCCACATGGGTTACGGCCCGAGTGACCGAGCGGGCCACATACTCTCACGTCAGAGTATCTGTCGTGGCCATGGGAGCGAACATCACGGACGCCGATGGCAACGCGATCGGCCGAAACGGTATCGGCCTGGTGGCCGGGACCGTCTCGAAGATCCCGACGATGCGCTCCATGGGTAACGTGATGGAAGCCCCTCAGACGCCGGCCGTGGCGCTCTATCCGGTTCTCACGACGGCGCAGATCAAGACCCTCGACGATAACGACTACATCACGTTTCGTCGCTATGTGGGCCTTGAGAACATCTTCATCACAGACGGCCATGTAATCGCCGCCGCCACGAGCGACTACCAGAAGCTCGAGACCCGGCGTGTGGTGGACAAGTCCGTGAGGCTCTGCCGTGTGGCGGCGCTCCGGAAGGTCCACAGCGAGACCGAAGGGGCCGAGGGCGACGAGAGCGGTCTCAAGGACCTCGAGAATCATCTGGAGCAGGCCCTGGAGCGCATGAAGCATCCGGTGCGCGAGATCACGAACTACGGTGTCGTGATACCGGAGGGTCAGGACATCATCGGCACGAGCGAGGTTCAGGTGCAGCTTTCGATGGTACCGGTGCCTATCATGCGCAAGATAATACTTAACTTCGGGCTGGCCGTTTCGCTGTAGTCCGGCCGGGCCGCAATAAGGAGAGATCATGAGTGTCAACGGCCAATATTATTCATGGGAGGACATCACCATTTACCTTCCGCATGGGCCGCTCATCGATGTCCAGGACATCGAGTACGGCGACGAGAAGGAGGTGGAGGAGGTCTATGGCAAGGGCTCCAAGCCTGTGGGCTACGGTCGCGGCAACTACAAGGGGGCCGGCAAACTCACCCTGAAGCGCGAGGGCTATGATCAGCTCGTGGCCTACTGCAAGGCTCAGGGTAAAGCCTTCTACAACCTGGCTCCCTTTCCCATCACGGTGAGCTATGCGAGCAGCAACAATGCGCCTATCGCCGACAAGCTCAAGGACTGCAAGTTCACGAAGCGGGATTTCAAGGGCGCCCAGGGCGACAAGAGCCTGAACGTGGAGCTGCCGTTCATCATCATCGGTGGGATCAACTCCGATGGAGTGGACGCGACCGCAGACAACATGAGCCTTCAATAGGTGACTCGGCCTGATCGGCCGGGACGCTGACGGAGAGTGAGGAAATGGCGAACGAATTACAGGCCAAGATCGAGGCTTGGAAGAAGGAACACGGCGAGCTCTCGGAGCTCATTGTGAGCTGGGACGTGGAAGGGGCTGAGCAGAGCCGCTCCTTCATCGTGCACAAGCCGAAGCCGGCGAGCTTCGACATCCTGATGCAGGGGATCATGCAGAAGCCCACGAAGGCAATGAAGAACTTCGTGATCTCGGTACTCCTGCATCCGAGCCAGGAGGAGTTCCTCTCCCTGGCGGAGAAGTATCCCGGCGTGCTCATGAACCTGGGGAACTCGATCCTCGAGGAGTTCGGCATCAAAGCCGACGTAGTTAAAAAAAAGCTCTAGAGATAAGGTCCTCGCCTCTGCGGGAGGGCCTTGTCCTCATCAGGCACTACTTCGGCATCGATGCACGGAAATTCAACATGGACGAGTTCATAGAGCACTACTCAGAAGCCTGGTACATGGTGGAGTTGGAGCGGGATATTCTGGCCAGCGCGATCGGGAAGGCTTTTGGCGTGAAAGATCAGTGATTTGCAGATGAAAGTTTGGAGGTTTTCAGGGCTTTTTCACGGGCATCTTGAGCCTGCCAGCCCTTCATGAAGGATTCTTTCCAGACGTGAGCGACAATGCGGAAACAGGCATAGGTGAGTTTAATAAGCTTGGGACCGAAATAGAAAAGAGCCCAGCAGAGCCCGATGATAGCGCCAATGCCGAAGAAGAAAAAGACGGGACCGAGAGCTTCAAACATGGCAGCACACCTCCTGTTAGGAAACTAAGTTCAGTATAGGGCAACAAGGACCTCCAGTCAAATGGACTCAATCTTCGAACTGGCCGTCATAATCAAGGCCATTGATCAGATCTCCGGGCCGATAAAGAGCGCTCGCAAGGTGCTCGGAGATTTCGATAAATGGGCCGGCAAGGCTGACGGCATGGTTCGATTCGGAGAACGGGCCGGCGTAGCCAGTGCCTTCATAGGAGCATCGGCAGCCAAGATGCGCGGAGCCCTGGGGGAAATCCTGGGGCCGCTCACCGAGGTCGAAGACTCCATGGCCAAGGTGCAAAGCGTCATAACACCGATGAGCGGAGACATGGCCGCCTCGATGGCGAACATGAAAGCGGCGGCCCTGGACTGGAGCAAGGCCCACACCGACAGCGCCACGGAGTTTCTCGATACTTCCTACATGATGCTCTCCGCTGGACTCAACGAGGCAGCCGCTGTTGAAGCGACACGTACAGCGATGGCCGTAGCCACGGCCACGATGGGCGATAACGTCGAAGCGGCCGACCTTATGGCGCGCGTTTACAACAACCTGGGTGATCAGGGTGCCGATGTAGCAGGGGAGATGGGCCGGCTGGGCGATATCCTCACCAAGACTCAGCAGACCTTCCAGATTGCAAACCTCAACCAGCTCGCCACGGGCCTTCAGTACGGAATCCCAGTGGCCAAGCAGTTCGGGATCTCCGTTGAGCAGGTAAACGCCTCTGTCGGTATGCTCAATACTCTCGGCCTGCAGGGATCGATGGCGGGCACGGCCTTTGCCGCCACTATGCGCAATATGATCAAGGCCAGCAACGAGCTCGGCTTCGAGATGGCCAGGACTGCCTCCGGAGGCGTGGACTTCGTCGGGACCGTGGAAAACATCCGGGCCGTATACGGCGATTTCTCCAAGATGACCGATCGACAGAAAACCGCTTTCCAGAAGGCATTTGGAGACGAAGGGCTCCGGGCCATCTCTGTGCTGCTCGGAAAAACCGGAGAGCTGCGATCGGCCCTGGATACAGTGACTGGATCGACCGGAGCAACGAAAGCCGCACTGGATATCATGGAGAGTACGGCAAGTGCGAATTTCCAGACTCTCCACAACAACCTGTACGCCGTGAAGGTGACGATCGGCGAGCACCTTCTTCCTCTGATCAATATGGGCATTCCGATTGTTCAAAAGCTCATCACGAACATGGGACGGTTCGCCGAGGCTCACCCGTGGCTGATGAAGATCAGCGTGAGCCTCCTGGCCATCATGGCGGTGCTCCTGAGCATTATTGCTCCTGTCCTCGCAGTAGCTGCCGGTTTTATGTTGATGGGCGGCTATGGACTCAAGGCGATTCTGGGTGTCGTAAGCGCTCTGGAGTGGCTCCTGGGGATGATGACGTCCGGCAGTATCCAGGGCGCAGCCAAATCGATCGGAGTGGGATTCAGATGGGGCTTCGGCCTGGCCAGGACAGCCGTGCTTCGCAGTGTCACGGCTCTTCGAGCCTTCTCTCTCGGTGTCCTCCAATTAGCGCGCCAGGCGCTCATTGCGCTGATCGGCGTGCTGCCCGGCCTCATCGCTTCGGTATGGGCCTTCACGGCCGCTCTGCTTGCCAATCCGATCACATGGGTTGTGCTGGCTGTTGTGGGCCTTGGAGCCGGGCTCTGGGCTCTGATCAAGCACTGGGACACTGTGAAGGTCGCCTTCATGCAGGCCGTCGACTGGATCATGGGATTTGGGAAACAGATGTATGCAGCCGGAGCGGCCCTGTTCGCTGCCTTCACGGAAGGCCTGAAAAGCCTGGCCTCCAAACCCATTGAGTTCGTGAAGAATACCCTGGGCAAGATCCGGGCAATGCTTCCGTTCTCCGATGCCAAGATGGGGCCGCTGGCGGATCTGAGCAGTTCCGGGGAGGCGTTCAACGAGACACTGAGCCGGTCGATCGAGAAGTCGAGCCCCCGGCTGATCTCTACAGTGAAAGCCGAGCTCGGCGAACTCCTCCCTCAGCCAGCTCCGGCAGCCGCGCCGGCAGCTGAAGCAGGCGGCGGCGAGAGGGTGATCAATATCAATATCAACGGTGCAGCTCCGAATATGATCGAGCAGATCGCGGCAGCCGTTAAACTTGCCGTGGAGGCCGCCTGATGGCCCTCGAGGTGAGCAAAATTGCCTCCAAGGATGTAGGGGCCGTAAAGCTCGATTCATCCCTGCTTCCGGATGCGATCCAGTCCATGGGGATCGCACAGGAAGTGAAGATGGAACGCGTGGAGGTAGAAGGACGAAGCGGCCGGGCAAAGCTGGCCGAGGGATTCCAGGACGCAGACATCACAATTGAGTATGAGCTCACGGACGACAGCCCCGAGGGGGGCGCGACGGCTATGGATAAGCTCCAGTACATCCAGGACTTCTTCAGGAAAACGGACAACAGGGGCAAGCCCAATGTCTACAGGCTCTCCAATGAGCACACCAAGGCGCGAAAGATCGGCCAGGTGATTTTCCTCCGACTCAACAGCCGGGAGACCAACAGCAAGGATACTCTGATCGCGGCGCTTCATTTCACCGAGTATGAGCCGATCGCAGTCACGATTGAGGACCAGGCCAACCAGATGAGTCTGGAAGTGGCAACCCGGCCCTCCGAGGCCGACGAGCTGGACGAGCTCATGAGCTATGAAGAGCCCGACATGTCCATAGGATCCCCCTGGCCTGCGGATGATGCCTTGGTTCCCGAGGTGCCTTCGTGAAAACACCGTACTTTGCCGTGAAGCTCGAGCTCTATATCAACGGGCGGATTGTGAACGACCTACCTAGCGAGTTCGAGGTATGGCATTCGGTTGCCAACGACCTCGGTGAGGGAAGGCTTCTGTGGAGATCCCCGCGCACCGATCTCCTCGAGGTGTGCAGTATCGCCAAGGATGATCTGATCGAGGTGAAGTGGGGATTCAGAGAACAAGCCATCAATACGATCTTTCAGGGATGGATATTCGATGTGAGCCCGACAAAGACACTCGTGCTTCAAGGGACCTCAGCGAGCCCTGCTTTCCGGTCGACCCGGATCACCAGGTCATGGAGCGACATAGATCCCTACACGGTGATCAACTACACCCTCGAGCAGGCAGGCATTACCGATTTCGATCTGTCGGGGCCGGCGCTTCCAAAGCGAGATCACTTCGTGGCCAACAGCGATACTATCCCAGCGCTGCTCGCCAAGATCCGGAAGACCTGGGAGATCGATTGGAAATGGTATTTCGACCTGGAAGGGAATTTTCACTTCCATCCTTGGGCCAATCCGGGCAACAAGATCACCAGGCTCGAGTATGCCCAGAACATAGTCAGCCTTGAGCCCGGTGAAGATGTGAGCAAGCTCTTGACAATTCCGATGAGTCATATCTGGGCGGGGGATGTTATCACGATCGTCCATCCCCAGGTCGGCCAGGGTAGCTTCAGAGTGGACACGGTCAATCATTATCGACGCGCAGGGCAGAACCGCACTGCGCTTTTCTATCGAGAGGCGGCGTGATGGACGTGGCGGAGCTGAGGGTTCTATTCAAGCGGCTCGTCGAGAGCCTCATGCCGGATCTCTCCACATATCGACAGCACCCGGTGCGGGCTCGAGTGACCAAGGTCTATACGGACAGATATGTGGTGGACGTGCAGCCGGTTAAGCCCGACCTCTCCGATGATGAGGCAAGGTCCGAGATCTCCACGGTTCCACTTCCTACTCGTTGGGCGGATCCGAGTGAGACAGTCGGGCTGTTTGCCTATATTCCTGTGGATACGATCGTTCGAATCGGATTCTATGACGGCGATCCGAACCAGCCCTATGTCGATGACATTCTCGGCAGCAGTTCTCCCGCGCTCTCTGAGGGCCTGGTATCGCTCAAGGCGGCAAAGGAGTTGAAGCTCGAGGCGATGGACGGGGATGCGACGATCGCGGGGACAAACACCAAGCTGGGCGACGGGGCGGATAAGAAGCTGATCATCGAGACGTTTCAGACCCTGTTTGATACTCACACACACGCTGGAGTTCAGGCCGGATCCGGAAGCACCGGGCCTCCGAGCACTCCAATGAATCCGTCACACATGACCACCACAGTGGTGGCAAAGGCCGACTGATGAGCAGATTTCTGGGTACTGATATCGCTCTCGATGCGGACGGCGACTTCATCGTCGACACAGATGGGGATCTGGCTTTGGTCGAGGGCCGCGACTGTCTCAGCCAGGATATCCGTCATCGAGTCATTACTCCCAAAGGAGCCCTCTGGTACGCCGAGAACTACGGCGTGGGGCTGCAGCAGCGCCTGCACAGCGAAGACAGCTCCGGAGAGCGGACCGAGATTGAGAAGATCACCGAGGAAGAGCTCACGGACGAGCCCAGGGTCGATCCGTTTTCCATCGAAGCCCAAGTTACAGAAATGACCGGCGACGAGATCAAGCTCATGCTCGAGGCGACTCCCCAGGGCGAGACCAATCCGCTTAACCTGGTCGTGGGCGCCGACTCGGAAGGCGTTACGGAGGAATAGATGGCAGTCACCATAAAGGACGAGGATACTCTATACGAAGAGTTGAAAACGGACGCCCAGTCCGAGATCCCCGCCATCACCAATTACAACACCGGGGGCGTGTGGGCCTCCATCCTCCGAATTATCGCTCGGGGCCTGGCCGCCCTGTACAGCCTTCTTCGCACGGTCATCCGACTGCTTTTCCTGGATAGCTCAGAGGGCACCTGGCTGGATCTCAAGGCGGCCGAGTACGACAACGAGCGCCACCCGGCTGTCAAGACCGAAGGTGATGTCACCTTCGGCCGGACCGGCACGTCCGGCAATATCACGATCGAGGTGAACAAGATCGTCGCCACCGAGGTCGACTCCCAGGGTCACGAGTATCGCTACCTGGTGACCACAGAAACCGTCCTTCCGGATGGCGAGAGCGAAGTGGATGTTCCTACGAAAGCTGAGCAGGCGGGAGCATCTTACAACGTGGGGCCGGGCACAATCACCCGTCTCATCACTCCGATCACCGGGATCGAATACGTTACAAACGGAGCCAGCTGGCTGACCAAGGAGGGGAGCGCCAGTGAAGAGGACGATGCGCTGATTCTGCGCTGTCAGAACAAGTGGTCTCAACTGGCCCGAGGATCCAACGACGAGGCGTATCAGTCCTGGGCCATGGAAGTGACCGGCGTTGTCAGCGCTTTTGTAAACAGCAACGACCCGAGAGGCAGGGGAACGGTCGACGTGCTCATCACCGGAGCTGCCGGGCCTCCTTCGCCAGAGTTGGTGGAGGACGTTCAGGATTATATCGATGCCCGCAGGCCGCTGAGCGCCGACGTACTCGTGAAAGGCCCGGACGAGGTTCCGGTCAATATCGACATCACAGTAACCGCAGAGCCCAACGACGGCGACCTCGATGCGATCGAGCTGGACTGTGAAAACGCGATTAATGCCATGTTCACGGCCAGTGAGGATTATCCGGCGATCGCCCAGCAGCAGCCAGGGTGGGACTTCCGCAAGGCTCGAATTGTTTCCTCTATCATGCCACGCGATCACGTCATCAATGTCGTCGTGAACACTCCGGCCCTGGATGTAGAGATCGATCCTGACGAGCTGGCGACCAAGGGTACCGTGAACGTCACGGTAAATCGAGGCGAGCAATACTGATGACCTTTCTTTCGTATCTGTGGGAAAAACTGGCCCACATCATCTTCAAGAAGCGCGTTCTCGCCACGAAGCGAAAGGTGCAGGCGCTCCTCGAGATCGTCGGCGACAAGATGGACGATCTCCGGGCTGAGATATACCAGGCAAGGCTCGATCTGCTGCTGGCTAAAGCTACCGGGACAGGGCTCGATCGCCATGGAAGGAACCGCAAGCTCTACAGACAGAGTGGAGAAAGTGACGCAGACTATCTCACCCGCTTGCTCGGGGCCTGGGACTACTACGGCATGACCGGCACAGCACTCATATTTGCGGTCGAAGTCCACATGTACCTGGAAAGCGGAATTCTCATTGACCAAGTCTATGAGATGTTCGAAGCCTACGGGGACGGGGATCCCCGGCCGAACTGGAATGAATTTGCTTTCA
>CAZFWM010000078.1:0-23916 GCA_964522545.1 uncultured Thermodesulfobacteriota bacterium
ACCCACTACATACAAGATGTTGTACCATGCTGAGTCAACCGGATAGGCAGTAGGCTTTTTATCTGCGTTGCCCCTTGTAAATAGAGGCCGAATGGATTACATTGGATCGTATTCATCAACTTCAGTTGAAAGCCAATATCATGCTGGAAAAAAGAGAAATAAGGAACATGGCACCCCCTCGAAGGGGACGGCCTCCAAAAGGAAATTCCAAGAATAAAGCCTCCCGGAGCGGATCGAACGGACGGGGATCGGGCGCCGGTGTGGCATCGGCTGCACGCGCGAGGAAGGCCAAGCCGACCACGCTCCCTCTGTTCGAGGGGCTCGAGCCACAGGTTAAACCTGCAGACCGCACGCTTTTCACCCCTGAGCCCCCCCGCGAGAGGACCGTTCCGGCCGAGATCGACAAGAAGAAAGCAGAGGCGAAGGCCGAGCCCGTGGAGAGGGCTGCCGCGGCGGGCGGTCCGCCCTCCGACTCTCAAACCGCCCCGGCCCCTGCTTCGGAGAAGGCACCCGCCGCCAGGAAGGCCCGGTCCAAAGTCAAGAAGCGCACGCGCCGCTCCACGGCCCAGGTCATGGCCGAGAAGCAGCGCTCCATCTCGGTCTCGGAGTTCTTCACCAAGAACCGCCACCTCCTCGGCTTCGACAATCCCCGTAGGGCCCTGCTCGCCACGGTCAAGGAGGCGGTGGACAACGCCCTGGACGCCTGCGAGGAGGCGGGGATTCTCCCCGACATCGAGGTGATAGTGATCGCCAATGGGGATAACCGATGCCGGGTCACCGTCGTGGACAACGGGCCCGGGATCGTCAAGTCCCAGATCCCCAGGATCTTCGGCCAGCTCCTGTACGGCTCCAAGTTCCACACCCTCAAGCAGACCCGGGGACAGCAGGGCATTGGGATCTCCGCGGCCGGCATGTACGGGCAGCTCACCACGGGCCGCCCGGTCCTCATCATCTCGAAGACCGGCCCCGGCAGGCCCGCCCACTACTATGAGATCCAGATCGACACACAGAACAACAAGCCGGTGGTGCTCAAGGACAACGAGGTTGAGTGGCCCGACGTGGAGAGCGGCACCAGCGTGACCATCGAGTTCGAGGGCCGCTACCAGAAGGGTCGCCACTCGGTGGACGGCTACCTGGAGCAGACCGCTCTGGCCAACCCCCACGTGAGTATCCGGTACACCAATCCCCAGGGCAAGAAGTTCGAATTTTCCCGCATAACGAACGAGCTCCCCACCGAGCCCCGCGAGATAAAGCCCCACCCTTACGGCGTGGAGCTCGGGGCCCTCATCCAGATGCTCAAGGAGGCCAAGGGAAAGCGGCTGCTCAAATTCCTTCAGAGCGAGTTCTCCCGCGTGAGCCCCCGCGTGGCCACGGCCGTCACCGACCGTGCCGGCCTGGCCGAGCACGCCAAGTGCCACCTCATCAAGAGTGACGACGTGGAGCGCCTGTACGCGGCGATCGGCCAAACGAAGATCCTGGCACCACCCATGAACTGCGTCTCTCCCATCGGAGAAGAGCTCATCCAGCGGAGCCTGGAGGCGCAGATCAAGGCGGACTTCTTCGTTTCCAAGACCCGGCCGCCGTCGGTCTACCGGGGGAATCCCTTCATCGTGGAGGCGGGAATCGCCTATGGCGGCGATCGACCCGCCGACGAGCTGGTTACCCTCTACCGGTTCGCCAACCGGGTCCCCCTGCTCTACCAGAAGTCGGCCTGTGCGATCACCAACGCCGTTGCCTCTACCATCTGGCGCAACTACGGCCTCCAACAGAGTCGGGGAGCGCTGCCCACCGGCCCGGCCGTGATCTTTGTGCACCTCGCCTCGGTCTGGGTCCCCTTCACCTCCGAGAGCAAGGAGGCCATCGCCGACTACGACGAGATCACGCGGGAGATCCGGTTCGCCCTCCAGGAGTGCGGGCGCCAGCTCGGGGCTTTCATCCGGCGCCGCAAGCGCGAAGCCGAGGCGTCGCGAAAGCGATCCTACATCAAGCAGTACATTCCCCACATCGGCGAGGCGCTGCGAGACATCCTCGACCTGAGCGAGAACCAGACCACCGAGGTGGTGGAGACGCTGAGCGACGTGCTGGAAAGGAGCCGGAAGTGAAAGAGCTCGTCGGAGAGATCAACAAGAGCGCGGCCTCGATCCACAAGGCCATCCTGGGACGCCGCAAGCCCAACATGAAATTCCCGGTCCGGGCCCTGGCCAACGTGCGCTACAACCCGAAGCTCGGGTATTTCCAGCTCGGCCGGCGGCGCAAGGAGCGCACCCTCACCGTGAGCACGGTGAAGACCTTTGCCCAGACCCTCAAGATGATCGCCACCTCCAAGACCCTCATCGAGTCCGAAGACATCGCCACCAAGAGGGAGATGTACTACATATCCAAGAACTGGGGGGACGCACGGTTCTTGGAGCAGCCTGAGTCGGATGCCGTCATGGAGGACGTGGAGGGATTCTTTCAGGTGAACCGCGAGCAGCTCGGCTTCGTGCCCGAGGAGAAGGGGGGCGACGTGGCCGGGGCCCTCACGATCCTCGACCGAGACACCGGCACGGGGCGCCGGCTCAGGATCGACTGCACCAAGTTCGGCTCCGGCGCCTACTCGGTCCCGATCGGTGTGGAGGAGTTGGGCTTCGAGACCAAGGCCAAGTTCATCCTGGCCATCGAGACGGCCGGCATGTTCCAGAGACTTGTGAAGCACAACTTCTGGCGAACGGCCAACTGCATCCTCATCTCCATGGGCGGGGTTCCCACCCGGGCCTGCCGCCGCTTCATCCGCCGCCTGAGCGAGACCTGTCGCATCCCGGTCTACGCCTTTGTGGACGGCGACCCCTACGGCTACACCAACATCTATCGCACCCTCAAGGTCGGCTCGGGAAACGCGGCCCACATCAACGAGTACTTCTGCGTGCCCAAGGTCCGGTTCCTCGGCGTAACGCCCAGGGACATCATCGACTACGACCTCCCCACGCACCCCCTCAAAGAGGTCGACGTGAAGCGGGCCAAGGACGCCCTCAAGAACGACCCCTTCATCCAGCACCACCCTCAGTGGCGCCGGGCCCTTGAGGACATGATCGGGATGGGTGTGCGCGCCGAGCAGCAGGCCTTCGCCGCCCACGGGCTGAACCACGTGATCGAGCACTACCTGCCGGAGAAGCTCAAGCACCCGGGGCGTTTTTTGCCTTAAGGATCGGGGAGGGCGGCGTAGGGGCACGGCATGCCGTGCCCTTGCACGTGAAAAATCGTAGGGCGGACCCATGTGTGTCCGCCTTTTCATTCGAGTCCACCAGGAGAAACCCCATGAAAACGCTCGTGACCGGCGCCACCGGACTGATCGGCGGCCACGTGGCCAGGCTCCTCGTCGAGCGCGGCGACGATGTGAGGGTCCTGGTGCGCGAGGGGAGCGACACGCGGGGCATCGAGGGGCTCGACGCGGAGCGCGTCACCGGCGACCTGCGCGACAAGGACTCGCTGGTCAGGGCCCTCGACGGGTGCGGCATCCTCTACCAGGTGGCCGCGGCCTTCAGCTTCAAGATGGACAACCGTCCCATGCGGGCGACCAATGTGACGGGAACACAAAACATCCTGGAGGCCGCCCTGGCCCGGGGCGTCGAGAGGGTCGTCTACACGAGCACCACCGCCGCGGTAGCCTCCGGCACCCCGGACCGTCCCGCCACCGAGGAGAGCCCTTACGACCTGGAGGGAATGGGGGCATACTTCGAGACAAAGAAGGCGGGCGAGCTCGAGGCCCTGGAGTTCGCGGCCCGAGGGCTCCCGGTCGTCCTGGTCAATCCGGGCTATGTGATCGGCCCCGGGGACTGGAAGCCCACACCGGGAGGGGAGGTCCTCATCCGGTACCTCAGGCGCCGCATACCGATGCTGATCGACTCCGGCCTGAGCCTGGTGCACGCCGAGGATGTGGCCCGGGGCCACCTGCTCGCCGCCGAGAAAGGAAAGGCGGGCGAGCGGTACATCCTGGCCGGCGAGAACCTCTCCATACGCGCCTTCTTCGAGCTCATCGAGGAGATCGGCGGCATACGGATGCCCAAGATCCGGATCCCGGTCTCCCTTGGGCTCGGCTTTGCCTATCCCACGGAGTTCCTCTTCAAGCGTCTGGGCCGCACCCCGCCGGTCACGGTGGACGAGGCCCGCATGGCTTCGAAGAGCTACTGCTTCGATTCGGCCAAGGCCGCCCGTGAGCTCGGCTACACATTTCGGCCCACCCGGGAGACTTTGGAGGAGACGATCCGGTGGTTCCGGGAGGTCGGGTATTTGTGAAGTGTTCAGCAACAATTTTTTTGTCATTTCGAGCGAAGCGAGAAATCTTTCCGAGCGTACAATCTGAAAAGACTAGATTTCTCCCTGCGGTCGAAATGACAGGTCCGACTATTTACTGAACTTACAACATGCGCAAATGACAGCACCAAACTATATAAAAATCTTAGGCACGGCCGGGGCGCGCCACGTGGTGGCCCGGCAGCTCCGCTCCTCGGCCGGCACCTTCCTCTCGATTCATGGAAAGAGCATCCTCCTCGACCCCGGCCCCGGCACCCTCGTCCGCCTGGCCAAATCAAAGCCCGCCATCGACGTGACCGGCCTGGATGCGATCGTCCTCTCCCACCGCCACATCGACCACGCGTGCGACGTGAACATCCTGATCGATGCCATGACCGCCGGCGGATTGCAGCGCAGGGGCTCGCTCTTTGCGCCGTCCGACGCCCTCGGTCCGGGCGACCCGGTGGTGCTCCACTACCTGCGGGGATTTCTTGAGGAGATCGTGACCCTGGAGGAGGGGAAAGAGTACAGCATCGGCCCGGTCCGGTTCTCCACCTCGATCCGGCACCGTCACCCGGTGGAGACCTACGGCCTGAGGTTCGACGCAGAGGGGTGCAAGGTCTCCTTCCTGGTCGACACCGCCTATTTTCCGGAGCTGGCCGAGAGCTACCGGGACGCCGACGTGCTGATCATCAACCTCGTGCGCCGGGAGCCCCGGCCGATCGGCCTCATCCAGCACCTCTGCCTCGACGACGTGCGCGCCCTGCTCGCCGAGGTCCGGCCCGGCCGCACCATCCTCACCCACTTCGGCATGACCATGCACCGGGAGAAACCGTGGGAGCTCGCCTCGGCCCTGGCCGACGAGCTCGGCCTCGACGTGGCCGCCGCCTCGGACGGCATGACCATCGAGCTGTCATCCAATTGAAAAAAATTCCGATTTTTTATAATTTGCCACTTGAATAGCCGAAAACATCCACCAAGGAGGCGGCAATGAAGATACTCATTCTGGGCGGGTGTGCCGAGATGGCGGTGCCGGCCTTTGTCGAGCTGAAGAAGGAAGAGGACGTGGAGGTGGTGACCCTGGCTGACATCAACGAGGCGGGTGCGCGTGAGAAGGCTGAGGACGAGGGCCCGAAATTCCGTGCCGCCCGGGTGGACGCCCGGGACCACGCCCAGGTGGTGGAGCTCATGAAGGCCCACGATGTGACCATGTGCTTCGTGGGGCCCTTCTATGTCTGGGAGCGGCCACTGGCACGGGCGGCCATCGAGGCGGGCCGGCCTTACGTGTCGATCTGCGACGACTACGACGCCTACCTCGACGTCCTCACCCTGGACGAGGAGGCGAAGGAGGCGGGCGTTCAGATTCTCACCGGCTTCGGCAACTCCCCGGGCATCACCCAGATGTTGGCCCGGAAAGGATACAACTCCATGGAGAAGCCGGATAAGATCCACGTCCAGTGGTGCGCCGGCTCGGACGAGGCCGTGGGCCCCACGAACCTGGCCCACCTCTTCCACATCTTTAACGGCACGACCCTGCAGTGGATCGACGGCCGCGAAGTCAGGGTGCGGACCGGGGACGGCCGCAAAGTGGTGGATTTCCAGGAGCCGATCGGCCGGACCCCGGTCTTCTACACGGGCCACGCCGAGTCGGTCTCGATCCCGCGCAACCTCCCGGGGCTCACCGAGGTGACCCTCCACGGCGGGGTGAAGCCGCCTTACATCGTCGGCCTGGTCAAGGCCATGTCCCGCCTCAGGCTCATCAATACCCACGCGAAGCGGACGGCCATGGCTCGATTCTTCCACAGGATCGAGAGTCTCTTCGCCTCGGAGGGGATCGACCGGTCGGTCTTCCGGATCGACGTGTATGGGACCGATAAGGGTGAGGCCTGTCATCACTACTATACAGGAGTAGGCCACATAGCCGTGATCACTTCGTTCCCGTGCACCGTGGCCGCTCTCTGGGCCGCCCGCGGGACCTGGGACGACAAGCCGGGCGGCGTCTACGCGGCCGAGCGCATCCTCGACGATCCGGATCCCTTCCTCGACGAGCTCTCGCGCCGAGGGATCGAGCTCCATTATTTTGAGTAGGGATTCGGCAGGCCTTCCTCATACCACCGGTTCTACCGGTTTGCCGGCAGGAAAAGGATTGGAAGAAGGTAGCTCCATCTCCACCTTGGACCCGGTGATCAGCCGCCGTCGGTTCATCCAGGTCGGGCTCTGCGGCACGGCCGTGCTTGTTCTGCCCGTGGGATGCCACGATTCTGGGCGTGAGCTTTCCCGCCCCGAGCCGGGGCGCTTCTTCGATAGCCACCCGTATGAGACCGTGAGAGCCCTTGCGGGCCTCGTCATTCCCGAAGGCTTACCCGACGACCAGGCCCCCGGAGCGGTAACGGCGAGGGTGGCCGACTACATCGACTTCCTGCTCGGGGCCTTTACGGTCGATCCCCCGCGGATCTACGCGGCAGGACCCTACAGCGGAAGGCACGGCGGCGAGAACGGGTTCGCGGTCTACCTTCCGCTCTCCAGGGTCAAGGAGATCGCCTGGAGGAACACCATCGAGGGCTCCCAAGGGATCGCCGAGCGGGAGTTCAACGGGCCGGTCAGGGGGCTCCAGGAGATCTACTCCGAAGGGATCGATGCCCTCGATGCCCAGGCCCGGAGCCGGTACGGATCGGACTTCAAAACCCTGGAGCCGGAGCATCAAGGTCAGATTTATTCGATGGCCGATCAGGAGTTTCGGGCCGTCGCCTTCGACCATACCGTGGAGGGGATGTATGCGGCGCCGGAGTACGGAGGCAACGCGGACTGTACGGGGTGGGGCAATATTCTCTATGAAGGGGACCGGCAGCCGGTAGGGTACACGAGGAGACAGGTGGAAGAGCCTGACGGGAAGCAGGCGGATGAGGCCCTGAGCGCCGATGAAGTGGGGGAGGCGGTAAAGCGGCTCAGAGAGATCCTCGCCCGCCGCGGGGCGCGCAGCCTTCGAGGATACGCCGGGGGCGGGAAATGAAATTCGGCAATCCCGACGCGGTCATCATCGGCTCCGGCGCCGGCGGTGGGATCGCAGCAAAGGTCCTGGCCGAGGCCGGCCTCCGGGTCCTCCTGCTCGAGAAGGGGGAGAATCACTATGTCGGGCTCGACCGTCCCGACGGCATTCTCCGGAATCGGTTCGGCAACGACGAGCTGAAGTTCGAGCACCGGAGCTTCATCGTCCAGGATCCGAGGATCGAGCCGAGGACCTACCGGCGCTCCGAGGGGGAGGAGAGCTGGGTGGGGAGCGTGAACGCCCTGGCCGCGACCGTGGGCGGCGGCACGATTCACTATGACGGCAACTCCCCCCGGGTGCAGCAGAAGGACCTTCGCCTGAGGACGATCTACGGGGAGGTGGAGGGGGCCGACATCGAGGACTGGCCGATCTCGTACCCGGACCTCGAGCCCTTTTACGACGAGGTGGAGGCGGTCATCGGGGTCCAGGGAGAGGCCGGGAGCAATCCCTTCGAAGAGCCCCGCTCTCCCTACCCGATGCCGCCCGGGTACCCCAAGTACCACAGCCTTCTCCTCGCCGACGCGGCCCGGTCTCTGGGGTACCACCCCTATCCCACGCCGATCGCCGTGAACTCCGTCGCCTACCGGGGCCGCCCGGCGTGCAGCAACTGCGGCTTCTGTGGGGGCCACGGGTGTGCCATCAACGCCAAGGGGAGCACGGCCGTCACCGCGGTTCGGGACGCTCTGCTCACGGGAAACTGCGAGCTGCGCCCCGACTGCTTTGTATTCGGCCTCGAGACGAGCCGCGCAGGCGACCGGGTCGAGCGGGTGAAATACGTCGGCCCCTCCGGTGAGATCGTGAGCCAGGCCGGGGGCGTCTTCATCCTGGCCTGCAACGCCATCGAGAGCGCCCGCCTCTGCCTGCTCTCGGCCTGCGACGCCCACCCCGGCGGCCTGGGCAACCGGAGCGGCCGGGTGGGCCGGAACCTCATGTTCCACACCGTCTGGAGCGTATTCGGCATCTTCCCCCAGCGCCTGCACATCCATCGGGGCCGGGTGGGGAGCCACGGCATGGACGATTTCAATCGCCCACCCGACCCGGACGAGCCCGACAAGTTATTGGGGGGAGGGATTGTCGAGTTCGGGGCTCAGCTCCATCCCATCTCGGAGGCGAAGAACCTCCCGGTGATCGGAGAGGCCCACAAGCGCTACATGCGGGCAAGTCCCCTGCGGGATCATCTGGGCGTCATCACGCTCATCGGCGAGGATCTCCCCCTCTCGTCCAACCGGGTCGATCTCGACCCGAATGTGAGGGATGTCTACGGATTCCCGGTGGCCAGGATCACCTACAAAGAGCACCCGAACGACCAGTGCGCTGCCTCGCACTTCCTGCCCAGGCTCGAGGAGATCCTGCGGACGGCCGGGGCCATGGCCGCTTTCTCCGTGCTCGAGTCGATGCAGACCGGCGGCATCCCCGACACGAAACATATCCTCGGGGCCCTGCGCATGGGGACCGATCCGGATCGGTCCGTGGTGAATCCTTATGGACGATTCCACGACCTCGACAATCTGTACTGCGCCGACGGGGGCGTCTTCGTTACCTCCACCGGGTACAACCCAACCCTGACGACCCAGGCCCTGGCCGCCCGGCAGGCGGCGTGGATTGTGGGTGCGTAGGGGCACAGCATGCCGTGCCCCTACCATTTGATTGTTTATGAAATGGTGTCAGGCCATAAAGTGATTGGAATCAACCGGCTCCTGTTCGCCCTGATCCTGTTCGCCATCCCCGCCTGCGGCGGTGACTCCGGCGAGCCCTCCGACGCGGCCTCCGCCGAGTGTGCAACCTGCCACGGCGTCCAGGCCGACGCATGGGAGAATTTCTCCTCCCACCGGGCCCTCTATGGTTGCGCCTTCTGCCACGAAGAGGCCGACTCGACCCCGGGTACCGGGCACCGAGCCTCCCCCGGGTGCGACCGGTGCCACAGCGAGCAGGGGCACCCTCCCAAGGGGATCTTGTTTCCCCGCGACGGCCGGCTCGACACATGTCCGAGCTGCCACGACCCCCACGGCTCCAAGAACATCTACCTCATAAGAGAGAGTCTTTCGGCGGGATTCGGAAAGACCGTCTGCATCGATTTCCGAAACGTCGAGGGCCGTGCCGATTACAGCTTCGCTGAGCTTGGTGCCGAGGAAGGGGGCGAGAACGGCCGTGAGCCGGGCTCAGGGCTCTGCGAGGTTTGCCACAGGTGGACGAAGTTCTACGATCGGTACGCCACAGGCGAAGACCACTTCACAGACCGCTGCTCCGGCTGCCACGATCATGCCGTAGGCTTCGAGGTCAAACAACCCTTACCATAGCCGCCTGGATCTCTGCCACGAGAATGTTGATATCGAAGGGCTTCTGGATGAAGCGGACCTCGGGCCCGGCCCCGTTGAACCGCTGTTCCACCTCCTGCCTGTGAAAGCCACTGGCAATGATGACCGGGACTTCCGCATCCAGTCTGCGCAACTCCAGGTAGGCCTCCTCACCATCCATGTACGGCATCGTCAGGTCGAGGACCACGCAGGCGATCTCTCCGGATCGCTCGCGGAAAATGTCCACAGCCTCGCGGCCATCCGCTGCGGTTACGACGGTGAATCCCCGATCGGACAGGATTCGCTCCAACATCTCGAGCAGCTTCGGCTCGTCGTCTGCCACCAACACCGTGCCCGAGGCGCGGACATCCGGCCTGAGAGCGGGCTCCCGGGCCGGCCGGGTCGGAGCCGGCTCATCCAAGGCCGGCAGGTACAAGGTGATCCTCGTCCCCTGACCGGGCTCGCTTTGCACTTGTATCGCGCCCCGGTGGGCTCGAACGATGCCGAGCACGGCGGCCATGCCGAGCCCGCGTCCCGGGAACTTGGTCGTGAAAAACGGCTCGAAGAATCGGCCCCGGGTCTCCTTGTCCATGCCGCAGCCGTCGTCGCTGACATCCAGGACGACATAGGTCCCGGCGGGCAGGTCGTCGGCCACATACATCTCGGCGAAACTCGATTCGTCGCATTCACAGGCGCGGGTCGACAGGGTGATAAAGCCGCTTCTCTCTTCGAGCGCCTCGGAGGCGTTGGTGATCAAATTCATCACGACCTGGCGCATCTGGGTGGGGTCCGCCCTGACGGCGGGGAGGTCTTTGGCGAAGTCGAAGTGGAGCGTGGCTTTCTTGGAGATCGAAGATTTCAGCATCCGTGCGATGCCCTCTGCGATCGAGGAGAAATCGAGCACCTTCATCTCAACGGTGCCTTGCCCCGCGTAGGCGAGCATCTGCCGGCACAGCTCGGCTGCCCTCCTGGAGGCCTGGACGACTTCGTCGATGTTCTTGCGGGGCTCCGAGCTCTCCGGAAGATCCAGCATCGCCATATGGGCGTTGCCCTGGACGATCTGGAGGATGTTGTTGAAGTCGTGGGCAATGCCGCCCGCCAGTACGCCGAGGCTCTTGAGCTTCTCCGTGTGCCGCATCTGGGCCTCGAATCGCTCGCGATCTATTTCGGCCTCCCTGCGTTCCGTGATGTCCTGGAACGTGCCGATGATCTCCCGGATCGATCCCTCGTCGCCGCGTTCCGGCGCAGGCTCGGCACGGCAGATCACGTGCCGGATCGTACCATCCGATCGCCGGAGCCTCAGCTCGGCCTCATGGGGGCCGTCTGAGCGGCGAGCGGACTGTACGGCGCGGTCAAAGGTCTCCCAGGGGTGGACCAGGTCGCGGTGCTCCACGTAGCCGGGCTCTCCGAGCTGTGGATCGCGGTCCATGATCAGAAATGTCTCGGGCGACCATCGGATCCTTCCGGAGTCGATGTCGTAGCTCCAGCTTCCGATCCGCGCCAGGTGCTGGGCCTCGATTAGTTGAGAGCGGCTCTCCTCCAGGGCGGCCTCGGCCCGCCGGCGTTCCATGATCTCGCGCCGAAGCCTCCGGTTCCAGAGAAGGGTGAGCAGGAGCAGAGCGCCCGAGGCTACCACCACCCAGCGGACCCACCTCCAGATGTCGGCGCGGGTGAGACCGTGCTCATAGCGCACCGCGAGCCACTGCTGGCGAATTTCCTGGTGCCCATGGGGAGTGACAGCCTCGAGTCCCTTATCCAGGAGACCGGCGAGAATCGGATAATCAAGACGAACTCCAATGGCCTGGTCGTGCGTGCCGAACGGTGTGGGGGCGGCCACCTTCAGATTGGTGAAGCCCCGCTCCTGGATGAGATAGGTGCCCACGGCCAGGTTGCCCAGGTAGGCGCCGGCGCGGCCCAGAACGAGCTCCTCCAGCGCCTCGATAGTCGTATTCACTACGATCAGGGGCTGGTCCGGCAGCGTGCGTATGAGGCGTGCGTGCATTGCATACTCGCGCTCGACCACGACGGCGTGTCCGCGCAGATCGCTCAGGTCACCGACGAAGAAGGAGTCCTTGCGCGAGAAGATGACGATGGGAAACGAGACGTAGTCACGCGTGAAGTGGAGAAACGCCTCCCGCTCGGCCATGTGGGTAAGGATCGGAAGGACGTCGATGTCGGGCCGGGGGGGGTGGATCTTTCTGAGCGCCTGGGTCCACTCCATCCAGACGTACTCCACCTCCAGGCCGAGCTCTCCACAGATGAGCTCCAGATAATCGATGGTGATGCCGCGGGGGGTGCCGCCATCGTCGATCAGGAAGGGCGGCCAGCTCTCGAAGTACGACCGGATGCGGGGATGCTCGGCAATCCACGCACGCTCTTCCTCGGTGAGCAGGATGGGGCCGATCCACGGCTCGGCGTCGGCATCCGGGGTTGGCGCCGGCATGGTGCGGCCCTGCGGCCCGGCCACAGCGCCCGGCGGGAGGCCGAGCGTCAGTAGCAGAACGGCGGCGATCAAGTATTTCGAAAGGGAGCGCATCGTGAATAAGGATAGCCGGTAAAGCTGAGTCTTGGCAAGGGAGAAGTACTCTCTGTCATTTCGACCGCAGGGAGAAATCTAATCTTTTCAGATTGTATCATCGGAAAGATTTCTCGCTTTGCTCGAAATGACAGGTTGGTGTGACTTTTTACGAGCGCATCATAATCTACTTCGAGACCTTGGGCACATCCTTGAGCGTGGGCAGGTCTTTTTTCTCACCCTTGAAGATGTCGAAGGAGAAGTAGGTGGCGAAGCTCAGCGTAAAGCTCTCCACCACGTCGATGTTCTTGCCCGCTATGGAGCGCCCGTAGCCGAGCAGGATGTCGAAGGGCAGGGGGAACCTTCCGTCCGTGAAGAGCGGAATGGTCGAGAAGGCGAGATAGAGGGACATATCGATCGAGGAGCGGTCGGTCTCCCACTCCATGGCCTCGTACTGGTGGCCCTCCGGGTTGTCGGGCGACCATGCGTTCGGCCCGGTGTACTCGTCGCTCCCCTCGTAGTACCCGTAGAACTCGAACCCGAAGGAGAAGTGCTCCCATATCGCCACGGCCCCGGAGGCGTATATGTCGATGGTATCCCCGTAATCGCGGTGGACCTTGACCAGGCTCTCCTTGCTCGCCAGGGGCAGGACCCCCTCGATGTTTCCGTCATCGTCCGTAATGAGGGACCAGATCCTCATCCGCCGCCGGTCCGAGAACTGGAAGGTGTAACCCGCCGACAGGTCGAGGTAGAGGTTGCTGAAGATCCCGAGGAAGGGGCGGTCCCCGAAGGGCATGTAGTCGACGGACCAGAGGAGGCCCAGGTCCCACTGCCCGTCCCCGAACTTGAGGCTGTACACCTCGTTCTGGTCCGTGAACTTCCCGGTGGGCGCCATGGACCAGACCGAGCCGGCCATGCGCCATGTCTCGCTCTGGTGGAACAGGTAGCGGAGGCCGAAGAGCATGTCGTTCAGGCCGGTCTCGGTGTGCCGGCCCGGCTCCGGCAGCGGCTTGTACTCGAAGCCGTAGCGCGGGTCGCTGAAGATGGTGTTGGCATCGGCGAAGTCGATGAGCTTCTCCGGGTCATTCGTCGGGAGGATCGGAAGCTGGTTCGTGATGGGGAAAAAACTGTCCGGATCGTAGTTCGGGTTCAGACGCACTCTGCAATCGTCGAGGCCGATGTCGAACTCGTAGGTGCCCCGGGTAAAGGGAACGACCATGCCCATACTGAGGCGGTCCGTGATACCGTAGAACAGGGAGACCTGATACTTGATGGCCCAGCTGTCGAGGCCGACGTTGGTCCTGCCCAGAGAGAAATTGTCCTCCAGCCAGCTATAGATCAATCCATCTGGATCGAAAGGTATGTCGATTCCCAGCAGACCGAACATCTCCGACGGGCCGAGCTCGATGCCGTCGTAGTCGGCCACGATGCTCTCGGTGTTCAGGCCCCAGTCGCCCGTGAAATAGCGAGTGGCCCTCTTGTAGGCGGCGTCGAGGCCGATGCGGAAGACCCCCTTGGGCAGCACCTCGGCGCTCATGGCCTCGGTCTGTGCCGGGATTAGGAGAATGCTGCAAACCAAAGAAACAACCCCGACACCGAATCGTGTGCTGTCCAATTCTATTCATCCCCCTTTTGTCATTTCCCCGTCACGGAAAACTCCCTGGACAGCAGCTCGTAGCTCATGCCCTCGAAGGGAAAGACCTTGTCGAGGCCGTCATACGAGGCCCCGGTGATGTGAACCCGGTAGGTCCCGGGCGCCTGGTCCCCCACGTCCCAGAGAAAGGTCCAGATGTGGTCGTGGACGCCGCTCAGGGGCCGAACCACAGGCTCGTAGAGGAGCACGGTCCGGTACCCCGTCTCATCCAGGGGACGCCCGTCCGGCCCCGGCGCCGCCTCGAATCGTCCGCCTCCGACCCGTTTCTCGACCACCGCCGCGGGCGCGTCGATCACCGTGTCCCCCCCGTGCCATCGTATCGAGACGGCCCCGCCCGCCGCGATCGACCCGGCCGGCTCCTCGATCACGGTCCCGGCCGGATTCGGCCGGTGGACCGTGTTCTCCGGGACCACGGCGCCGCCGGGCAGGGGGTGGAAGGTGAGCGCCGTGGGGTCGTAGACCGGGCGGTCGATCCCGCCCGGGTCCTCGATCGCCGGCGTGGCGAGGAGCCCGGCCAGGGCCAGGGCCTCCTGCATGATGTATTCCCCCTGCAAAGGGCCCCAGGTGTTGATGCTCGTCTCGTATCCCCCCTGAATCCAGTCGTAGGCGGTCATGAGGTACCCCTCGTAGTCCTGGGCATATCCCCAGACCAGGGTCTTGGAGGGCCCGAAGACCTGGGGTGCTTTCGAACGCAGGATCTCGGCGAGCACCGAGACCGGCTCTCCGGGCAGGGTCACGATGAGGCGGTCGCCGATCCGGGCGGCCGTCACGCGCGTGCTCAGGGTCTCCGGCACCGGCAGGATCGGCTCGGGGATACCAAAGGGGAGAACGATCCGGAACTGGGAGTCCACCTCGTCTGGCATGCAGCAGGCGCAGTAGATCCCCTCGTCCTCCTTGCGGGTCCGCGGATTCTGGTCCGGGCCGGACGGGGGATCGCAGGGGTCGCACTCGGGCCTGAGCGGGCAGTCCTCGAACCGGGGCAGTATCAGGGGGCCCACGAACATGGGGAAGGAGTCCTGGCCGCAGAAGGTGGCACCGTCAGGGAAATTGAAATCGTCATAGGTCCCGAAATAGTCCTCGTCGATCTCCAGGTTTCCCACGACCGGCCCGTATTCCACGACGGCCCCGTCCCTCGTGATTTTGACCGTGTCCCTGGTTTGCGGAATCTGCCGGGAGAGGATCTCCATCTCCAGGTCGCCCGTGAGCCTGATCTCCCAGTACAGGTCGAGGATCGTCTCGGCCGCCCGGTCGGCGAGCCGGAGCAGGTAATCGTACTCCTCGTAGTCGTTCACCAGGGCCGGCTCAGCGTCACCGGCGGCGCCCTGGACGAACAGGGCCGTCACGGGCGGGATCGCCTCTTCGACCCTGAATTCGATGGCGCCCGGGATGTCGCTCGAGGTGAGGAGGTTGGAGGGAGCGAGGGCCGTGCCGTGGATCGGGAAGTTGATGATCACCGCCCGGGGCGTGCTGTCGGGCCCGTCGATCCTCACGAGGTCGAGCCTCCCGTCCTTTGTCCTTCCCCTCTGAGGCAGGGGGGAGACCCTCTGCCCGTGGTTTCCGATGATGAGCTCCCCGGCCGGGCCGAGCACATCGTTCTCGGGCCTGCGGTCGCGGTAGATCGCATCCTCCGGATCGAAGTCGTCGCGGCCTGCAAAGCCGATCGTCGCAGGCTCGAGGGACGTCACGGCCCGGGCCGCCACGTCGGCGATCTGATCGGCCATGCGCACGAATATCTCCTGATTGTACACATCGACCGAGCCGAATCCCAGGAAGTAGTTCTGCCAGTAGGCACCATACGAGGCGTGGGAGTGGTCGGCGGTGAGTATGATCCGGTCGGTGAGATCGAGGCCCGATCTCAGGCCGGCCAGCCTCTCGACCTCGAAGAGCAGGGCGTCCGAGACGCTGACCAGAGAGACCTTGACGATGACGATTTTTTCAAAGCCGTTGTCGAGGGCCACGGCCTTGACGTTCGGCCTCGTGTGCACGCCGATGGAGGGGACGAAGTTCGGGGCGTACGGGCTGGGCCTGAAACCTGCAGGAAAGCCGTCCGTAAAGAAGTAGAGAAGAAAGCCCCTCTGGGCGTATCCTCCAAGGGGCACGCCCACGGGCAGGCGGAGGTGGCCCCGGGCCACGCCGGCCTGCAGGGGGCCGCCGGGGAGATCGGGCAGAGAGGTCTCCGGGCGCCCGCTGTCGTCGCCGTGACAGCCGGTGAAGAGGAGGGCCAAAAGCAAGGCTCTCGTGATCCATCTGCCGGTTACGCAACATCTCACAAGGGATTCTCCATATTATCTCTCCTTCCAGCAAAGAGATTTAACGCAGAGACGCAGAGTCGCAGAGATAAGGAAAGCCCTGGGGTCAGTGAAAATTCTATTTGTTCAACCACATGAGGACACAGAGGTCACAGAGAGAATCTTATTAAAGTAAAAATTTACTCATCCTCTCTCTGTGCTCTCTGTGTCCTCTGTGGTGAATTTATCCTGTTTACTCATCCGGATCTTTGCGTCTCTGCGTTAAAAAATCAGAGAGTAAAAGATTGCCCCCAATGCATTGAGCTTTGCGTTGTGCCCTTGACGCCTTTGGTCCGGCATGTACCCCTACAGACTGATCCGCACGACCTCTGCGAATTCGTCGCCCAGACGCACTTCGCCGTGAAGGGCGAGGCTCGTGGCCGTGAGGTACCGGCGGAGGGAGTCGACCGGGGCCCCTCCCTCGATCCACAGGCCCATCGGGGCGTGCCAGAAGGTGCTGTCCATGATGTCCCCGCACTCGAGATCCGGATTCGCCCTCTCGCAGTGGCCTCCGTTCCCGAGGCACGGCGCCGGGTCGGTGCATCTGTTGTTCCCCTGGATCCCCTCGCAGGGCGCCCGCGTGTCGATCGGGTAGAGCACGTGCTTTGCGGCGTAGTAGTCGAGGACCACCGGATCGAAGCCGGCCAGCAGGGTCCCCTGCTCGGCCCACCCGCCCGGAACGCACACGGCCGGCCCGAGCGGCGGCTGATGTACGACCCGTATAGCGTCCACGATATTGAGGTCGGGCCTCCGGACCCTCTTCATGAGCCGCCCCAGGAACCCGGTCTCCCAGAGGGCCCTGTGATTGCGCAGCCAGCGCTCGGGTCTCGGGATCCTCCAGGTCATGGTCTCCGTGGTGCCGAAGAGGTTCTTGCAGCAGCAGGTCAGCCCCATCCAGTGGTGGTTCTTCATGACCGGGAAGTTGATGAAGGTGAGCCGTTCCTCATAGGTTTCGCCGTTGTACACGCCATCCCGGAAGTCGATCTGGGTGCCGAACAGGGTGGTGAACTTCGGGTAGGTGAGGCAGTCGCAGATCGGGTCGTCCGGGTGGTCGGCCTCCAGGTCGACGAAGCCGTCCCGGTGGGGAGGGCCCTCGTGGGCCACGTCCTTGAAGACCTTCTCGAGCAGGTAGACCGAGACCTTGTGGCCGAGGTGCCTGAACAGCCTGGCCACATTGGGAAGTATGTAGAGGGGGTTCACGGAATTCGGGAAGAAGGGGATGCAGTACTGGTCGAAGAATACGATCTCTCCCGTGAACCCGTCGGGGTGGTCGACGATTCGCTGGATGAGGCCGCGGAGAAGGTCCGTGCAGGTGCCCGCGTACTTGAAGGCCACCTGGTTCGGCTTGACCACAACCACGTCGTCGGGGCCGACGATCCCCTCGGGGCCGCCGAGGGGAACCCGGGAGTCGGTCCTGTAAAAAGGGTGGCCTTCATCGTCCAGGAGCCGGAGCATGGCGTCGAGCCCGGGATGGGTGAAGTTCGGCGGGTCAGGCAGGACTCGGTGGAGCTCAGGGACGTTGTCGACCCTGAAAATCCGGCTCGGCGTGGGGCTCGGAGCCTGGAGGCCGTCCCCATCGTGGCAGCCCGGCGGTAGGCTGAGGGCCGCGGCCCCGGCCGCAGAGAGCTTGAGAAAATCCCGCCTGGTGAGATCGTTGGGGCTGGTCATCGTGTCCTCACGCCATCTCATTGACGATTGTATGGTGCTTGATCACTAAAGTAATACTTGGATTCGGCCGGTTTGGTCAACCGCTGAGGTATAGGCACGACTTCGGTCTCGGGGTGGTAGATCGGATTAGCGAGGCTGTCCCAGAGCCCCAGGCCGGCCCGGATCAGGTCGACCAGGGCGTTCTTCGAGATCACCGTGTCCTGGGCCTCTTCGAGGACGTTGCAGATCACGTCGATCACTCCGGCCCCGTAGTTCTCGAGCAGGATTTCCAGACTGTATATCTCGATCCGGTCGAAGCCGAGGTTCTTGGCGAGGTGGAGGTCTTTGAGCAGTCGGCCGAGGTCGGGGTCCTGTTCGCCGGGCCAGGCTTTGAGCACGATGGTTCCCTGTGGGCCATAGGCTTGGTGCATGGTCCGACCATAGGCGTAGATGAAATAGGGGCCGGGGTCCAGGCCGAGCATCGCGGCGTTGGGCCGGTACAGCATGGTGGAGACGATGTCCAGGTTCGAGGCCGTATCCGGGAGAAGCCCGGGGGTGGCCAGGAACATCTGGAGATCGTCGTCCCCGTCGAGCAGGTCGTCGAGCATGGAGAAGTAGCCCACGGCATAGGTCGAATAGCCTGACGCCCTGGCCTCCTGATAGAGATCCCAGAAGACCTTGCCCGCGGTTTTGTGGCGCAGCGGCCGGTTCAGCGAGAGGAGGAGGTCCAGGTCGGGCGTGCCGTCGTCGATCCCGAGTATCGCCTCGATGATTTCGGTGGGAAGCTCGAAGTCCAGGCCGACCCCCTTGAAATCGAGCCCCTCCTCCAGGGCCCATGCCCGGAAGCGCTGCCAGAAGGCGTAGAAGCGCTCCGCATTGACGTCGTAGGCGTAGGGCCCTGTCTCCTCCTCGCCCCCCTCGTCGCCGGAGAGCAGCAGCCACGCCCAGACGGGTACGCCGGCCCTGTTCAGCTTGGCCACGACCTCGGCGAGACCCGGGCGTTCCCCCTCGACCTCGTCGGAGCGAACCGCCAGGATGAGCTCCAAATTGTCGTGTCGCACAAGGGCGTCGATCACGTCGGGGGTGTACTGGGCGGGCTCGGCGCCTGCTCCGATTCCGATCACCACGTCGGCCTTTCTGCCCCGGAGCCCTACCTGCCAGGGAGGCAGGGCCCGGACCCTTATCGAATCCTCCGAGGCGAGCCCCGCATCGCTCTCCGCCTTTAGGGTGATGTGGTGAAGTCCGAGCTGAAGCTCCGCCGGCCGGCACTCGATCCGCTCACGGCTTCCCGCCCTTCCCCTGCAGAGGAGGCCGTCCCGGTCGCTGTGCCAGAAGTAGGCCAGATCCCCTCCAGGCTGATTGGGGTCGGAGACCTCCCCCTCCAGGGTACAATCGTCCCCGTTTGTCACGTAGACCCCGTCCTCGGTGAGGATGGTCGCCCCGGGATATTGGAGAAAACCGGGGCCGCCGCCGCTGCACCCCTGAAGGAGACAGAGAGAGAGGAAGAGAGGGGGTGAGAATAGAATCATTGAAAAGCGAGGTTTCAAGGGACAACACCTCCGGGGAGCACTTGTGGAAATGGTAACCTGGATATGGTGGGGGCGTCAATTGAAGGAAAACATCGCGATAGTAAGGCCGGCCTGCCAGATTGTGGGCTCATTCGTCGAGTAATCAGGCATGAAATCGTAGTAGACGGCGTCTGAAGAATGAAAGACGTGGTACGGGTCCTGCTCCGGCAGCGGCCCGGGCGCTCCGTAGGATTGCCAGGATGACTGAGCTATCGGTCCCTCTATGGGCATGCCTGCTATATCGGCGCCCATGATCTCCGATATCTGATGGTGCGGGTAATTGGGGTAGTCGTTCCCCATTCCCACAATAAAGCAAATGCTCCATTGGTTCTTCCCGAGTAGGTAGTCCCTCGCCGCCGTAGCCATACTGTCATACGTTGTCTCGCTGAAAAGTCGTTTATAAAGATAGGTGTTGAGGACCGCGGCTGTATTCAAGGCCTGGGAGCCCCATTCATAATCTGCGGCCATCCCGAACATGTCGCTGCTCGCGTAGGCTACATTTTCGTCAAGGTCATACTGCATGAATTGTTTGAGCTGGTTGCGCAGCGTCCCGGATGATGTCTGCGGGTAGAGCTCGTAGTGGGCGAAGAAATTGAGCGTGGCCCAATCGGTCCATCCCCACGCCGAGCCGACGAAGGGCGCCCAGGACTCCGCATCCGAAAGGTAGGCGTTAATGCCCGTTGCCTTGTAAAGCTCTACCGCGGCCAGCTCCATGTCATCCCGCCACGTTGTCTCGCCGTAAAAGTCCGGCGGCCTCGAAGCCTGTGCCTGTGGGTTTTCCAGGCCGAATTCATAGATCTGCTGCGCGTGCTCAATGCATGTGTCCCCATAGGTCGTGTCCCCGAGGTCTGTCCAGATCATCGAGGCGAGCGCCAGGGCGGCGGCCGCTTTTCCGGCCACGTTGGCACCGCGGCCGCTTGCGCAGGGGAACATCGGCCTGTAGGGCGATGTCGAGTAGTACGCCGTGTCGTCTTGTGGAAGCCTCCACTGATCATGGTCATTGGCGTCCCCCACCTGGTGATAAAACTCTTCCGGATTCGGATGCATTTTCATGATCCAATCAAGGCTGTACTTTGCCTCGTCGAGTACGTCCGCTATACCGTTTGAGCCCGGCGCGCCGTCGGCAAGGTAATCATCTGCGAAGGCCGCGGGGTTTTCCTGGTAGGCGAAGAGAAGAAGAAACGTTACGTTCGCATTGTTGATCATAAATTTAATATAATCCCCTGCGTCATGCCATCCACCGGACGCGTCGAAAACGGTCCCGGCATGGGGGCCTTCCACGGCTTTCGCGTCCATTCTCGAGGTTCCGGAATCCATGTGGCAATTCACTCCCAGATACGGATTATGCCCGCACCTCTGGGCCCTGAGGAAATGAAGTATGGTGGCCGGGGCTGCTTCATAAATATGATTGCCTATCTCGAAATCGTACGATACCGTCTTCCCGTTAGAAAGCAGTATCCTATAGGTTCCGGGGGTTGTAATCGACGAAAAATCGAGCTTGTAGTGGTTGCTGAATCCCGAATACGCCCCGAGCTTCGGTCCCACGGATGTCCAGGCGAGGACGGGCACACCCTGGGGGACAGTGACGACAGTGAAGTAATAGGCGTCGAGGTCTTGGTTTGAAAAGAGATTGGCCACCTTTGTATCGTTCTCGAGGTAGCCCACCTGGTTGACACGGATGAAACATGCCTCCAAAAGGATGCAGGAAAGTAAGAGCGCTATGAACATATGAATTCTTTTCGACATTGTTATCTCCTCACAAAAAGTAAAACCTTACACGAAGAATCGATTAATTTGGATTGGGGTATACTTATGGCCTTGTAAATATACCCTATTTTCGATTGAAAAGCAAATGGAATGAGAAATACGCTCCGGTCTGTCCGAGCCTGCGCGCGGCCGCATACGGCGCACTCTGACTCGTTTCCGCTCTGCGATTTTATGCAACGTTGATGTTGATACCTGGTCGTTGCGATAACCTTTAATCCCTTATCTCACGTGATCCCTCTCCCTCCCGGGAGAGGGCCTGGGTGAGGGAGTTGGGATTCGGTTGCGGCCCGGCCGCGTTAAGGTTCATTCTCGTCTTGTTTAACAAAATGCACTGCTGTATAGTTTTATTTTTGTGAAGTCGCCGTCTTTGATGTTCAAAGGAGAGTAATACCCCATGCAGGAAGGCCCGTTTCTTCCCGCCGGCAAGCTCGGCAGCCGGCTCCTCGGAAAGCTGCTCGGCAGGTACGTGCGGCCCGGCCCCGGCCTCGTGGTCGGTCCCGGGATAGGGATCGACGCGGCCGTGATCGATGTCGGGTCCGGCTACCTGCTGGCCAAGAGCGACCCTATCACGTTCGCGACCGACCGGATCGGCCTGTACGCGATCCACGTCAACGCAAACGACATCGCCGTCATGGGAGGCCGCCCGAAATGGTTCCTGGCAACGGTGCTCCTGCCCGAGGGCCGGGCCAGGGAGGCTGATGCCGAAGCCATCTTCGACCAGATCGCCGGGGCCTGCCGCGAGATCGGCGCAACGCTCTGCGGGGGCCACACCGAGGTCACCGCGGGCCTGGCCAGGCCGATCGTTGTTGGGGCCATGCTCGGCCAGGTCGAGCCCGACCGGCTGGTCACCGCGGCCGGGGCCCGAGTTCACGACAAGATCATCCTGACAAAAGGGGCGGCCATCGAGGCGACCTCGATCATCGCCAGGGAGAAGGGATCCGTGCTGCAGGGCCGGGTGTCGGAGGCCCTGATAGAGCGCTGCCGCGACTTCATCGTCGATCCCGGGATCAGCGTTCTCCGGGACGTCGCAGTGGCCACGGCCGCCGGGGAGGTGCACGCCATGCACGACCCCACAGAGGGCGGGGTGGCTGCGGCACTCCACGAGATCGCCATCGCCTCGGGGGTGGGCCTGGAGGTTCGCGCCGAGGCGATACTCGTCCGGCCCGAGACCCGGCGGCTCTGTGAGATGGTCGGAATCGATCCCTTGGGGGCCATCGCCTCCGGGGGGCTGCTGGCCGCGGTGGCGCCGGCCGATGCGGAGGGGATCGTCGCCGCCCTCGCCGTGGAAGGGATCGAGTCGGCCGTGATCGGCGAGGTCCGCGATCCCTCCGGGGGGGTCAAGATCGTGGAACAGGACGGGCTTGTGCGGGACCTGCCCGATTTCGCCCAGGACGAGATCGCGCGATGTTTTTCCCAGGAGACTGGGAAAAACATATAGTGTATTTCAGGCATTTTCGATGTGTTGGAATGTTGGGGAGGTATTTATCCCTCCAGCACGAGAGATATAAGTAATAGGCGGCCCGTGGCCGCCATGTGATTGTATTTTGAAAAAATGGCGGGCATGGCCCGCCCTATTCCTGAGAGCGCAAGTGAGAACCTGCCGGCTGTGCGAAAAAGAGGCCGTCTTCATCTCCGAGCTCCTCGGCCTCTGCCCGGCGTGCGCGGCGGACGGGGGCGAAGAGGCGGCCGGGATCGCGGCCCAGGCCCACACGCGAAGCCGCGAGCCCTTCCCGCTCCCGGCACGGGCGCCCGACGATCCCGCCGGAAGGCCGTGCGGATATTGCGCGAACGAGTGCCGCATCCCGGACGGAGAGAGCGGGTACTGTGGGGTGCGCACCCATCGGGACGGCAGGATAGTCGGCGGGGACCGCAGCGGGGGCAGGGTTTCGTGGTACCACGACCCTCTGCCCACCAACTGTGTGGCGGACTGGGTCTGCCCGGGAGGCTCCGGGACCGGCCACCCCGAATTCTCAAATGCGCCCGGGCCCGAGCACGGCTACAGCAACCTGGCGGTTTTCTACGAGGCATGTTCGTTCAACTGCCTATACTGCCAGAATTGGCACTACCGCCGATCCGGCCCGGGTGGACCGGCGGTCGGAGCGGAATCGCCGGCCCCCCATGTCATGGCAGCGGCCGTGGAAGAGAGGACGGCCTGCATCTGCTACTTTGGGGGAGACCCCTCGTGCCAGATCGGCCACGCCCTGGAGGCCTCGCGTCTCGCCGTGGATCGGGCCGGGGCCGAAGGCCGGGTCCTGCGCATCTGCTGGGAGACGAATGGATCGGCCACGCCGGCCCTGTTGGCCCGGGCCTTTGATCTGTCGCTCCGGACAGGGGGCTGTGTAAAGATCGACCTGAAGGCCTGGGACGAATCCCTCCACCGGATACTGTGTGGGGTTTCGAACAGGCAGACTCTGGAGAACTTCCGGACCCTGGCCGCCCGCTTCGGCGAGAGGCCCGAGCCGGCGCCCCTGGTGGCGAGCACGCTCATGGTGCCGGGTTATGTCGACGACGGCCAGGTAAGGAAGATCGCCCGGTTCATCGCCGACCTGGACAAGCGTATTCCCTATGCCCTGCTCGCGTTTCACCCGAACTTCTACATGGAGGATCTCCCCACCACTTCGCGGGGACAAGCCGAGGAGTGCCTGGAGGCGGCACGGGCCGAGGGCCTGGAGAGGGTGCGCGTGGGAAACCTCCACCTTCTGCGCGATGAGTGACGGGTACGGACACAGGACAATAGGCTAACTTGATTCGATAGGAAATCTAATTCATTCCGTCGGAAAAGCTTTAACGCAAAGGCGCAAAGGCGCAAAGAAAAGATAAACCAAAGGGAATACGGAAAAAATCATGGATGTTGCGAGCGAAGCGAAG
>CAZFWM010000079.1:0-23762 GCA_964522545.1 uncultured Thermodesulfobacteriota bacterium
AATATCCGGTAATATTATATGGTTAGCCGTCGTCCTAAAATAGCCACACCCATTTTAAAAGGATTCGTCAGCGGGGCATACCCCCTATATCCGAAGAGCCTTGCCGATACGAGCCTCGAGATAAAGCTGAGCGAAACCCAGAGACCCCGAAACGATCCACGAGGCCAGGTGTGTTTGACCTGGATCGGCATGGCCTTTTGCTTCCTTCCCTCTTGGGCCTTCCGGGAACGTATGGATCGCATAATGAATTGAAGGAGCCAGGGCACAAAGAACTGGAAGATCCAGAGGCTATAGACATGGAGGTATAATTTCAGGTACTCACCAAAGTGATTCCTTATCGGCAGCTTCGTTGGGAGTACGGGAAAAACGCAATCGAAAAAGCGATAATCCAGGGTTATGAGCTGGGCCTGTAGGTCGTCCCATAAAGGGGTCCCCGGATATGGAGTCAGGTTGAAAAATGAGGCTGTTCCCCCGCGTGTCGGAATGACAAGTTGCTTGACATGACGTGTCAATGTGTCAAAGTCTGCCTTCGTGAAATCCGGGCTGACGATGAATGCGAGACTGGCCTTGATATCACAGTCCATCAACACTTTTACCGCACGGGTGTTCTCTTCTACAGTGGTCCATCTTTTCAAATTCTGCAGTCGTTCGTTGGTGGCAGCCTCGAGACCCATGAAAACACGGGTCAACCCGATCTCCGCCCACTTTGCCATGAGATCAGCATGGTTTGCGATGAAGTGTGCACTGCCTAAGCATCTGTATTTTTTCTCTATGCCTGAGAACTTGATTGCCTCGTATAGCGCCTCGACCCGTCCCGGAGAAACGAAGAAGTCAGGATCCCATACGTAAATGAACGACTCCCTTATCCGGTGCAATTCTTCGATCACCAAGTCGATAGACCGCAGGCGATAGTTTTTTTGACAAAATCGAGAGATTGAACAGAACCCGCAATGATAGGGACAGCCTTCGGCGGTTCGCATAGAGGCAATGGGGCCAAAACCCCAGGCATGGTAGTATCGTCGATATCGCTGTGTAAGGTGACGTGCCGCAAAAGCTTCCTCGTCCAATGTGGGCGGATACACGCGTTTGGCCGTGGGGCGGAATCCCCCATCCGTGGGGATCATGATCCCCGGTACGTCTTCCAAGTTGGACCCGTCTTCCTGTGCACGGAGAACCTCCCGCAAGGTCGGGATTCCCGGGCCGCATACAATGAGGTCCACTTCAGAGCCTGCAAAATCTTGTGGCATTAACGTTGGATGATAGCTCCCTGTGATAGCAAATAGGTTTGTCTTTACGCCTTTGGCCTGTCTGAACATGTTCCTTACGTTGGATACTTGGCCTATGTCACTGCCTATGCACAAGACATCAGGATCAAAAGACATCAATTCTTTGCGGAGATTTCCGTCGATGACCAGATCCAGAATGCGTACGCTGTGTTCGTCCTCGACGCTGCCGGCAAGCAATTCTAGGTTCAGAGGCTCCGTTGCCAGCGTCCAAGCAAATTTTGATATCGTACCATCCGGCGGATTGACGAAAAGGACTTTCATGCCAACTCTCCCATGAGATTATGTAAGCATGTGAAACATCTGGCTTCGAAAAAAAATGTATGATATCTCTTCCTCTTTCCGTTGTCGACATTCCATTTCGCATGAAGGATAGTCATGAAAGAACGGTTGAATATTCTGCTGATCGTGGTAGACGCCCTTCGAGCTGATCATTTGAGTTGCTACGGCTACCCGCACTCCACCAGCCCCAACCTCGACTGCCTGGCTCGAGAGGGCATTGTTGGTGAGCAGCTTTTCTGCCCGGGAATTCCAACCCAACCCTCATTCACCACTCTATATACGGGCCAACATCCAATCACCCACGGCATCGTTGCCCACAGCGGTCAGGCTCAACTCGCCCGGGAAGCTCCTTTTCTGCCCGAACTTTTACTTCAGGCCGGCTACACCACCTGTGCAGTGGACAACCTTTGGCAGGCGCGGGCATCATTCACGCGCGGATACGAGTTTTACATTGATCCCAGCAGGCGGAGCCCTCTTCCTATAGGGGTCACATGCGAAAAGCTCAACACCCGCGCAATCTCCTGGCTGCGGACGCACGCCAGGGAACCCTTTTTTCTAATGATCCATTTATTGGGACACACACTATCCTTTGAATCCACCGGGCCGATATCGTGGTCTCTTCTATGAAGGCAATCCCACGGATCCAGGCAACAGGTCCTTGGAAGATTGGTGGAAGCATCCGATGGGGAAGATGGCCCGCGACACTTGGCTGCATACTCCTGACGGCCCGATCACAGACGCCGACTATGTGGTTGCCTTATACGATCAGGAAATACGATACGTGGATGACGGCATACACGACATCGTGTCCACCCTGGATGACTTGGGCATTGCCGAAAAGACTCTCATAGCGGTAATCTCTGACCACGGGGAAAGCCTAACCGAACATGGCATTTTTTTCGAGCATCACGGCCTCTATGATTGTACTCTCCGAATCCCTTTGATAATGTGTTTGCTGGGACGCCTTCCGACAGGAGTCCGGGTGACACCGATGATGCAAATGAGCGATATGGCTCCGACCTTTTTGGAGGCTGCCCAACTGCCGATTCCCCCAACAATGGAAGGACGCAGCTACTGGAAGTTATTAACCGGAGAAAAACAGATTGATGGACATACACGTGTGATTAGCTCCGAATGCAGCTGCCAAGCCAAATGGAGTCTGCGTAATTCGAATACCAAGTTTATCCTGGCCCGTGGGCCTGATTTTTATGGCAATCCACCTCGGGAACTTTACGATCTAAAGGCTGATCCAGGGGAGGAACACAATATTGTCGAGGAACAGCCTGAGCTTGCCTATAAAATGGAGAATGAATTGGAAAACTGGATCACGGAGCGCCTCAAGGCAGGGGGCAGGAGCGAGGATCCCCTTCAAGAGCAAGAATGCAGCTTGAAGCTGGGCTCGTAACAACGGAAAGCAAAAGATACAACGGGGGAGCCGAATTTGGAAAATACTGTCCTGAGAGAAAATATACAATCCTACCTGGAGGCCTTTGAATCAAGGGATCTTGCCCGTTGCCTCGATCATTACACCGAAGATGCAGCATTGGATTTTCAGTTAGGGAGTTATCTCGGCCGGAAGCAGATCAAAGAGTGGCATAAAGAACGTTTCGCGGCCGACCTTAGGTTGATTCACGTTGATGAGATTCAGATCCAAGGTATGACCATAGTCGTGGAGTTTACCCTATCATCCAATCGGCTCAAGGAGTGGAAGATTAACAGCCTGAATGCAAAAGCAACCTTTATCTTCCAACAGGGGAAGATTAAAGAAGCCAATTTCAGCCTTGGGATGAATAATCCTGAACTCCTCTGGCAACGTTAGGCAAGAGTTTTTTGTGCGCCCGATCATCCTTCTTCTCTTTTCGCTCATCCTCATTGGGCCCGACCTCGCGGCCGGAGCCGACCTCCCTGTGCTGAGTGGCTCTCCCCACTACATCTACGGCCACACCGGCGCGATCGTGAGCGACTTCGGCTCCCACTATGGGTGGAGCTGCGAGGCCTCGGAGCTCCATCTCGCCTGGATCGCACGCCACGATTGCCGGGCAGGAGCGCGACGCGACTCGGTGGAGGGATTCGAGCGGTTTTCCGTGCTCGCCGGCGGGGAGCCGATATTTTCCCCGGCCCGGAATCGAGAGATCGTCTTCGACCCGTCCGGCTGGGCCGAGACCGCCTCGGACGGCGCCCTCGATGCTCGGGCCAGGGCGATCACTCTGGCGCCCGACACCTTGCTCGTGGCCTTGACGATCGTGAACGCATCGGCATCCCCCTTCGAGGTCGTTCCCATCCTCCACGTGAACGGGCATGTAAACGCCGATGCCTGGGTGACCGGGAGCCCCCGCCAGGGCCCCGTAACCATCGCCACGAGAAACCGATCGCCGAGCCTGGACACGATCTACACGGCCTACGCCCCCTCCTTCGAAATCGCTTCCCTCGAAGCCCACATCGAGGACGGGTGCTACGAGGTCACCCTTTTCGGAGAGGCCACAGAGATCCCGGCCGGCGGCTCTCTCGATCTCCACTACATCTCCGCCCTGTCCCACTGTGACGGAGGCGCCGCGGATCTCGCCTTGCAGGGGGCAGACCGGGTCGGCCATGATCCCTGGGGGGTGGCCGAAGAAACGCTCGATGACTGGTCCGCCTTCATGAGCTCCTTCCCTAGGCCCCATTCAGAGGGGGCGGACTTCGAGGAGCTCTACAGCATGTCCGCCGCGGTCCTCCGGATGATCCGCTACAGGCCCTCGGGCCGCATGGCCCACGAGTGCGCCTTCCCTGCCAAGGGGCACTACAACTTCTTTTGGCTCTGGGACACCTGTTTCCACGTGCCGGGGCAGGCCGAGTGGGACTCTCGGCTGGCCCGCGAGAACCTGAGGCTCATCTACCAGGCCCGGGTCAAGGCCCCCGGGGTGCCGAACCGCGGCATGATCCACAACAAGATCGACGACGAGCTCCGGGTGGAGATCCCCTTCTTCCGGTACTCCCAGAATCCCCTGTTCGGATGGGCCGTGCGCCTCCTGGCCGAGCGGGACCCGCACTCGGACGACACGGCCGACCTCATCGCCGAATCCTACGAAGCGGGCGGCCCCTTCATCGACTGGTGGACCCGGGAGCGCGACCGCAACCGAAACGGCCTCTGCGAGTACCTGTGCGGGTGGGAGGGGGGGATGGACAACTCCCCTCGATGGGACGGGCTCCTCGTACGGTTTCCGGTCCCCACGGGGATCGTGGATGCTGTGGACCTCAACGCCTGGCTCTTCCTCTACCTCCGGGAGATGGGGCGGTGGGCCGGACGCCTGGGCCTAGGCGCCCAAGAGGTGGGCCGCTGGGAGAGCAAGGCCGATGAGCTCTCGGCCCTCATCGATTCGATGCTGTGGCACGAGACCGACGGGTGCTGGTACGACCTGGCTCAGGAAGGAGACGGCACGAGATGCCACGTTCAGCTGCGCACGCCGGCCATCTGGATGCCCGCCTTTGCCGGGGCCACGAAGGACCTCGGACGCATCCGGAGGGTCATCGAAGAGCACGTCCTCGATGAGACGTCATTCTGGGGCGAGATTCCGATACCTAGCGTGGCCTATGACGAGGCCGACTATGACCCGTCCGAGTACTGGAGGGGGCCCACCTGGGTCAACATGGTCTACATCACCGCGGAGATGCTCTTCCGGTACGGATACGAGGAGGAGGCCCGGGAGCTGGCTCGAAGGATCCTCGGCGTGATGGCCGAGAAGACAAACATCCGCGAGTACTATGACTCGGCCACCGGAGAGGGCCTGAGGACCTATCAGTTCGGGTGGTCGGCGGCCCTGGCCGTGGAGCTCCTCCTCGAGCGCCACGAGCGCGAGGGCTACCTGCTGGAGAGGGCCTCGCCTGAGTGCGCGAGTCGCTCCGGCTTCATCAAGCGCCTCCGGCTATTTCCCCGCGGCGAGGTCTTCTACGAGGTCGATGCGGGCTCCTACGAAGTGCCCCACTCCAGGCTCGCATCCCAGGACGGAGAGCCCCTTGCCGCCTCGGGCCGGATCGAGGTCGTCCTGTCGTCCCCCTTCGCCGACCTTGAAGAGACGGAGGTGCACTTTCCGTTGTTCCAGGGGTTCGAGGCCTTCCGGGTCACTCCCGGAGAGTTGAGCCCGGCCCCCTCCTGTGTCGAGCCGGGCGAAGGGCTCTGCTTTACTGCGGACATAAGCGAGGATGGGTCAAGCTCCGCGTATGAGATCGTCCGGTCTTTTGATCGCGATAGCGAGGGGAGATGCGGGTGCGGAACCGTCAGGCCCCGCAGAGAGGGCCCCGTCCCGATCGGGCAGGTGTGGATGTCTCTTTTCCTATTTCTTCTTCCTGTTTTGCTGATCGCTTATGAGAAACTAAACGCCTAAGAAGGCCTCCCTTTTTCTTCTTCCCCCGCTCCCTCTCTCGCCTCGAGCCAGTCCCGCACCGCGTGCCCGGTCCCGAACGGCCAGGAGCGCAGTCGATCAGGGCTCACGTACTTCACCTCTTCGAGCTCCTCCCCGAGGGCCACCTCTCCCGTGGCCCTCACGTGAAAGGCGAGTATGAGCTGGTTCATCTGGAAAAAGGAGTAATACCCGACAAAGCCGGCGATCTCGCCTTCCAGCCCGAGCTCCTCTTTCACTTCCCGGACGGCCGCATCCTCCGGGGTCTCTCCTCTCTCCAGGAACCCGGTGACGAGGCCGTACATCTTTTCGGGCCACCCCTTGTTGCGCACCAGGAGGACCGCGTCGTCCCGCTCGACGATGGCGGCCACCACGGGCGTGGGATTGTCCCAGAGCACAAAATGGCACGAGGCCGATGAACACCTCTGCCGCTCCCTTCCATCCATCTCTGCCCGTTCGAGCTCGCTGCCGCACTGGAGGCAGTACTTCATCTTGAATCCCTCGTATCAAAATAGGGCGGGCCATGCCCGCCGATTCTCCGTCTTGCGATCATAACGGCGGCCACGGGCCGCCCTATGAGAAGCTACCGTTGGGCTGAAGTGAATTGGATTTCCTATTGAATCAAGTCATGAGTGAACCCCGAATCACTGTGACCGCCCGGCCGAGGAGCTCGACCCGCTCACCCTTCACTCGGACCTTCACGACGCCCCCTCGCCTGGACGCCTGGTACCCGAGCATCTCGACTCTGCCAAGTCGCTCAGCCCAGTACGGACCGAGGCCGCAGTGGGCCACGCCGGTCACGGGATCTTCGTCTATGCCGATCTCGGGGGCGAAAAAACGCGAGACAAAGTCATACGGGCCTGATTCGCACCGGGCCGTTACGATGACTCCCCCATACTTCCCCTTGCAGAGGAGGCCGAGGTCAGGTTCCAGATCGCGCACGGCCGACTCCGATTCCAGCTCGACCAGGTATCCCATCTCCGGCCAGCGGAACAGGGCACGGGACTCGGCGCAGAGGGCCTCCTCGAGCCCGCCGGGAATCTCCGCATCGATCACCGGCTTCGCGGGGAAGTCGAGGCGGATCCAGTCGGCCTCACGCCCGGCTTCGAGCCTGTCCTCCCTCGCGTGAAAAACGATCGGCTCGGCCGGAGAGACGCGGTCCTCTTCCCACAGGACATGGGCGCCTGCCAGTGTGGCGTGTCCGCACAGAGGGATCTCCACGAGAGGCGTGAAGTATCGTATGGAGAATTCATTTCCCCGCGGCCAGATGAAGGCCGTCTCGGATAGATTCATCTCCATGGCCACGCTCTGCATCCATGGATCGCTCGCTTCCTCTCGCAGAAGGCAGACCCCGGCCGGGTTCCCCTGGAAGGGCTCCGCAGCAAAGGCGTCCACTTGAAATATCCTTGTCTCCATTCTTTCTTCCTTACCATAGGGCGGGCCATGCCCGCCAACTCTTATGGTATGCAACCACAAAGGCGGCCACGGGCCGCCCTACAGGCCCGCGTGTATCTTATCGAGCTGCTCCCTGCAGAATGGAACCATCTGAAAGAAGGCCTCGAGCTTCTCGCAGGCATAGTCACTGCAGTGCCCGCAGTTCTCGACCTCCTTCTCCAGGCCGCACGCCCTTATCTCGCACTCCTTGCAGTGGCTGAAGAGAACACTTCCTTCCGAAATACAGCCCTCGCAATTGATGTCCTCGGGCTTGATATCGGCCTTGTACTGCTCCGACCAGGTCTTTGCCGTCTCGGCCCGCTTTTCGTCATCGTCGTTCACTGTGGCCACGCGTGCGTCGCACATGTGACAGGGAATTCCGCAATAGGCGACCATCTCTTTCATCTTCTCCTCCTTAACTTAGGGCGGGCCATGCCCGCCAACTCTTATGGAATGCAACTATAACGGCGGCCACGGGCCGCCCTATGGAATTCTGCCGACCATACTCATAAAAGATGGTTAGGGTCGTTTCGAACACTTTATCGTCCCGGGGAATCTATTGTCAAAATGGAGTCTTCCGTATATGTGTAGGGGGCGCATTCGGAAGGAGCGACAGCCAAATGAGATCCCATCTAATCATGTTTTCTCTGTTCTCACTGGCCGCTTTGTTCCCGGCCCCGGGGTGCCACGACAGCGAGCCTCCCCTGGAAGACGAGTGGGTGCACGTGCCCGGGGGCGCCTCCTTCAGCGGCGGCCCCTCCTACATCAGCGAGTTCCAGGAGGACTTCCGGGACAACGGGGGGCCCCTGAGCGACATGGGGAGCCACTGCGGGGTCAAGGCCGAAGTGGATGACCGCAGGTTCGCGGGCCTGCGGCACTACGCCTGCGTGACCGGCACGAACGTGGTCGACTACTCACGCACCGGGCTGCTGGGTACTTCGACCCTTAGGCTCGCCGATCCTCCCCACGACCTCGCGCCCGCCTCGACCCGGGCCATCGTCTTCGAGCCCTTCGGCTGGACCGAGACCGCCCGCGACCGGAACATCGAGGCGGTCGGCAGGGTCTCCTTCGTTGCAACCGATGCCTATGTGCTCACCGTGGAGGTCCGGAACCTCTCGGACGGGCCGGTCCGGGTGGCCCCGGAGCTCCTCTTCGAGGCCTCGACCGCGGACTTCAGGGCAAGGCTCGACCGAGCCGGCCGGGCCGCGATCTTCTCGGGCAGGGTGAGCATCTCCCTCGGACTCGGCCGCAACTACCTCGCAATCGGGCCGGGGCCGGAGCTCGACTCGCACGACTTCGAGGCGGACCGCCGGGGGCGCGCCTTTTGCCTGACCGGCGGGCCCGTCGAGATCGATCCCCGGGAGAGCCGGTCATTCGATATCGTCTTCGCCTACTCCCCGGACCGGGAGGAGGACGCCCTCGCGCTTCTCGAGGAGGCAAGGGAGATCCTCGGCGGTTCGACCGGGACGGCCTTCGACCTTGCTTCGTCCAGGTGGGAGGCCTTCTTCGCCTCCCTCCCGGCGCCCCACACCGATGAGGCGCGCTTCACCGAGCTCTACCGGCTCGCGGCCACAGGGCTCGAGATGGGCCTCTATGCGCCTCGGAGCTCCATGTCCGGATGGGGCGCGGTGCCGACCAAGGTCCACTACAACTTCTTCTGGCTCTGGGACTCGGGCCTCCAGGCCGTGGGCCTGAGCGAGCTCGACCCGGCGGCGGCCGAGCAGGTGATCGCCACGGTCATGGCGCCCCAGGGGCCGCAGGGGTTCCTCGCGCACATGACCAATGAGGACCTCGTCCCCCTCACCCCGCACTCCCAGTCCCCCGTGTTCGGCTGGGCCGCGGCCCGGGTGGCCGAGCGGGACCCGGACCCGGTACACCGCAGGGCCTTCATCGAGGAGATGGTCCACCGGGGCGAGCAATTCCTCGCGTGGTGGGAGGCGGACCGGGACCAAGACGGGGACGGACTCTTCGAGTTCCTGAGCCAGGACGAGGGGGGGTGGGACAATTCGCCCCGCATGAACTATGTCGACCCGATCCTCTTCATCCCCTACCTGGGGAGCCTGGGCGAGGTGATCGCGTCAAGGACCAAGCCGCTCGACGCCGTGGACCTCAACTCCTGGATCTACCTCTACTACAGGGCCATGGCCGACTGGTGCGCGGAGCTGGGCGACCCGTCCGGCGCCGCCGGGTGGAGGGCCAGGGCCGGGGCGCTCTCGGAGGCGATCGACCGAATCCTCTGGTCCGAGACCCGAGGCTGCTGGCTCGATGCATACCGGCCGGCGGGAGCGGCCGAGCACACCCACTGGGAGGTCCTCACCCCGGCCGTCTGGTTTCCGGCCTTTGCCGGTGCCTCGGGCGACATCGTCAAAATCCGCCGGGTCATCGAGGAGCACCTGCTGAATCCGGACGAGTTCTTCGGGCGCTACCCCATTCCGTCGGTGGCGTACAACGATCCCGCCTTCGACCTGACCGAGCCCGGGTGGAAGGGTTACATCTGGCTCGTCACCCTCTATCCGGCCCTTCCGGTCCTCTTCCGGTACGGGTACGAGGAGGAGGCCCGGGCCCTGGCGCTCCGCACGCTGGAGATGATGGCCTCCCAGGGCGGGATGAAGGGGATCTGGGAGACCTACGATCCGCTGACCGGGTCCTACAAGAACGCGTATTCCACCGGGGGGTACTGCTCGTTCCAGTTCGGCTGGAGCTCGGCCTTTGCCATGGAGATCCTCCTGGAGCGCTACCAAGCCGAGAGGTATGTCTTCGAAGATACCGTGGCGATACGAGGGCACATCCGGAGGGCCGAGGTGTGGGGAACCGGCGAGGTGCTATACGAAGTGAGCTCGACGGGGGCGGAGGTCCCGCACGTGGAGATCACGAGCCCGGGCGACGGATCGCTGCTGAGCGGTGACGAGCTCGTGGTGAGCCTCGAGGATCCCTATGGCGCCCTCGGCTCCGATGAGATCGACTGCACGATCCTCGGCCGGACTTATCGCCTCGGCATTGGAACCGGTCGCCACTTGAAGGGATTGCATTGATGACATAGAGTTATTCTTAAAAAAAGGAGACTTGACACCTACTATTCTACTTTCTACACTCGACTTCAATCTACTCAAACCAACTCAACACTACTTATCCATGGACATAAGTGCTGCTTGACCTCAAGATGCCCGAAATGAACGGTCCGGCCACTGAGGGGACCTGTGGATGAAAGATGAAAGAAAGACGAAGAAGCAGCTCATAGATGAATTGATAGAGCTCCGCCGACGAATGGCCGAGTTGGAAAAGACGGAAGGCGTGAGCAAGCAGTCTGGAGTCGCGGTAGAAAAAGAGCTGTCTGCCATGGCCGCTGTTGTGACGGATATGCTCAGTGGGGAAGTGGATGATGCCAAGACAGAGGAGCGGGTTATGGACGCTTGCCTGGTCGCAACGGACAGCTCCTACGGAATGATTGGAGTGATCAACGAGCAAGGGAAGTATGATACGACAACATACAGCGGCCGGACGTTACAGGATTGCGCTTTTCCTGAAGCGCTGGCTTGGGAGGTGTCAACCGGAATGACCATCCGGGGGATATGGGGCTGGCCAATGCTCCATGGAGAGCCCCTGATTTGCAACCATCTAGAAGTACATCCCGACCGGGTTGGCTTTCCCAAAGGCCACGTACCGCTTCGATGTTTCCTTGGAGTCCCTCTGAAGAGTGAAGGAAAGGTGGTGGGCATGGTGGCTGTGGCAAACAAGCCGGACGGCTACGCCCAGGAGGACAGGGATACCCTTATCAGGCTCGCCTCCGTCATAAGCGTGAGTCGGCAGCATCGGCTGGCCCTGATGGAAGCGAAAAGAACAAGTGCGGAATTAGAGGCATTCGCCTATTCCGTGTCCCACGACCTGCGCGCCCCCCTCAGGGCCATTGGCGGCTTCGCTCAGATGATCGTAGAGGATTACGGCGGCGACCTTGATGACGATGGAAGGCGCAAATTGCAAGTTATCCAGGACAGCACGAAAGAGATGGGACAACTCATCGACGACCTCCTGTCTTTTTCCCGTCTGAGTAGAAAGGAACTGAGAAAATCGAGCATCCACATGGGGACGCTTGCCGAAGAAGTATTCGAAAAGCTACAGCACGAGGCGCCTGATAGAAAGATACGATTCCGTGCCGAAACACCTCTTCCCGCGATGGGAGACCCGGCATTGATACGGGAGGTTCTGACAAACCTCCTGATCAACGCGATCAAATTTACCCGATCCAGAGAGACCGCGGTCATTGAGGTCAACGGCAGGACGGAGGGAAACGAGCATATTTTTTCCGTCAAGGACAACGGCGTCGGTTTTGACATGCAGTATGTCGACAAGCTGTTCAAGGTCTTTCAGAGGCTGCATCGTACCGAGGAATTCGAGGGAACGGGCATTGGCCTTGCCCTTGTCCAGCGCATCATCCACCGACACGGTGGACGCATATGGGCTGAAGGCAAAGTCGACGAGGGCGCAACTTTCTATTTCGCACTTCCCAAATAATAGGAGTAGAAAGATGGCTGAAAAAAAAGCCGTTGAGATCCTGCTGGTCGAGGACAATCCCCACGATGAGGAAATGACCATCCGGGCTCTGAGAAAACACAAGCTCACCAACAAAGTGCACGTGGTCCGAGACGGCGAGCAAGCGCTGGAGTTCATTTTCAGCACGGGGGCCTATGCGGATCGGTCCACCATGAGCAGCCCGAAACTGATATTACTCGATTTAAAGCTACCCAAAGTGGATGGTCAGGAAGTGCTGCGCAGGATCAAATCGGACGAACGCACGAGGTCGATCCCGGTGGTGGTGCTCACGTCATCGCGTGAAGACCAGGATATTGTGGAAAGCTACAAGCTGGGCGTGAACAGCTACATTGTCAAGCCGGTCGATTTCGACAAGTTCATCGATGCGGTCGGAAAGCTCGGGCTCTACTGGTTGCTGCTAAATGAACTGCCGTCCTGAACGAAAAATCAAAAGGATCTTTCCCTTTCGGGTTTACTAATTCCTACCCGATGTCTGCGGGCTTCTTCTATCTAACAGGGAGAAAATCATGGGGTGTACTCTTCGCATCCTGATTGTGGAGGACATTCCAACAGACGCGGAGCTCGTGGAACGCGAACTCGGCAAAGCGGGGATTGAGTTCACGTCAATGTGTGTCGATACCAGGGACTCTTTTTTACAACAACTCGAGGACTTCTCGCCCCACATCGTCCTCTCGGACTACTCGATGCCCGGGTTCGACGGCATTCAGGCCCTCGAACTGGTAAAGGAGCGGTATCCATCCATACCGTTCATACTCGTGACCGGTCCCACGAACGAGGAGATCGCAGTTGAATGCATGAAAAGGGGAGCGGCCGACTATGTGCTCAAGGAAAATCTTCGGCGTATCGGTCTGGCGGTAAAAGGGACACTGGAAAAGACGCGGCTCGAGGAGGAAAGAAAAAAGACCGAGGAGGCACTGAAGAAGAGTGAAGCGCAGCTCCTCCAAGCGCAAAAGATGGAAGCCATCGGGAATTTGGCAGGTGGCGTGGCCCATGACTTCAACAACCTGCTGCAGGCCATCATTGGCTATGCGGAGATGCTGCTCGATCAGTTTACCTCCGGCGATCCAAGGTGCGAAGACCTCAAGGAGATCCAAAATGCAGCGTTCCAGGCCGCCTCACTGACCCGCCAGCTCCTGGCCTTCAGCCGAAGGCAACCGCTTCAGCCAAAGACATTGAACCTCAATGAAGTGGTCACGAATATCGAGAAAATGCTTCGACGTCTCATAGGCGAGGACATTACCCTGGTTGCAGCGCTTGCTCCGGAGCTGGAAAACGTGACGATCGACCCTGGGCAAATAGAGCAGGTCATCATGAACCTGGCTGTCAACGCACGCGATGTCATGCCCGAGGGCGGCAGACTCACCATCAAGACAGAAAATGTGTGCCTCGACGAAGAGTATTGTAAGGTCTTTCCCTACGCGCGGCCCGGTGAATTCGTTTCTCTACTGATCGAGGATAGCGGAGCCGGCATGGATGAAGAGACCATCGAGCACATCTTTGAACCTTTCTTTACTACCAAGGGACCCGGCGAAGGCACGGGGCTCGGTCTCTCCGTCGTCTACGGCATCGTCAAGCAGCATGAAGGGTGGATCAATGTTCATAGTGAGCCCGGGCAAGGCACTGCGTTCAGTATCTACCTGCCGACCTCTTCTGTAATTACGCAAGGTGAAGTCAAGGATGTTATTGTAATGGAGCTCGAGGGAAAGGGAGAGAGGATTTTACTGGTTGAGGATGAAGACGTAGTCCGTGAAGTTGCCACAAGAACTCTCGATGAAAAAGGATACGTAGTAATTACTTCAAAAAATTCTCAGGAAGCGCTGGATATCTTTGAAAGAGAAAAGGGAGATTTCCATCTGGTTCTCAGCGATGTGGTCCTGCCCGATAGGTCCGGTATTCAATTAGTCGAACAACTCCTCTCTCGAAAACCTGAACTGCAAGTTATTTTAAGTAGTGGCTATACGGATCATAAACTGCAATGGCCCATCATACAAAAACGAGGATTTCGATTTATCCAGAAGCCCTACAAGAGAGGCATCTTACTTCAGGCTGTAAGAGAGGCATTGGAGTCTGGGCAGTCAACGGATTCATTACGAGGGTGACCATGAAGTCAAAATATTTATTTTCTCTAATTCTCTTCATCAGCACTTTTTCTCTGGCCCTGACGTGCGGCTGCAACGGCGATCACTATGTCTTTGCCCCGGCCGACGATGAGGCCCCGGACAGCGGCGTCTGGCAGGAGGGCAACACCCTCTATATGACGAACGACATCATCCGGGTCGCCTACAACCTGCCCGGGGGAACCTACTCGGTCGGGCGGTCGGGCGAGGCGCCGGTCCTGAAAAACGTCTTAGCCGAGGTCCGCTCCTTCCCGATCCTTCCGAAGACCGTCTTTCGCAGCACCGACGGGTACGCGGCCTCATGGACGAGCGCGGAGACCTCGGGCGCCCTGGGGGACGGGGTGCGGGTGACCGTAACCCTCTCCGGGCTGGACGATCAACCCTACCTGGAGCAGACCTTCATCCTCCTGGACGGATTCGCTCCGCTGCTCCTCTCGACCGCGGTCGAAAACCTCAGCGGAACCGAGATCGAGGTAGGCGCCATCGCCCCGGCCGTGGCGGATTCCGATGCCCAGGGCGGACTGAGCCTCGGCTCCAGGGCCCGGGACCTGCGGATCCTGGAGAACGGCACCGCCATCTACCTCGACTTCTACTGCCGCCTCATACCGGGTAACGGCCTATCGATTTCGAGCTGGAACACCGCCATCCACGACCAGGCCTCACGGGCAAACCTCGTATTCGGGGCACTCACCTACGAAAACGGCGAGCCCCTCTATGCCACGACCCCCTCCGGCTCCGCCGAGCACACCCTGAACCTCGAGGCGGTCGACGAATTCACCCCCCCACAGCGCGTCCCTGACGGTGAGCGCATCGAGAGCGAGCTGCACTATCTCGATTTCTCATCGCCCACCATCTTCGACGCCCTCGAGGGCTACGCCGACTCGATCAAGGCATGGCACGGCATCGAGCTCTGGACCGAGCGCCACCCCGAGATCGGCGTGCCCAACGGATGGAACTCCTGGAGCGGGTCCGGGGGCTCCGGCGGCTACGGCACCGACATCAACGAAGAGATCATCATGGCCAACCTCGAGTTCATGGACCGGGAGCTGCGCAAGTGGGGGATGAACTTCTTCCAGATCGACGACGGCTGGGAGATCGTGGACGGCGACTGGCGCATCCGGAAGGAGCGCTTCCCGGACCACGGCGACGAGAACGGCATCGAGTGGATCCTGGGCCAGGCCCGGGACCGGGGCTTCCACCCCGGGATCTGGGTCAACCCCTACAACGCCCACCACTGCGCCCCCGTCGTCTCCGAGCACCCGGACTGGCTCGCCAAGTATGACCTGATCGGGACCTTCCTGGCCGACGAGGACTGGGTGCTCCTCGACCTCACCCACCCGGAGGTGCAGGACTACCTGGCCGACCTCATGCAGACCCTGAAGGACTGGGGCAGCGAGTGGATCAAGCTCGACTTCGGCTACTGGTTCCTCATGACCCGGGACTGGTACCAGCCCGGCATCACCCGCATCAACGCCTTCCGCCAGGGGCAGAGCCTCGTGCGCGACGTGCTCGGCCCGGACGTCTTCTTCCTGACCGTGGCCATTATGGGGCCGAACTACGGCCTGGCCGACGGCAACCGGATCGAGCTGGACACCATGCCGGTCTGGGACGGCGAGTACGACGGGAGCCTGGGGCCGGTGGGCGAGCTCGGCAACGCCGGCGTCAAGCCGTCGGTGCGCACAATCCAGCGCCGCTACTTCCTGCACCAGCGGGTCTGGGTCACCCACCCGGACCTCATCTTCTTCCGGGCCCACGCCGACCCGGCCTACCCTCCCCTCACCCCGGACGAGTCCCGGGCCCTCTGCCAGCTCGTGGCCTACTCCGGGGGCATCGTCAAGCTCGGCGAGAGACTGGTGGACATGACCGACGACGCCGTGGCCGCCACCCGGGCGATCCTGCCGATCTACGGCCCCTCGGGCCGGCCCGTGGACCTCTTCCGCCGCGAGTTCGCCGAGGTCTGGAGCCTGGCCGTGCCCGACTTCCCCGAGCCCTACCACGCGATCGGTCTCTTCAACTGGGGGGCAAACCGGGACCTCACGAGAAATCCTTACAAGGACATGGCCGACCAGGACCGCGTGATCCACGTGGACCTTGCAGAGGCCGGCCTGGATCCGTCCCAGAGCTACCTGGTCTACGAATTCTGGAACGGGCTGTTCCTCGGGGAGACCGGGGGAGCCGCGGCCCTCGACGTGGAGGTGCCGGCCCGCAGCCCAAGGTCCCTCGCCCTGCGCGAAAAACTCGGCCGGCCCCAGCTCCTGGGCACAAACCGCCACGTTCTCGGGGGCGTCAAGGTGATCCAAGAGATCGACTGGGACCGCGTAGCCATAACCCTCACCGGCACACAGGAGGGCTCGGTGGGCACCGCCCACTCCCCCTTCGAATTCCGCCTCGCCTTCTACGTGCCGGACGGATTCACCTTTGACACAGTCGAGTTCGAGGCGCCCGAAGGCGCAGCCGTGAGCGGCGTGGAGACTTCGCTGGAGACAGCAGAGGGGGGAACGGTCCTGCGCCTACGCTTCACCGTGGAGGACACCGACGGTGATCAGATGGCCGAGACGTTCGAGGATATCACCTGGATTCTGTCGTTTTCGTGACAGAGGCCCGCCCAGGGAATGAGGGAAAAGGCCCTCTACTTCCGAAAAAAACTTATTTCCCCCAAACTTGGCCTAATCCCAGTCCGGACATGTCATTCCGAGGCGATAGCCGAGGAATCTGAAGTTGCCAACGGATTGCAATTACAAATTTCTTCACGACCTTCAGATTGACATACCGACAAGATCAGCTATTTCTGTCCAAACGCTGTTCTCAAGTCGCTACACTTACCTGGAAAATTGGATCGCACTGATGAAACAGACCCCGTCCTCCAGGACATGGGCCCGGATCATGGCGTTGCCGTAGATGATCGGGCTGGAGGAGAGCGGCTCGAAGGTCAGTCCGCCGTCGGTGGAGATGTACGAGACCCCGGCCTTTGGTTCGGTCATGTCCACTCCGAGCGAATAGTCCCGGGCCGCGGTGTTAGCTACGGCCACGAAGAAGGCTGCATCGGAATCGGCGGCCGCGTTGAGCAGAAGGCCGCCCATCGGCACCTCCTGAAAGCCCCCGCCGCCCAGAGTAACCGGCACCCGCCTGATCTCCATGGAGGGCTCCAGGGCCGTGGCCGTGCCGCTGGTATCTTCGTAGATGATTACCTCGGCCGTGTCGCCTGTCGCCACGCCGCTCGTGTAAAAGGAGACCGAGCCCAGGCGCACAGGGGTGGGCGCTTCAAACCGGTTGGTCAGGACAACCGCACCGGATACGGAGCCCACGTAGATCTCGGCCGTGCCGTCGTCGTGGAGGCATGAGGAGTATGGATGAGCCTCCGAGGCTCCGTGTACGGGCCTGCCGCCCCCAAAAAGCGTCCCCTTCTGTCCGGACCAGGGCGGGGCCTCGACCTCCATTTCCCGCTCACCTCCTCCTTCCACCCGCTTCGACGGAAGGCCCGCGGCCACGGCATTCACCCAGAAGGTGAATGTCACGGATAGCGGATCATGAAATTGCCAGACCCGCGAGATCCGCTCCCCGGGGTCGAGGGTACCGTCCGAGAGGTCCCCCACCGTGCCCTCGCTGTCCGCATCGGTGTACCGCCAGCACGCGTCGGGAGGTACGCCGCCACTGTGAGCCTGGTTGTCCGTGTTGTCGCCGCTTACCCCCGTTGTAAGGCTTTCGAGGAGCGCCGCCATGGGAAGGAGAATCACCTGGCTCGCGGACTTGTTCTCAATGTGGAAGACATCCTCGTAGATCCTGATTTCAGGAGCGGGGTCCCAGCTCGGCCGGCCCGTGTCCCCGCTCGTGGCCCTGATGTAGGAGTTCACGTTCGTCTCACAGGCATCGCCGATGCCGTTCACGTTGATGTCGTCCTGGCCCGGGTTCGACACGTCGGGGCAGTTGTCGCTCGAATCGGGCACCCCGTCGCCGTCGCCGTCCGAACCCTCCGAATACTCGTCCGCCCCAATGTCGTAACCAGATCCTTGGGGCCTGGAGTCGCCGTCGATGTCGTCCGAAACCCCGGCGTCAGCGCCCGTATCTCTACAGGGGGAACCCGCGGTCAGATGGTAGTCGCCTTCCCCGACAAAGAGGGGATCCGAGTCGATGTTTCCCGTTCCCGCCCAGCCGCCCTGGACGTCGGAGTAGGTCAGCACCGGGCTGCCTCCGCCATGAGCACAAATCTCTTCCGGCATATCTCCCCACAGGATGCAGTTCGTGATAACGGGAAATGAACCCGACCAGATGTAGAAAGAACCTCCCCCGGATCCTGCAGAGTTCCCTGCAATCGTGCAGTGGGTGATCGTGGGGGAGGAGTCAGTATAACACGATATGGCGGCACCGTATGGATAACTACCTGAACTCGGAACGGCTTCATTTTCCACAAGCATGCAGTTCGCCAAGGTCGGTGAAGAACCGATGTTGCACCACAGTCCGCCTCCATAGTAAGCCGTGTTCCCTTTGATCATGCAGCCCGTGATCGCCGGGGATGCGTCCGGTTCGCAGTAGATGCCCCCACCGTAGTAGTAAGCCTCGTTCTCGATGATGCGGCAATTCCTGATCGTGGGAGAGGAGCTGTTACAGTAGATGCCTCCGCCGTATTCGGCGGCCGACCCATTTGTGATTGTAAGTCCGGAGACCACGCTGCCTCCACCCTCACCTGACTGGAATATAAAAACGCTCCCCAGATCGCTCCCGTCGACGATAGTGGCCTCGACCACGGCGGAGCTGTCGGGATCCGTGCTCCTCACCGTGATCGCCTTGCCGTAGAAGTCGATGTCGTGCTCGTAGTGAGTCCCTTGCGCCACTACCACCTCGTCCCCGGCCACGGCCGCACCGATCGCGGCCTGTATCGTCGGCTGATCTCCTGGGACAGTGATCGTGGCCCCGAGGGCCGCAAAGGGATAAAGGATGAACAGGGTTATGAATGCCGCCAGTCTGCCAGATCTCATGATATTTCCTCTTTCTTTAACCATCGCCTTTTGGCGGTTGTCCTCAAGACCACGATGTCCCGATTGCGTTTGTTCGTTCTGATTCAGTCTTCGGACCTCGACAGCGACCCGTTCGTTCGCTAGGAAGTCGAGGGGCACATTGCCATCGGGTTCATATATGATGTCCGTGCATGATCCTTTTGAGTACAGAGCAGGATACCGACGGGCGGGTTGTCGCCGTCCGCCATCATATTCTTCAGATACCAGCTTACGTAGGTGTTGAGCTGGCCGAGGTTCTCGTTGGTGAACGCCTCGACCTTCAGTTCCACCAGCACATGACATTTGAGGATGCGATGGTAAAAGACAAGATCCACAAAGCCGTGGGTGTCTCCGATCAGGATGCGTTTTTGCCTGGCTTCGAAACAGAAGCCGTGGCCGAGCTCGAGAAGGAAGTCCTGCAGTTTGTCGAGCAGGGCGTCCTCCAGGTCGGTTTCGCCCATGACTTCGCGGGATTTAATGCCTAGAAATTCGAAGATGTACGGGTCGCGGATGGCCAGCTCGGGCTCATTTATCTCCACGCCGGACAACCGTACTTGTTCGGCCAGCTTCTCCTTATTCTGGGAGAGGCCCGTGCGCTCGAAGTAAAGGCTACCGATCTGCCGTTTGAGCTCGCGCACCGACCAGTTGCCGTGAAGGCATTCGATTTCGTAGAACGCGCGCTTGAGATCATCGTCAAGGTCCACGAGTATCTCTATGTGACTATAAGAAAGCCGATGGATAAGCTTCTCTGGGGCCATCCTCAATTGTGGGGACGCTGTCCCCACTTTCTCAGGGGCATGTCCTTGTAGAGTTAAGATTTTCTTCAATTGTGGGGACAGCGTCCCCACAATCTCAGGGTAGAGGCGATAGAAACGAAGGTATCGGCAAAGCTGACGACGGTTGCAGTTGCTGATTTTATGGCCGGTAAGACGCTTCGCAAGTTCGGTGAGAAGGCTATCTCCGTAGGTCGCCCGATCTGACCCTCTTAGTTCATATTCTGCGATATAGGCCCCGATCAGCCAGTTCCGCAAAGTCAAACTGACATTGACAGCCCGGCCCGCCTGAACGGCAAGATGTTTGTGGACCTGTAGTATTGCGTCAATGAGCGCTGAGAAATCCATTTTCTCCTGCCTGTCCGCCATGCCTCATCTCCTTCCACAAGGAATATCTATCCCAAATCGAACAAAATATCAACCTAAAATACCTTTCAAAACGGACGGGATTGGGAAAAATCTTCCTTCGATTCGAGCGAACGGAGACTGGCGCATACGGAAGGAACGCTTCCCGGATAACGGCGACTGGGACGGCGGGGCGAGAACACGGACGGCGATCAGATGGCCGAGATGTTCGAGGATATCAGCTGGGTACTGTCGTTCTCGTGATAGACCGGGCTGCTTAGTGCAACTTCCCGTTCCGAAATTACTGAAGGCGCAGGTTCCGCCGCATCAGAATTCATACCAAACGGGAAGATATTCATACTCCGTTTCCGGCAGGAGGATTCGGAGAATGATCGTGCCGGTCTCTGCATGATAAGCCGCCTGGTATTCCTCTTTGAGCGGGGTGAGGTCGAATTCCATTTCCTCGAAGATCAGGGCCTCGCAGGGATCGCCATGGCTGTCGTGGGAAAGGAGGAGGCCCGCCTGGACCGGATAGGACTCCATGAAGTAGGACCACGCCACAAGTGCGAACTCATGCTCCCTGCATCCTCCTGAATAGGAGACGGAGAAAAAGAGCGTATCGGTCTCTATGGTTGCATCTTCGATCATGTAAAAATCCAAGTCGTAGTCTTCCGGCTGAGTCCCGCTTGCGAGCACGATCGGGTCCGGCTCTTCTTCGGGCACACAACAAACCAAGACAACGCCAAGAATCAGAATTGAAAGAAGAGATGATAACTTCATATCCATTCCCCCTGTCTATACTCGAGATCTGCTGGATGCTGAAGTAGACAATAGCGGATTCCAACGATTAATATACCGAAAAGGAGGCATTATCACAAGGAATTATTCAGGCCTTCTTGGCCTCGATGCTTCCGGTCAAGCTGTATCCCCTTCCATACGGCAATGAGGAGAAAAGCAAAAGGGCAGGGCTCTTCATTCTGTTGTGCCCGTTGTTGTTGGTTTGTGCGGCCGCCGATGGCAGACAGCCGGCGGCCGCATATCGTTCATGCTTCCCTTACGGGATGGTGACCTCCACGAGCTCCATTCGATCGCCGGACTCGATATCGACTTCCAGAACCGGGCCGATTCCCGGGGCGTAGAATTTGTGCTCCACGGCGTCAGGCTCCAGCGGCGTATAATCCTTGGTCTTCAGGGCGTCTGTGTAGGAGCCGGCCGGCACGGTCACCGACTCTCCCAGGGCGAGCACCTCACCCATGTCCTCGGCCTCGCCGAGGAAGAATTCCTGTCGGTACACATCTCCCACATGGGGATTCGCTTTCATGATGATCCCCGGCTTGGCGCCCTCTTCGCCCGATTTCCACGATCCCTCCAGAGCCACGAGCTCTCCGTCCTCGTACTCCTTGGAGATCTCTCCGAAGTACCACACGTTGCCGTGGATGTCCTGGGCATACCAGTCATGGGTATCCTCGATCATCTCGCCCTCCTCCTCGACCACGTCGCGCACCACGATGCAGGTCACGCCGAGGATCTCCTTGGTCTCCTCGGTGACCGTCACGGTGGTCGTCTCGTCCCCGCCCTCGTAGGCCCAGATCGTGCCGGGCACCAGCGGGAAGTACGGGTTGGGATTGGCGATGATGCCGCTCACATCGAGGAAGTCGTCCGGGTCGATCTCGGGATGATAAGGAACCTCGCCAAGATTTTCGCAGATCTCCTGTCTCGCCTCGTACTGCTCTCGGCATTCTCCCATCGCCTCGAGCAACTCCAGCCCCCCTTCCCCCATACATTCAAATGTCTCTGGAAATGTGGGAAGGTTAAAGCAGTTCCCCATGACGATCCAGAATTCCTCCCGCGTCTCGTAAAGGCAGGAGGTCCTGGCCGCCTCGGATGTCATGCTGCACAAAGGCGCCGCGGCCGCCTGTGCAGTGGCCCCGCCCTGCATCACGAGCAGAGCGACCAGAGCCGCGCACATCGGAAACGCCCATGGAATACGGCGGCTGTTTCCCTTTTCATACCTGTTGCTGTTTCTCGTTTTCATCACACTACCTCCTTTCATGGGTTTTGGTACCGGTTCCCGAATTCACTTTTCAGACCGGCTTTCGTTTTCAACCCTGTAAGGACTCAGGCCCACCCGGTCGATCCGTATCGGGAACGTCAATTGTTTGTCCGGACAAACAGCAACTCCCGTGCCAAGGGGATCCCCCTTTATTTTAGCGGGGAAACGTGGAGTACCGGTGGGAAAGGAGGAAGAACCGATGACTTCTCAGCGCTGGATTTTCAGCAGCGCTCAATCTCGAGCGATCGCGAAATCCTCAGCCGACAAGATATTTCTCTACTGCCTGGGCGATGTCTTGTGGAGAAATCTGGTCGATAGTGGAACTCTGGACTACGTGATAATTCTTATTGGGTGGATAGGGGCCGGTCAGCTTCGGATCCGATGCAGCAAAGAGGGCAACCAATGGAGTCCCCATTGCGGCTGCAATGTGTAGCGGTCCTGTGTCTTGAGTAATAAATATATTCAATTTTGTCATCAGAGCGGCAAGTTCCAAAACCGTTGTCTTTCCCATGGCGCTTATCGTGTCCGGGTGGTGCTCGAGAAAACGGTTTGCAAGGAAACGTTCGCTTCGACTCCCGGTGAGAAGGATTCGTATTCGGGAATATTTTTTGCGCAGCAATTTTACTAGCTCGATGTAGTGAGGTACGCCCCATAGCCGAGCGTCTTTTTCACGTGCTTTGTACCAGAACTTCCAGCCATGTGAACGCGTTCGGCCCGATCCGAGATGAATTCCCATCCAGTACGTGTTATCCGACTTGGTAAGTAGTGCGGAAGCTTTGGCATAATCATCATCACTCGGCACAAGGACATAACGGCGATCCTCTTCCCGCATAGGGACATCGAGCTCATCGCTTATAAAATGCAGTAGCTCGTCGGCACGATGTTCCTCATCTGTGGATGGGCCCATCCACAACACAGGCACTCCAAGACCGTTAAAAGGACGTCGTTTGGAAGCGCCGCAGAGACCTATTATGTAATCCGAGCGACGGCCGGCCATGCGCATCGTCAAACGGTTCCGTGCGATTAAAATCTGATCGATATCCGGATTCCGGGCGAAAACAGCGGCGCCTCTACTGCTTCTCGCAAGAGCGCAAATTTCGCAATCAGGCCATTTCCTGCGGATGAGCCTTATCGCCGGGGTACAAAAGAGATTACGCCCTACATGCGAAAAGGTTACTAGCAGCACGCGCTTGATCGATTGACGGCTCACGTTTTCTCCGAGTATTGGGTCTATACAGATTAGCAGTCAAATAATGATTGAACAACGGCCATCCCCCTCGAGAAAGATTCGAACGCGGACCAGCACGCCCTCGTCGTCCTCGGTGGATCGATGATTTCTCGGCGCTGAATTTTCAGCAGCGCTGAATTTCCAGCAGGGGTCCTCCGCTTGCGCGGAGCACTTATCCCGGCTTCGTCGGGGTCTTTTTCTATTATAATTCTTTCCTCGTTCCCAGGCTCCGCCTGGGAACACATGTCATTTCGAGTGCGAGGAGATATCTGTTTTCTGAACTTATCGCCCTCCGGGCGGACTTTTTCTCTCAGATTTTTTAACGCAGAGTC
>CAZFWM010000080.1:0-23687 GCA_964522545.1 uncultured Thermodesulfobacteriota bacterium
ACGGAATCCGAATAGAACCATTGCTGTCCGCACCAATCCCGATCACGGCAAAACCGGAAGCAATACCTACGGCAGGTCCAGCACTGGAGCCTCCCGGTGTAAAATTGGGTGCATACGGATTTTTGGTAAAATCACCAGCAGTACTGTAGCCAAGTGTTCCAATTTGCAGCTCATCCAGATTCCCTTTACCGATGATAATGGCACCAGCCTCTTTCAGTTTGTGCACAAGGAAAGCATCCCTTTTACTGTCATGATTTATAAAAACGGAGGTGCCTCCTGTGGTGGGCATCCCTGTTACATCTAACGAGTCTTTGACGATCACTGGAATGCCATGAAGAGAACTCCGATGACCGCTCTGTTGTCGTTCCCTATCAAGCTGCCCGGCAAGATCGAAAGCTTCCCGGCGGTCGATCAGAGTAATCAATGCTTTTATTGTGTAATCGTATCGTTGGATCCTGTCCAGGCTCCACGCAACCAATTCCACAGAGCTGATACGTCCTTCGGCCATTGCTTCTTGGAGCTCTGCGACATTTTTTTCCAAAATATCGAAAGTATCGAAATGCTCATTTTGAGTTTCTGCACAACCTCCCAGGGCAAAAACTGCACCGGCCATTGCAACCAGACACATGCGTATAAGTATCACTTTTTTTTTATTCATTTTTGCCTTCCTGTTTGGATTGACCTGCGCTGCAGGGCTGTGTGGTATCGGGATTCGAAGCAGTGGTACGTTTCCGATAAGAATTTGCTTCTGTTGGCGAAAAGTATATCAGGAGAGGTGATTGTGTTCAATGAAAAAAAAAGACACAAGACCTTTAGGTGCGATGCAAACCCAGGCTATCAGGTTTCTACTTACGGGCATGGTCTCTATGCTTTTTACTACAGCCCCATTGCTCCTATCCCATGATATGGGCTTTTGATTTCAACCTCTTTATGTACAATGGGCCCGGCAAGGTCGATCTCTGGACCCTGTGCACGGTTCCGGATTCCGAGGGCTTTTTCCATAAATCGACCTCGAAGCTGAGGGGCTGTTGGGGAAGGTCAAGGTGGCGGACGATTGGACGCAAGAGAGCACGAACTCCCAGTTCGCCATCCTGGAGGACACGGAAGGTATGCCGGTGGTGGTGTTTCCAGGCACCCACAGCGGCGCCTACGGAGTGGGAACGATCCAATAGCCATTCCTTTCATCCCCAAGCTTTGGTATGATTATCGCCCGATACTACTTAGATCGGGCGATTTTTTCCCGGGAGAACCGGATGTTGCACATTCTTTTCGCCTGTCTGCTTTTCCTTTCGCCCCTGACGATGAGCTCTTGTCACGGCGGAGATCGCTCGCCGGTCATCAGGACCGGTTACGGGGACGTCGAGGGGATCGCGTGGAATGAAGGTGTCGATGCCTGGCTGGGAATTCCCTACGCCAGGCCGCCTGTGGGAGAGCTCCGCTGGAAGGCCCCCCGCGACCCTGAGCCGTGGAGCGGCGTGCTGGACGCGGACGAATTCGGCAGTGAGTGCATGCAGTACGGCGGGATGCTGCTGGACCTCGAGCCGGATACCTTTGGCGAGATAATGGGAAGCGAGGACTGCCTCTATCTCAATCTCTGGCGCCCGAGGTCGCACAAAGAAAAAATGCCCGTGTTTCTCTGGATCCACGGCGGGATGAACCTCGTTGGTGAGGCGGCAACAAGTCTTTATCATGGGGCCAACCTGGCCGAGACATCGAATGCGGTCGTAGTGACGGTTAACTACCGTCTGGGCCCGCTTGGCTGGTTCCACCACAATGCGCTCTCCGAGGGCGACCCTCTGGATGATTCGGGAAACTACGGAATACTGGACATCATAAAAGCGCTCGAGTGGGTGAGGGAAAACATCGAAGCCTTCGGGGGCGATCCTTCCAACGTGACGATTGCGGGGGAGTCGGCGGGAGGGTTCAATGTGGTCTCCCTCCTTGGTTCACCGCTTGCCAGAGGGCTCTTTCACCGAGCCATTGCAATGAGCCCGGCCACGTCCCTTTCCTCTTCATCCATGGAGGAAGGCCACACAAAAGCAGAGACCGCATTGCTAAAGCTGCTTATCAATGATCTCCTCGCGGGCAATCGCTCGGCGGCCGGAAGGCTCCTCGGGGAAAAGGAGAGCGACTGGGTTGCGGACTACCTCCGGTCGAAGAGCGCGGAGGAGATTCTATCGACCTCCACGCTGCTCTCCTCTTTCGGGCTGAACGAGATCGGTCTCACCACGGACGCCTTCAGCGGAAGCCGGTTCGAGGACGGGACCGTCATTTCGCTCGATTTCGGCGCTCGGTTTTCGGAGGGGGACTACAACCGGGTCCCCTTTATCATCGGGAGCAACGCCGAAGAGATGAAGATCTTCGAGTTTGCTTTCGGGATAATCAGCGATCCGGATGAGAAGGAGGTCCTGGACCTGATCCTTTCATTCAATCCCGACGACCCGGATGTGGCCCTGGCGGAGATCGTCCCCCCGCTCCTTCAACCTGCCTACCAGATACTTGGAACGGTCATGGGTGATGCATTCTTTCAAGGCACCGGCGTGGACCCTCTGGCGGAAGAGATGAGCCTGCACCAGGATGTGTACGTATATAAATTCGCGTGGGACGAGCAGCCGGCTCCGTTCGATTTTCTCATCGGAGCCTCCCATATGACCGGCATTCCATTCTTCTTCGGGAACTTCCAGACCGATGAGAGAAGCATCTTCAGGTTTGCCTGGAGCCGCGAAAATCTGCAGGTGCGGATTGCTCTTGCAGATGCGGCGATGAGGTACACGTCCGGTTTCATGAGTACAGGGGATCCCAATGACGGCAATCCCGACCTTTCGGTGTGGAAACCTTGGTCCGGGGCCGAGGGCCGGCCAAAGCGCATCATCCTCGATACCGATTTATACATGAGCGACTGATCGATCACTATTGCGTTTTCCCTTCCATGGCTCTGCTCTTTTCGGCCTTACAAATTCGATGTAACTCGTTAGAGGAGGCAGAGCCTCCAAAAAGTTCGTTCCCAGGCGGAGCCTGGGAACGAGGGGAAAAGGCCCAATTTCAACCAGATAGCCCACTTTACGTTTTCCACTCTTCAATTTATAATGCTATATTGGTTTACCTCGTTCACGAACATCTCCAAAAGGAGCAGAAAATGGCAGACGCTTCTTCTGAGGTAGCACGGTTCGACAAAAAAGACTCCGCCCTCCAGGAAGGCTGGGTCATCGCCAACCACATCCTGGTCTCGTTCCACGTCGCTTTTATCTCCTCGGTCCTCGCGCTGCCGGCAGCGGCCGTCTTCAAGGCAGAGGTTCTGCGCTTCGTCTTCGTGAGCTGGGAGACGCTGGTCTCGGCGCTCTTCATGGCGACATCCTTCCATGTGGGTATCGCCCTCCATGAACTCGGGCATTTCATCACGGCGGCCCGCCTCAATGCGCTGAATGAGTCCGTGGCGAAGGAGGTGAGAGACAAGCTCGAGGGGCCTCTCTTTGGGCGATTCCTGTTCCTGGCCGGCATGTTCCTGCGAATCCCCTATGGCAAGGCCCCCGGCGTAAAACGGGAAGGGCTGAACTACTACCCCGATGCTCCGTACAATCTGGCCGTTGCCGCGGCGGGACCGCGCGCCAGCCGCAACGCCGCGATCGCCACTCTCCCAATCGCCGCCGTGCTGATCGCCCTGGGGCTGGTGTTGGATGCCGCCGCCGCCATCTACGCCGGGAGGCTGCTCCTCGGCATCGGGCTGGTCTCGTTCCTCGACTTCAGGCTGGCCGACCCCGGGAAGTACGCAGAGTTCAGAGAGCGCGAGCGCCGCGCCCGGGAGAAGGCAAGTTCGGTGGCCGAGGTCTCGGGCTGGTTGGAGAAGTGCCCCGAGCTCAAGCGCAAGATGGTGCAGGGCCGGATCCAGGAGGCGATCCACCCGCGCCTGGGACCGGTCACCGCCCCCTGGCAGTTCCGCAACTGTGGCATGGGCGGCAGACATACGGAGAAGGAGTACCCCGAGTCGAACATCAGCATGCAGGAGGCGATGTTCCTGATCCTGAACGCCCGGGACTACCAGGACGCCCAGGAGCTGACGGTGCGCCTGCAAAACCGCCTCAAGGAGATCATCGAGAAGGAAGAGGGCTGCCGGGTGATGGGCATCGGCCTGGAAGGCGGCCTGGCGCCCTACATCGAGAAAGGGGACTTCCCGCTTCCAGAAGTCCGCTTATGGTCGATGATGAAGCAGGCCATCGCAGAATGCGGGTGCCAGCCTGGCACCGACGTGGCCATCGCCCTCGATCCGGCCCTGAGCGAGCTCGAGAACGCCTACCGCGCCGAGTTCGACATGCCCGACAGCGTGGGCATGTACCTCTTCTGGAGGGACAAGGCCAAGGTCGTCCTCGACCGCGACTCCATCCTCGACATCTACGTCAAGGCGATCGAGGATTTCGAAATCCCGATTCTCTCGATCGAGGACGGATTCTCCGAGGACGACTACGAGGGGTGGAAACTGCTTCTCGACCGGATGGGCGACCGCATCTTCGTCATCGGCGACGACCTGGTCACCACCAACGACCAGACCATCGAGACCGCCTCGGCCCAGGGCCTGATCAACACGGCCCTGATCAAGGCCAACCAGATCGGCTCACTCTACGAGACGCTGCTCGCCATGCTGGGCGCGCGGGGCAAGGGCCAGGACCTGGTCGTCTCTCACCGCTCCAAGAGCCCCAACGACGACATGGAGGCCCAGATCGCGCTGGCGGTGAACTCCCTGGGCCTCAAGGCCGGGGGCGGTGCCAACACCGAGAGGCTCGTCAAATACCAGTCCGTCACCGAGCTTATGCTCAAGGTCTCGGAGGCGGGCGGCGAGAATGCGCTCCGCTCAGGTGAGCAGGCCGTGGTCCGCAAGGTGAGAGCCTATGAAGAGTCGACCAACGCGGGCATTCCCACCGTCGGCGTGACCCTGGAGATTGGCCTCCCTACCGCCGGCGTGCTGTTGAAGTTCCGAGGCTCGACTCCCCTGGGGACCTCGGCCGGCACGGGCGAGGCCATCCACCTCGTCGACGCTGTGATTGAACAGGCCGAGCACCGGGAGGCGATCGCCCGGTTTCCGAGCTTCTTCGAAGAGGTGGAGCCCGGCGTGTTCTCAGTCGCCAAGTCGACCTCGGAGGCCCAGGTCCGATCCTCCCATGACGAGGGCCTGGCGGCGCTGTTCGAGCGCACGCAGCGCTACAATGGCAAGGGGTGCCTGAACGCCGTGGACAATGTGCTGCAGATCATTGCGCCTCACTTTGAAGGTCGCAACGTGGCTGACCTCGGCCTCAAGGAGATCGATTCGGCCCTGCTCGCCCTGGAGCTGAGCACGGCCCGGCGCAGGGGGAAGCTCGGGGCCGAAGCCGGTCCGGATGATTGCGTTCAGGTGATGCAGCGCAAGCAGAATCTCGGCATGAACGCGATGCTCTCATCATCGCTGGCCCTGGCCAGGGCGATCTCCCACGTACAGGGCAAGGAGCTCTACGAGCTGCTCCGCGAGGAGATGCTCGACATCATCGACGGACTGGCCGAGTCCTTTCAGATCTCGGTCCATGGGAGCCGCTTCGGCGACTACGTGACCGCTCTGCGGGAGGTGAACCGCATACTCGAGGAACAGGAGAGGCCCCTCTACGAGGTTCTCCGCGAACAGACCGGCATTTATCACACCCATGGGGAGGCCATCCCCGCCGAAGACCCCGCTTATGAAACTCCCGCGGTTTCCTTCACGGTCCCGGACGAGGCCTTCGAAGTACTGGAGACGATCGCCGCGAAGCTCGGTTCCACATACAGGGAGAACGTACACCACGGGTTTCGCCACGCCGAGGACCTCCTGTTCACGGCCGCGCGTATCGCTCAGAGGCTGGAGGCGACGGACCGCGTCGATTGGCGCGCTCTCGCAGCCGCCGCCGGTCTGCACGACTCGGCCGCATCGGAGGAATCCCACGCCGCCAAGAGCGCCGAGCTGGCCAGACATCTTTGGTCGGAGCTGGACGGGTTCACGCCGGAGACCATCGGCGTGGTGGAACAGGCCATCCTGCTGCACGGGGATCGAAGCTCCGAGGGCTCGGCCCGGCGAGAATCGGCCGGCATCGAGGCCCAGCTGCTGTACGAGGCCGATCAGATCGAGGCCTTCGGAGTCAAGGGAATCTACCGCTATATTGCCGTATACGCAGAGCGGAAGTCTCCCTTTCACGAGATTCTCGAGGATGCCCAGTCCCGCTTCGGCAGCCTGGCCTTCGACGCGGCCCGGGAGCTGGCCGAGCCGGACTATTCCGTCGCCATCTCTTTCATGGGCAGGCTTCTCCAGGAGAGCTACGGGCAGGAATGCCGGGTAGGGGCCACCGGGGTCGTCAACTGGATCTGCTCCCACGCCTCCCTTCATCCCGGTGCGATCGCCGAAAAGGCCCTGGAGGAGCTTCAGAAAGAACAGGACGCCGAGGATAACGGCCGGGACCTGGAGGAGCTGTGCTTCACGGCGGACTACTTCACCGCGCTGCGCTCCTCCTACGGAGGTCGCGGCGTCCCGGAGCCGACCCGGGCCGCCCCGCCCGCCTGGCCCCTGGACCGGCCGGCCGCAGCCGACGTGGAGGTCACGCTTCCGGAGCGCTTCACGCCGAGCGAGAAGAAGATCATCACGGCACTGAACAGCGATCTGTACCGGGTCTTCATCGACGGCGACGGCGGGGCCGACGGGGGAGCCGAGCTGAAAAAAGTGTTCCTCTCCTACCTGAATGTCAATCGCGAGGTGGCGCGCCGGGTCGGCCACTTCGGCATCGTCAACAATCGAGTCTTCAAGCAGGATGGGTGCCTGCTGGTACCGTACCTGCTGGGGGACACGCTGATCCTGCACGCCGTTCGCAACGGCGCCACCGAGCTGGTCTCGGTGCGCAAATTCCCCCGAGGTTCGATATACACGGACCGCCTCGTCAACCAGCTTGCGGATGCCGAGGGCGTTCCCAAAGACCTCGAGGAGAGCATCTTCACCTTCGATCCCGAGCACGTCCAAGTGCCGCGTATCGCACGCATCCGGGACATCGCCTCGCTGCTCCAGAACGTGAATGAGACCACCAACCGCAACGAGGCCCTCTTCCTGCTTCGGTGCCTGGTTGCGCGTCTGTGCAATCTCACGGTGAAGACGTACCTGGGAGCCAAGAACCTGCAGCCCGAGGTCAACAACCTCAACGCCCAGCTTCTGCAGTACCTCAACGGCTGGCTGTGCCGCCGCCTCCCGGGTCTCACGCGCATCATCGTCCGCAATCTCTCCAGCGTCATCGGCAAGCCCAATCTGATAGACCGCCTTTGGAACGACACGATCCGACTCGCCGAGGTCGAAGTGCGCGGAAGCGCCATTGTAAACGAGCTGAGAAGGAGCAGCCATCACGCCCTGGGCCGGAGGACGCTGCTCCTTGCCGAGGCCTACCTCAACTACCTCGTCAACGGGGAAACAGCCGAGTTCGTCAGGCTCGGAGTCGGGTCCCCCGGAGAATCCGACGTGGCGGCGCGTGATCGAGAGGAGCCCCGCAGCATCGTCGAGCGTGTGGTGGAGGATCTGGGCCGCCTGCTGGGAACCTCGGAGACCGTGACGCGGATTCAAGAGTGGCAGGAATCGTATGCGGAGAACCTGCTGCAGTGCCAGTTCGGCAACAGCATCCGGGATGAGCTGGACACGCTGATCACCAAGGGAATCCGTGCGCGGAACCGCTGGGGCTACTATCATCACATCCGCCTCCTCCAGCAGAAGATCGAGGACTTCACGTGGCCCGAAGAGGTCACGTCCTCCTTCAGGAGCAGCCTGGAGTCGCTACAGGAGCTGCGGCCCGACGACGAGGCCTTCGATTCCGAGGGCACGGAGCGGTTGGCCCGCGAGGGGGTGGAGGCCTTTGCGGGAGGGATAAAAGGGGCCTATCAGGAAGAGCTCTTTGCCATGCTGCAGTCGGTGCTGGACGCGTACAAGGGCAACCAGTTCTTCGAGACCTTCCTCAAAGTGCGCGAGCTCAGAAAAAAGCTGCGGGGCATGATCCGGAGAGGCGGCTTTCCGGCCCAGCGATACTTCCTCTACCAGCTCGACTGTCTCCTTGAAGAGATGAGCTATCTCGCTGTGCGACACATCGCCACGGCCTATGCCGAGGAAGGCGTCGAGCTAGAGCAGTGCATCGAGATCATCTCCACCTCCATCCTGAACTTGGAGTTCGACGGCTTTTTCTCGCGCGAGCTCTATGACCTGGCGGGGCTGCTGAGAAGCTCGGTCCATGACGAGGGGGAGATCCTGGATGTCCTCCGGCACATCGGGCGCAACTATCACAAGCTCCGCCAGCGGGTGGCCGTCCCCTACGAGAAGATGCGCGAACGCCTCGGCCTTGACGAGGAGGATCTGCGCATCATCCTGGCCAATATGCAGCGGTACATGCACGACCTCAACAGCATGGTGCATTTCTCCGACATCGCCGGAGCCTACATACGCGAGAACCGGGCCGAGGCGTCGCAGCGGATCGGCCTCATTCGGCAGGCCGCCGGCGACGCCGGTCCGCACCACACGATTCTTCACATCTCGCACCGTGACGAGCTTGTCGCGGAGATCGAAAATGGCGGAGAGCGCCCGACCATGAGGGGGCTTTACGGAGGGAAGGGGAGCAGCCTGCTCTACGTCAGCTACTTGAACCTGCCGACGCGCGACGGCTTCATCCTGCCCACCAGCATCCCTCGGGCCGAGCTCCACCGCCGCGATCACGCCTGGCTGAATGACGAGATCACGACCCACCTGCGCGCCCTCGAGATCGACATTGCAAGACGGGGAGGCGCGCCCAAGCGGTTCGGCGATGAGTCGAATCCTCTGGTTCTGGCGGTGCGCGGTGGTTCGGTCTTTTCCATGCCCGGTATTCTCTCTACCATCGTCTTCGTGGGGATGAACGACCGCATTGCCGAGGCACTCGCCAAACGCGGCCCTTGGCGAGCATACGACTCCTACCGACGATTCCTCGCCTCCTACGCCATGGCGGTGTGGGATCTGGACCTCGAGCCGTTCAATCTCGTGGACAGCGTCAAGTCCCGGTACGGCGTCGAGTACAAGACCGACCTCCCCTGGGAAGCGATGAAGGAGATCGCCGAGAACTCGAAAGAGGTCCTGCGCGAAGAGGGATTCACGGACGAGCTCGAAGCGATCCTGAATGACCCCATGCAGCAGCTCTTCAGTGCGGTCCGCGCCGTCTACGAGTCGTGGAACAAGGAGAGGGCGCAGCGCTACCGGGACATCAAGGGCATCTCTCATACGTGGCAGACCGCGGCCATCGTCCAGGAGATGGCCTTCGGAAACGGCAGGAACGAGCAGATCGGACCGGGAATGGATGAAACCCAGGCGTCGCTCACCGGCGTGGTCCCACGCACCATTGCCAACGATTTCGGCATCCGCGAGCTGGCGGGGGAGATCAAATTTTCCGCGGCGGGAGACGACCTGGTGGGCGGCGTGACCTCTTCGGCTTCGTTCAGCTCCATCGATGAGCTCGATTCTTTGATGCCGATGCTGGGAAGGCGCTTGAAGCACGTGGTGGCCAAGCTCAGGCGGCTCATGGGCACGGACCAGGAGGTGGAGTTCACCGTCGAGAGCGGCGTCCTGAGCGTGCTCCAGTCGCGTACGGCCGAGACCGGAGCCGAGAGGGCGACCGACCGCTTCGTGGACCCGGGCGAGGCGGCCACACGGGGGCTGGGAGTGCGCGGCGGCGGCTTCCGCGGCATGGTTGCCTTCGACGAGGCCGACCGGGAGGAGCTGGCGGCCATCGACTTCGAGGACCGGGAGGATGTGGACGGCGTACTGATGGTCCTGGAGAATCCTACTCCCGAGGAGATCCCCATGATCATTTCCGCGGACGGCCTGCTAACATCCAAGGGGGGATCGACTTCCCACGCTGCTGTGGCAATCAACGGCATCGAAGAAAGGAACTACTGCTCAGTCATGAGCACCGCTGGCCTCCAGGTGGACATCGAGAAGCGAGAGGCCACCATCGTCGACGCCGAGGGCAACGTCCGCTACCGCTTCAGAAAGGGGGATATCCTGTCCCTGCACGGGACCTCGGGCGAGGTCTACATCGGCTCGCGGTCCGTGAGCCTGGAAAGCGAAAGCGGCGGATAATTAGGATTTGACCTGGATCCGGCAGTAGCCCGGCTTTTCACCCTTGTGGATTATAATCCCGCCTCGACTGTCTTTCCGAGCTATCTCGACCGCGCGGGCGAGCGAGACCATGACATCATTTCTGCTGCGCAAGCTCGACGGGATATACAGCGTGCCCCCGATGGCCGGTCGCTCCAGGCCGGTGGCCTTTTCGAGAGCCCTGTAAAGGCGGCCGGCCACCCGGCAGACTCCATCCAGCGGAACTTCATCCAGAAAGATGAAGAGGCCGCCTGAGCTCCTTACAGCGAGGCAATCCCCCCGACGCAGGATCGATCCCACGGCAGGTGCGAGCCGAGCCCAATTCGCCAGGGCGGCTCGCCCCCCGCGGCCCGCTTCGATGCGCAGCAAGCCGAACCTTCCCTCATGGCGCTCGAGCCTGAAGATCTCCTGTTCCAGGATCTGTTCGAAGATGGGAAAGGGAAAAATACCCGGCCGGTCTTCAAAGAACGTCTTTGAGGCGGAGGGTTCAACCCGTCCCGCAGCGACCACGATCTCGCGGCCAAGGTTTCTCAGCAGATTGTTCGTCTTTTTGTCGAACAATCTCTTTTCAGCAAAGAATACAGCCACCGCTCCCTGTTGCTCGCCCTGGCGACGCAGGGCAATGACTTTGGTGCTCTTGATCAGGGTTCCGACGTTCAGACCCTGAATCTCGAAGGTCTTCATCGGGTCGAGGGAGCCTGGGAAGATGTGGCTTATTTTTCGAAAAAAGAGCGATCCGGCTTCCTGGTGGATATCCGGCCGGAGGGCCCGCAAATGGGTTTCCAGTGTGCCGGCGTCCTTATCGAGCAGCACGGCCCCATACGCATCGGCCCCTACAAACCTCTGCATCAGGTCCATCCCGGTCCCGACCACCTCGCCGACGCTGTGGTGCGGCTCGGTGAGTCTCTTCCTGATGGCCAGCAGCGACCGGTGCAGTTCGTTCTGTTCCCGAAGGGTGTCGACCTGTCTCCACAGCGCGTCATAGGCCCTGTGAAGCCCTTTGTACTTTTCGTGCAGGTCGGCCAGCGGAGACCGGCTCCCGCTCCCGCTCCCGCTCAGCTCGAGCGCTCTTTCCAGAATCCGGTCCAGTGCGTCCGCATCGACAGGATAGCGAAGTACCTCTGTGACGCCGAGGTCGAGGAGCCGTCCCACTTCGCCCACTTCTTCGGCGTGGAGGATGAAAAATGTCACCGGGGAGGCCCCTGTTGGCCCTAGTCTCTCGAAGAGACGTTCTCCTCTCCCCTGCCAGATATCCAGGTCCGAGATGATCATCTGGTAGGAGCTTCTTCCCATCTGCTCGATGGCGGCAGAAGATGTTCCGACCGGGTCCACGTCGAACCCGAGTCCCTGAAGCATTCCGCTCACACGAGCGATTACGCTCTGGTGAGGGCAGATGATCATGGCCCTGAGCTTTGGGGCCTCCGCGGCTTCGCCTATGGGCGCGAGGAGCTCGGAGAGCTCTTCTTTGGATAAAATATTCTTCAATGTGCGCCTCTAGGTTCTGTAAAAAGGGAAAAAGGCAATAGTCTTCCTATTTATATTTTATCAAATTCTGCCTATATCGTCAAAGAAAATTTTCATGCCGGCCCGCAGAGGAATCATATTTTTATCTCATGCGCTCTCTTCGCTCCCGCCGGAACCGGGCGATGCGATCCTCCACCTCCTCGAAATCGGCCTGCATCGCCTGTCTCCTGCGCTCCCCGTGCTCGATCACTCGCCGAACGAGAAAAATCAGAAGGACAAGAAAGAAGACGATGACCACCGTGCCCCACTGGGTCATAAGAAAGGCGGGCAAGCGCTCCGAAATGGCTGCCGAACCGTCGTAAGTGTGCCCCGGCTCGAATGCAACCGAGCGGATAAGCGATTCAAAGTCGACGACCTGCTGTTCGAACTCGCTTCGGCTTCCATAGAAGTAGAACCCGACGATTCCTGTCCGATAAAAGAAAAAACGGTAGAGAACACGTACCGTTTCTCCGGCGAGGGTGGCTTCGAGCTCGCAGCGAGCGCTCCATGCCTTCTCGTCCAGGGTCGGCGGACTTATGACCGTTTCGAATGGGTTCGATGGTCCTTGCTCCCCCAGTATACCCTTTTCGATCTGGTCCTCTAGCTCGCTCATGAATGCCTCGACCGACCGGCGGCTCATACGGCGGCGCTCGAGAGTCTGGACGAAAAAGTAGGGATATGTGAACCAGTGTTCCTGGTCGATCCGTTGAAAGGCGGCTTCGCATGGGGGAATGAGATCGATACTGTACCGGTCGCGCAGCTCCACGCGGCGACTTGCCACCACATGGCCCGGGATGCGCTCCCATCCTTGCGGCAGCTCAAAAGAAAAGGAAGCCAGATCACTCACATAGCGCCTGTCCTCCTCGCTTTCCCTGCCGAGATTCCTTTTGCTTTCCTCGATTTGCCCAAACGCTCTTCCTCCGCCCCATTTCCAATCCACCTCCGCGGAGACGGCCAGCCACTGGAGAATGAAGGCGAAGGCAAAAACGGCGGTATGGGGAATTCGCCCCTGGTCCATTTCCGTTCCCATCGATTGCGGTGGTAGAATTTCTTTTACTCTTTCGATAGGGTGCTGTCAATAAAACCAAAAAGAGAATTTGCTATTGGCTTGAAGTGAGAAGATGTGATATAAAGTTTCTCTTAATTTTTCAGAAATATCTCTATGGGCTGCTATAAAACAGCCGAGATGGAGGATATAACCCCATGAAAAACTCTACGGCGTCGATCGCACTGACAGCCGCTCTCCTTGCTTTTCTCACAGTGTCCGGCTGTGCTTCGGTCAAGGGCATGGCGATAACGGCCCTGGCCCCCACGTTCAACGACATGAACACCGCGGTGAACAGGCTGCAGGACTACGAGATCGTCAGACAGGGGATCCCCTCGAACATTATGCTGATCGAAGGACTCCTCGAAGGCTCCCCCGACAATCGGGCACTCCTTGCGCTTGCCGCCCAGACCTACTGCATCTATGCCCTCGGTTTCGTGGAGGACGAGGATCCTGAGCGGGCTAGCTATCTTTATAGCCGGGGCAGAGATCACGGCCTTAAAGTCCTGATGCAGGACCCGGAGTTCGAGGAAGGGATCGCGGCTGGTGGTGAGGAGCTGGACGAGGCCCTGGACGGTTTCGACCGGCACGATGTAGACGCCCTTTTCTGGACCGGCAACTGCTGGGGGAGCTGGATCAATCTCAACAAGGACAAGATCAAGGCGCTCTTCGAGATCCCGAAGGTCGAGCAGATCATGCAGAGGGTACTGGAGCTCGACGACACGTACTTCTTTGGAGGGCCCCATCTGTTCTTTGGTTTGATGAGTGTGAGCAAACCGAGAATGGCCGGAGGCGACCCGGACAAGGCCCAAGAGCATTTCGAGAGGATTTTCGCCATCTCGGATGGCAAGTTCCTCCTTCCCTATGTCTTCTACGCTCAGTACTATGCAACCTTCGTATTCGACGAGGAGCTCTACAGGTCGACGCTGCAGATGGTAATGGATGCCCCATCGGACATCCTGCCCGACCAGATGCTGGCCAATGAAATCGCCAAGCGAAAGGCGCGCCTCCTGGTCGACCGCGTCAAAGATTATTTTTAGCAGTACGCGACCTTTCCACTACGATCACGAAGGAAAAGGAGAACGGAGCATGAAAGCCAGAAGCCTTCTTTCAATTTTTTTGTCCGTCACCTTGATCATTGCTTTTACCGGAAGCTCCGCCTTCGCCGGGGCAAAATACCGGTTCCGCATGGCCACCCTGACCCCGAAGGGCTCGACCTGGATGAACACGATGGAGGCCATGGGAGCCGCCATCAGCAAGAAGAGCAATGGCCAGGTCGAGTTCAAATGGTACCCGGGCGGGGCCATGGGGGACGAAAAAGACTACATCAAACGGATGCGAACTCAGATCGACGGCGCCGGCTTTTCAGGCATGGGGCTCGGCGAGATCGTCCCCGCCTCCCGACTCATCGAGTGTCCCTTCACCTATGAGACGTACGAGGAAACGGACCACGTCCGTGAGGTCATGGCCCCGATATACGATAAGATGTTCGAGGAAAAGGGATACAAAATCCTGGGCTGGGCCGAACAGGGGTTCATCTACCTCTTCTCGAACAAGGAGATCCGATCGGTCGCCGATGTAAAGGCATCGAAGTGCTGGGCCTGGCAGGGGGACGCCTTCGCGGCCGGCATCTTCGAGGCCTTCGGGGTCACTCCGGTGCCGATCCCGGTTCCGGATGTGCTCACCGCCCTCCAGACCGGAATCGTGGACACCTGTTACAACTCTCAGTACGGCCTGGTGGCCCTCCAGTGGTTCACGAAACTCAAATACATGAGCGCCTTTCCCCTCACCTATGCGACGGGCGCCCTGATCGTAAAGAAGAATAAGTTCGACAAGCTCCCGCCCGAGCTTCAGACCGTGGTGCTCGAGGTGTCAAAAGAGTATACGTCCCTTCTGATCGAGAAAACCCGGGAGGACAACGAAACGGCCGCCAAGACCCTCCAGGCCGATGCGGGCATCAAGACCATCGATCTCCCGGCCGAAGAAAAGGCACAGTTCAAAGAGATCGGAAAGAAGGTGCAAGAGGACTTTGTGGATACCTTCTATACCCGAGAGTTGCTGGACAAGGTGATCGGCGCCATCCAGGAGGTTCGAGACGCTAAGGGAACAAAATAAGGAAAGGCATGATGAAGATCCTGGCCAACACTGCGAACGGGGTACTGAAGCTCATCTTCACCGTGGACGACTTCTTCGAGAGGATCGAGAACTTCTTTCTCGTATTCTTCCTGTTCATCATGGTCTCCATGGCCTTCCTGCAGATCCTTCTGAGGAACTTCTTCAACACCGGGATCTCCTGGGGCGATGTCTTTCTCCGGCACCTCGTCCTCTGGGTGGGATTCATCGGGGCCTGCCTGGCCGCCAAGGAAGGCCGTCACATCAATATCGATGTGGCGTCCAAAATTTTCGGCCCCCGATCCAACCACCTGATCCAGGTCCTGGTCAATGCCTTCTCGATCTTCATCGCGATCCTGCTCGCCCATGCCGCCCTGACCTTCGTGGGCTATGAAAAGGCCGACGGCATACCGCTCTTCACGGCCCTTTCGATCAAGATCCCGACATGGACGATGCAGGTCGTCATGCCGGCCGCTTTCATCATCCTCGCCTACCGCTTCTTCGTTCGCATCATCGAATCGCTTGCAGCGCTGTGGAAAGGAGAAAGCGAATGATCTTCCTCCTCGGCCTTCTCATCCTCGTGCTCACGCTCCTGGGCACTCCGCTGTTCATCGTGATCTCGGCTATCGCCCTTTACTACTTCTACCAGATCGACATCGAATCCTCCACGATCATGATCGACATGTACAGGATCGCTAACGCGCCGGTCCTCATCGCCATTCCCCTGTTCACCTTTGCCGGCTACATCATGGCCGAGAGCAAGACCCCCCAGCGCCTGGTCAACCTCTCGCGCGCCTTTCTCGGTTGGATGCCCGGAGGGCTGGCCGTTGTGGCGATCGTGGCGTGCTCGCTCTTTACCGCTTTCACAGGCGCCTCCGGGGTGACCATCATCGCCCTCGGTGGGCTCCTCTACCCGGCCCTGAAAAAAGAGGAGTACCCGGAGAAGTTCGCCCTGGGCGTCCTCACCACATCCGGAAGCCGGGGTCTTCTCTTCCCGCCGAGCCTGCCGATCATCATCTTCGGATTCGTTTCCGGGACCCACATCGACAAGCTCTTCGCCGCGGGCATCGTACCCGGGACCATGGTGGTCGTCGCCTTCTCCGCCTACAGCATCTTCATGGGAAAAAGGTCGAATGTTCCCAAGACCGAATTCCACATTCGAACCGCCCTCCGGGCATTGCGCGAGGCGGCCTGGGAGGTCCCCCTGCCGATCTTCATCCTCGGCGGCATCTACGGCGGCATCCTCACCGTGAGCGAGGCGGCCGCATTCACCGCCTTCTACGTCCTCATCGTGGAGGTCCTCATCTACCGCGACCTGCCGATCAAGCAGGTCCCCAAGGTCATGCGTGAGAGCATGCTTCTGGTCGGGGGCATTCTCATCATTCTCGGCGCGGCCCTCGGGTTCACCAACTATCTGGTCTACGAGCAGGTCCCCATGAAGATCCTCGAGTGGATGAAGCTTTACATCGATTCGAAGATCGCCTTCCTCATGCTGCTCAATGTCTTCCTCCTGGTCGTCGGGTGCATGATGGATATCTTTTCGGCCCTCATCGTGGTGGTGCCGCTCATCGTGCCGATCGCCAAGGAGTTCGACATTAACATGGTTCACCTAGGCATCATCTTCCTCACCAACCTGGAGATCGGCTTCTCCACGCCTCCTGTGGGCATGAATCTCTTCATCGCGAGCTTTCGCTTCAAGAAGCCCGTGGTCAAGCTCTACGCGGCGGCCCTGCCCTTCCTTGTCATCAGCCTGACCTGCCTGGTGATCATCACGTACTGGGAGGGGCTGAGCCTGTGGCTGGTGAACCTGCTGGATTTCAATTGACCCCGTAGTTGTCTGCGGCAAGGGGACGGCTTCAGGGGGGTGTTTCCATCTCCCCTCTAACGAGCCGTCTGATGAAGGTCATGTCGGCGGGCATGAAAGGATATCCTTCTAGGTCGGCACGCCTGACCCAGCGAACATCCCTGCACTCGATCGGCGCCGGACTGCCGGACAGGATCTGGCAGCGGTAGAAGATGAGCAGCATGTCAAAATCAGGGTACCGATGAAAGAGAGTCTCCAGGACCCGGCCCACCTCGATTGTGACCCCTAGTTCCTCGCCGATCTCTCTAGCCAGAGTCTCCCGGGGGTCCTCCCCCTCTTCCTGGCTCCCGCCCGGAAACTCCCATGCAAGGCCGTGCTCATCGTCGGAGCGCCGCTGTGCTATGAGGAAATCGTCACCCTCCCGGATGACCGCGGCCGTGACAATCTTGGTGGGCAAATCTCGATCCCTTCCTCTGGTGATCTCTGCTGTGTAATGCATCCCGGGCCCGAAGTCAACGTAAAAGACATAGGGCGGCCCGTGGCCGCCTTTATTTTCTGTGCTGAAAAATCGGCGGGCACGGCCCGCCCTATCTATGGACTTGACATGCAAGCTCGTCCGCCGCATTCTACCATTACCTGTAGTCAACGGTCCGATTCCGGGCCTGTGAACCACTGCAATTAGCTGAAAGGGATGATTCGGATTGAAAATCGGGGATAAAGTAAAGGTCAAAATCGACTCTCTCACCTACGGTGGAGAAGGCCTTGGCCGAATCAACAACAAGGTTATCTTCATACCGCTCTCAGCGCCGGGGGACGTACTGCGCGCCGAACTTACAGAGATCAAACGGAATTACCTGCGGGCGCGAATCGCTCGGGTCAACAAACGGTCAAAAGACCGGGCGGTACCCCCCTGTAAATACTTCGGTACGTGCGGGGGATGTCACTGGCAGTACCTTTCCTATAGCTGCCAGTGCGAGGCGAAGCAACAAATCCTCAAGGATTCCCTTGTCAAAATCGGTAAATTCAAGGAGCCTAATTGCCTCCCCATCGTACCCTCTCCCACCCCCTATGAATATCGCCACCGCGTGCGCTTTCAGGTCAACCAGCGCGACCGCATTAGACTGGGATTCTTCCGAGAGGGATCGAATCAGGTTGTCGAGGTGGAGGAGTGCCCGCTCCTCTACCCCCTGATCAACAATATGATCGGGCCCCTGACCGATGTGATAGAAGTCTTTCTCGGGTATCTCCCCATCCGGAATATCGACATCAGCATATGTCCCGATAAAGACGATGCGACTATTGCAATTCACATTCATCACGAACGGGAGGAGAATTATTCGGAATTCCTCAGGACATTGAAGACCGAGATCCCCCAGATCTTCGGCGTCACCATCTACCGGCATCTCGAGAATGAGGTAAAGGATGTGCCCTTTGGAAAGTGCTTCACCGAGATTCCCCTTCCCATCGCCGGCAAGGAGCGCCTCGGGCCGGTCAACTTCCGCGTGAGCGAGGGGGTTTTTTCACAGGCCAATGCCAGGCAGAACGCCAACCTCGTTCTGAAGGTGGCCGAGTTCCTGGGCCTCACAGGCGAGGAGGTGCTTCTGGACCTCTACTGCGGGATGGGCAATCTCTGCATCCCCCTCTCTCCGGGTGTGCGAAAGATCATCGGGATCGAAGCCCACAATCGATCCGTCCAGGACGCTGCATTCAACGCCGAGATCGTAAGGGGAAGCGAGTGCCAGTTCTTTGCCATGGACGTACTGGAGGGGCTCGACTATATCCTCGAACATGGTACCCATGTGGACTATGTCATCCTCGATCCCCCGCGTGCAGGGGGCCGGGAAGTCATCGACCGCATGCTTAAACTCAAGCCGAGAAAGATCCTCTATGTCTCTTGTAACCCTGCAACCCTGGCCCGGGATTGCTCCGATATATGCAGCCAGGGATACACTCTCAGGCGCACCCTACCCTTCGATATGTTCCCCCATACCTATCACATCGAGAGCATCACCGAGCTCGTCCAGGACTGAAATTAAAAGGGGGATGATTTCTCATCCCCCAGACATTCATTGCAATGAGATCTATTATTTCGCGGTCTTCTTCTTGGCCGCGGCTTTCTTCTTCGACGCAGCCTTTTTGGGAGCACTCTTCTTCGCAGCGGACTTCTTGGGCGCGGCCTTCTTCGGAGCCGTCTTAGGCTTTGGAGCGGGGCCTGTAGTCTTTACTCCTTTGATCTCGCTTCTGATCTCCTTAGCGAATTTATCGAAGTCCGTCTTGAGTACCTTCCTCGTCGACTCGATCTCCTTCTTGAGGTCCTTGAGGATGTTCGTCCGAAGATCCTTCGAAGTCTTGACCATGGTCTGGATGAACTCCTTGCGGACGAATTTCTCCAGATCTTGTTTCTTCAAAAATTTATCGAAATCCTTGTCCTTGACGAATCTCTCCACTTCGGAACGGATCCTTTTGATCCCCTCCTCGAGCCCTTGGAGTCCCTTTTTATCTGCCATCTCTCTACCTCCTTGAATGGACTTTCTCCCTCCCCACACGATCTGTGTGAGTCGGGTCTATTTACGTTCTTTCGATTTCTTCGAGCCCTTCTTTTTTCCCTCCTTCTGAAGATTTGCGATCTTTCGTTTAATGATCTTCCCCTCGTGATTGGGAAAATCCACGCGCAGACAGACCGTCTTCGGAAAGACTTTGACAACGACACCTTCTTTGGTGTCCTTGCCGAAAGAAAACGTTACTTTGTCATTCAGTTCCATGGCCGACCACACCTCACTCTGAAAGTTGAAGTTCTTTTTGTAGAAAAGTTGCGGAGAAATAAAGAGACTTTATTACCAGAGGGAAAGACATAAATCAAGGGCCGCAAAAACGGTTACAAAAAAATAAATTGTCTTGCGAAAAATTCGTTGAAACCCTCGTCCAATTCTTTACAAGAGATTTGAAATCGTTTATCTTCTCTTTTTGATCCTCTCTATCCGAGTTTCCGTAAACAAAGGGAAGTAACCTGTGTATACTCCTAAGGAAATATTTCTTACAAAAGGCGATGGCAGGCATCGTGAAAAGCTCACCAGCTTCGAGATGGCCCTTCGCGATGCCGGAATCGCCCATCTGAACCTGGTTCGCGTATCGAGTATCTTCCCTCCCCAATGCCGACTCATAAAGCGTGAAAAAGGATTGCAAAAGCTTTACCCCGGCCAAGTAGTACACTGCGTTCTCAGCGACAACGCCACATGTGAGCCTCATCGCCTGATAGGGGCGTCCATCGGCGTGGCCATTCCACGGGACCCGAAGAGCTACGGGTATATCTCCGAACATCACAGCTTTGGGCAAAGGGGGCCGGTTGCCGGCGACTATGCCGAAGACCTGGCCGCCTCCATGCTGGCCACGATCCTGGGCGTGCAGTTTGACCCGGATGCGAGCTGGGATCAGAAAAAGGAAGTCTGGAAGATAGCCGGTAAGGTCATCCGCTCGACCAACATACACCAGACCGCCGTGGGGCATAAAACCGGCCTCTGGACCACAGTAATCGCTGCCGCCATTTTCATTCCCGACTAGTCCCATGGCCGGTCATACTACTACGCGACTTCACTGGCAGTCCGCTTTTTCGATGACTCCGGAATCAGGAGAGGGCCCATGTTTCTTGGTCGACTCCACACTGCGTTCCTGATCTTCCTGGCGCTGTCCGCTGCTGTGGGAGCGGGATGTCACGGCGCCGACCATGAGCTTCCTCTTGAACCCCTGGGCGAGGTCATACTCTTCGACGACCTCTTCTACCCCATCCTCAACAACATGATCGATCGATTCTGGCAGCCCAGCGGCGACTGGATCGGTGACCAGCAGGGTGACGCCACCGCTTTTGCCCCCATGCTCCTCTACCGGCTCGCCCTGGAGCGCCGTGCTCCCTGGCTCGCCGAGAGGGCGACCCTGACGGCGGAATGGGAGATGGCTCTGATCCGGCGGGTCTTTTCTCTCAGGCCGGAGGGCTTCGAGGATCTCATGAACGTGGTGACCGGTGGCCCTGCCCTCATCGAGGCCTGCCGCTATACGGGGGATCCGCGCTATTGCAGCACCGCCGAGCTTGGGCTCCACGGGGCCAACCTGATGGCACGAACCGTTCCGTGGGCCTTCGTCTTCTTCTTTGACCCGGTGGTCGCAATGGCCGTGAGCGCCGACTGCAGCCTCGATCTGGCCGACATCACCGGAGACGACGCTCTCAGAGAGGAGGGGCTTGCCCTTGTCGATCTGGCGGACATCAAGTACTGGCGGGAGGCCGACGGATATTACGGGTCCACCTGCTGGGACTGGCCGGAGGCGACCATGCTCATGGCGCTGGCCGAGGCCTATCGCGACACTGGCTCCACCGTCTACCGAGAGCGGGCCGAACGGCTCATAGAGACGACGGACTGTGCTCTCTGGGACGGGGAGCGGGGCGGCTATTACGGTCACATCACCACCGGACCTCGGGCCAAGGCTCTCTCCGGAAATTCCATATTCTGCCGGGCCGTGCTCGACTGGTACGAGATCACTCGAGAGCCTTTTTTCCTGGACCGGGCAGTGAGTATCCTAGAGTTCTGCCGGAACGACCTGTACGCCGGCGGCATCCTCTGGCACCACTGGACACCCGGTGAAGGCCGCGCCAAGGATTTCTGCACGGGCTGCAATTTCTTTGCCCTGGTCAATATCTACCGGCTCAACAAGATCATTATGGAGGAACCCTTGGATGGGTGAGATCAAGAGCACTCTCGATCTGGCCATGGAAAAGACCCGCAACATGACCTTCACACGAGAGGAACAAGAGCGGCGGAGTGCAGAAGAGACACGGGTGCTGGCCCGTGCTCTGGCCAGCCGATACCTGGAAGAAAAGATCGAATTGCGTGAATTGGAGAAGAAGGTGGCCCCATCGGAGGAGCTTCGCAAGGGAGCGGCTGCAGAGCTCATCAGAGCGTTGAGCCTGGATGCCGTACCGGAGCGCCTTTTCTCAGGCCTCGCGCGCCTCCTGGGGGATCGGGCCGTCGAGGCGCACAAACGCACGAGCGACCTCTTTCAGCGATATGCAGATGAGTTGAAGACCCTGGCCGCAGGCCTCGCCGGGGCGGCGCGAGACGAACTGGCCCACGCCGGGATCTCGGGGCCCGCGGTTCGTCTGAATCCAGAGGCGAGTAAGGCGTGGCGTGAACAGAGAATCGAAATTCGGGAGAAGTACGATGTAACTCTGCGAGGGATTGTTGAGGAAGTTATTTCTTTGATCTAGAAATAGGGCGGGCCATGCCCGCCGATTCTCATGACATGGGATCATAACGGCGGCCACAGGCCGCCCTATATATAATCAAAATACATCATGGCTACATCATCGAAATTCCTTCGGACTGCATCCCTCCCCTTGATCACGTCTCCGTGACCCGAGAGGAGCCATTCGGCATCGAGCTCGGCCAGGCGCTTTATGCTCTCTTTGAGGAGCTTGCCGTCTCCGCCCGGAAAGTCGGTGCGGCCCACGCCGGCAGAGAAGATCACGTCCCCGCTGAAGAGAGCCTTCTTTTTAGGCCAGTAGATGGAGACCTCGCCGGGTGAGTGGCCCGGGGTGAGAATGACCTCCACCGTCTCCGCTCCGATCTTGAGCTCCCCTTCTTCCAGGTAGAAGGCGAATGTGATCTCCGGCGGCTTCAGGCCGAACATCTGGTAGAACCGGAGTCCCACTTTCCGGATGAAGTCCTCTTCGGCGGCGTGCACGGCAATGCGGGCCCCCCGCTTGAGAAATTCTACACTCCCCTCCATGTGGTCCGGATGGCAGTGGGTGTTCAGGACGAGCTTGATGTCGTCCGCCTCGATCCCGTCGGCCTGCATTTTCGTGATCAGGCCCCCGGTCAGGTGCTGATGACCCGGATCGATCAGGGTCGGGACCTCTCCGCCGATCAAGTAGGTATTGCAGTTGTTCTGGCGATAATCGGTCCAGATGTATGCGTAAAGATCATCGTCGAGCTTCATTGTTTTCTTTCTCTGCGCCTCTGCGTCTATGCGTTAAAATCCTTGAACGGATAAATGCAAGGGGTCCCCGACTGCTGTGGGGACCCCTTTCGTTTTCATCACGTTTTGCGTCTTACTATAGATCCAGGTTCTCCACCAGGCCGGCCGCGCCCATGCCGCCGCCGATGCACATGGAGACAACGCCCCAGCGCTTCTTGTTGTCCTTGAGCCAGTAGAGGATCTGGGTGAGCAGCTTGGCGCCCGTGCACCCAAGGGGATGTCCCAGGGCGATGGCGCCGCCGTTGGGATTGATCTTGCCCTCGTCCCACATGTCCTGGATGCCCAAGTGCTGGACGCTCATGGCGGCCTGGCTTGCAAAGGCCTCGTTGATCTCGTAGCAGTCGATGTCGTGCGGATCGTTGAGGCCCAGGGGCTTGCCGAACTTCTCCAGAAGCTTCGGGATGGCGAAGGCCGGTCCGATTCCCATCAGCGCGGGCTCGAAGCCGACCACCACGAATCCGTGGAGCTTGCCCATCGGCTTGATCCCCTTGCTCTCGGCCAGGCCCTTTTCCATCACGACGAGGGCTGCGGCGCCGTCCGACATCTGGGAGGCGTTACCCGCCGTGACGGTCCCCTTCTTCCAGAAAGCGGGGCGGAGCTTGCCGAGCACCTCCATGGTGGTTCCGGCCCGCGGGCCTTCATCGACCTCGAAGACGAACTCCTTCTTGTTCCCCTTGTCGTCGTACTTCACCGTGGGCAGGGGGACGATCTGTTCCTTGAAGGCTCCGTCTGCGACCGCCTTGGCGGCGCGGTTGTTGGAGTCGGCCGCGATCTTGTCCTGCATCTCGCGGGTGATCTCGTACTTCACGGCCACCTTCTCGGCGGTCTCGCCCATACCCACGTAAGCGTCCCACCCGGTCTCGGTCTCGGCCATGTTGAGGTTCGGGACGATCTTGTTCCCCCCCATGGGGATCAGGGTCATGGTCTCGGTGCCGCCGGCCACGGCGACATCGTAGGCGCCGACCATGATCTCGGTGGTCACGCCCCAGACCGACTGGAGCCCGCTGCTGCAGTACCGGTTGATCGTCATGGCCGGAATCGAGTCCGGCAGATTGGCCAGGTGG
>CAZFWM010000081.1:0-23601 GCA_964522545.1 uncultured Thermodesulfobacteriota bacterium
GGGGATCCACCTTATATGATGCAGTTTTCTGTCTTGACAAAAGGGGCCACCTTAAAGGATCTTTCGAAAACTTCCCCACATCGACTTACCAACGATACCCCATAAATATGTCTTCCCCCTATTAATAACTGAAAGTATACGAGCTGTATTAGTAGCTCCACCAACATCATCTTGTCTACGAAGCACCTCAAATACTTGTTCTCCTTCAATAGCCTGATGAGGCCTCTCAGAAATGAATCGAACGAATATTGTATGATCAATTACCAAGTCGCCTATTACAAAAATACTTTTTAACATGATTATTCTCCCGTATAATTTTTAACTCCACCCGAAAAGTAGCGAATTATTCCTCAAAGGCTTTTGCAAATATTACTTGTTAAAGTCTGAACTCTCCAACGATGCATGATTTCATTCGGGTATCATGAGGATTTGATCTTCTATCTTCTCTCCAATCATCGCAGAAATCTTGAACTTTCTGCCCTTAAAAAATTTCATGTTTGGCAGGTTATATCTTTTGCGCGTTAAGGCTAACCGCCTCTACAACGAGTAACCGATCCTTTTGAGAGAACCATCTGGCCAGTGAGCTCAGCTTCGTTTTAAACAAATTCAACAATCATACGTTTCGAAGCACTATCGTGATTTTGTCTTGAACGGCGTTCAAGCCTTCAGCTGCGACTTTATACGGAAGCTCGATTGACGCTGGCATTTGCTCTATGGGCCCGCGGTATGAGAGCCTGGTTACATCGAGTGTAGTGGCGGGGTGGATGACAGTTGTGGCGTCACCAGCAAACTTGGGTTTTTGTTCGTTATTGAAGTCTTGCGCCAATTTAGGCAATCCATGATTACCATTCCCGTCTATACCATAGAAGTTTAAGCAAAAAGCAGCAGGTAGTTCTAGTTCTAGATATGGGGCAGTTGCTATCCCAGATCCTGCTCGGTTTTCGATTGCGACAACGAAATCCCCCAATTTCTGAGTAGATACTCTCGAAACGAGTATTAGACGTGGCTTGACCTTTTGATGTATGACTTCTCCCATTCTAAAGATCTCATCGGCATCAGCGATGTCGGTTGAGCTACTTCTCCTGATATACACTAGGTCTTTTTTTACGCGTTTATAATCTCTCTTCACAAAAATCGGTCGATTTTGAATTGGGACTGAAATAACACCTATTTCAACCTCATCTATGGGAATAACTTCATATCTGAAGGAAACCGGCTTGTTTGTTTTTGAATTTACGAACTGTTGAAGGTTCGCATCGTCCAAATGTTCTATTAATCCGACTGGTTTGCTGCGACCACCTTTAACTTCCACAACCCCGATTAAAATGTAAGCCGTTATCCGACGCCATGCATTAGCAAATGCCAATATATCTTTAAGCAACTCGCTCTTCTCATCGTCAGATGCTCTATTGAACGGGTACTGATCACGCTTGAAATCGAGAGATTCACTCTCGTCTTCGTATAGCAAATGTTCTATTAAGTCTATGTCCATTTCCTGAAAATCAGCCTAAATATCCGTCAAGAGTTGTGAAAAAATCGCTAGCTTTCAACTTCAACCTTCAACTTGTTGCTTATATCACGCATTCCATAATCAATCCTACCATTCTATAAATTTGGATCAAGCTTTCATCTGGAGATCACACAATCATAGTCTTTAAGGTTTTCGTGTTCGAAAGCGGTGCTCTGCAGCTTTCTTGTGTTCAACTTTTCTTCCTTAATCTGGAGCCAATGCATGGTCAATATACCTTGTTATTATATTGAGTCGCCACAAGGTGAATATATCTTGCCTTATACGTAACATTCAGTTGCTGTCTCATATTCAACGTTTCATCTGAATATCATAAGTTCACAAGATTTTTTTCTTTCTTTAATCGAAATCGGATAGCCGCATCTTCGGTCATTCTATTGACACCCTAAAGTTCTCCTGCGGGCGTTGTAGGCGAGTGCCAAGTGAGGATGTTTGTTATGCTGTCCCTCGAAATTTTGCGACGGGCACGTTCTTGTCGATCGCCATCTGGCGCTAGTGCATTCGGATTCGTTCGATCTCCCGAAGCGTCTCTGCTATGAGGTAACTACCATACGGAGATGGTGATGATTACCAACTTGCCTGTCGATCCGATCTTGGCCACTACAACAGCGCTTTCATCGTCGAAGAAACGCAAATCACAATACGGGCTCTTATGCGCCCGTCGGCCGCCCCACCCGGAAAGGGCGCAGCAAGCAGCGCCCCTACTTGTAATATAATTGTTTCATGAGCGCTTTCGTCGTTCTTACCATTGTTTGTATCTTTGAGCGCCTACTGAGGGCGCCTGCGGGGCAGTTCGATGGCAAATGTCGTGCCCCGGCCGACTTCGCTCTCCACGTCGATGCGACCGTCGTGTCTCTGGATGACCCCGTAGCTTATGCTCAGGCCCAGTCCGGTTCCTTTCCCCACGTCTTTTGTGGTGAAGAAGGGATCGAAGATCTTTCCGATCTTCTCGGCCGGAATCCCGGGGCCGCTGTCTCGGATCGTGACGGCCACTCTTCCGTTATCTCCCTCTTCGGCGACTTCGGTGCGGATCCAGATGTCCCCCTCCCCTTCGATCGCATCGACCGCATTGTTGAGGATGTTCATGAAGACCTGATTGATCTGGCCGGCGCGACACTCCACCGGGGGGAGCTCCCCGTACTCCCTGTGCACCCGGATCCGGTCGCCCAGCCTGAAGGCCAACAGCTCCAGGGTGCTTTCCAGCCCATCGTTCAGATCGACCGCCTTCCACCCGGCCTCGTCGAGCCGTGAGAAGTTGCGCAGGTCCTCGACGATCTTCTTCGTGCGCAGCGCGCCTTCTTTGCTCCTCGTGAGCAGCTTGACGAGGCGGTCGTAAGCGCGCTCCGCGTCTTTTCCCTCTCGGATCTTTTCGATCTGCTCCCGGATGAGCTCGACGTTGGCGTAGACGAAGCCGATCGGATTGTTGAGCTCGTGGGCCACCCCGGCAACGAGCTGCCCCAGGCTCGACATCTTCTCCGTGTGCACGAGCTGTGCCTGCGCCTCCTCCAGGTCGCGGGTCCGATCGCGAACCTTCTCCTCCAGGCTCAGATTCATCTCCTCTATAAGGCTATAGGCCCTGGCGTTCTCGATCGAGATGGCCGCCTGGCTCGCCAGGGCGACCAGGAGCTCCAGGTCCTTTTCCGAGAAGAGATCCTTCACCAGCCGATTGTCGATGTAGATGACGCCTATCATCCGGTCGCGCACCTGTATCGGAACGCACAGGACCGAGCGCAGTCCGTGGGCCACCACGCTGTCGATGTGTCGCAGCGATTCATCCTCGACGGCATTGATGATGATCCGCGGCTTGCGCCCCCCTATCACCTCATCGATGACCTGGCGGCTGAATGTGAAGTCTTCCTCCTTGATCGCCTCCTTTTGCACATTCAACGCCACCTTGACCTCGAGCCGCTTCTCCCCGGTCTGCGGGTCTTCTTCCATGAGCAGCAGAAAGCCGTTCTCGGCACCGAAGAGCTGGATGATCGAGTCGACCACCCTCCGGAGGAGCTCGTCTAGCTCTAGCGTGGTGGTCACGTTCCGCATGACCTCGAGGATCGAGGCGAGCCCCCTCTGCTCGACAAAGAGGCGGCGATCCTTTACTTCCTCCTCACCCCCCTCCAGCTCTGCACGAAGCAGGAGGCTGTGGACGGCTTTCAGCTCCGTGGCGGTGCCGATCTGCTCGAAAAGGGCCTCCGCCCTCACAAGCCACTCCAGGGCCTCATCTTCCTTCCCCTGACCAAGCAGAAAACGGCCCAGATCGAGGTAGGCCCTGCCCAGCTCATAGCGGGCCCCGAGCTTCTGGAAAATCTCGATGCTCCTCAGCAGGTGTTTCCTTGCCCGTCTGTGCCTTCCGTCCCCGGCCATTACGAGCCCGAAGACGTAGTGGGCCTGGCCCCGATAGTTCGTGTATATCCGGCCCCAGAACAAGGCCCGCCGCCCGTAGCGCCGGGCCAGCCGGCGGAATCGTACGCGCTCGACCCGGCTGATCCCCTCCCACTCATCCGCGGCTCGAAGGTAGGCCTCGGACAGGGAGGGGTATATCCCCAGGGTCAGCTCATTCCCTATCCGACGCCGCTCCACGATGGCCCGGCTCTCTTCGAGGGCCTCCAAGGCCCGGGGAAAATCCCCCTGGAGGAGCTGAATCTTGCCCTTGATCTCAAAAGAAATGGCGAGATTGAGCTGATCGTTCAAGCCGGGAAGCACCGTGAGGGCCTCGTCCACACTCCGGCGGGCATCCTCTATGCGTCCCATGTGCATGTAGATCTTGGCCAGGTGCATTCGCGCCCAGGCCACGCCCTGAGAGTCCTTCACCTCCTCACTGATCTCAAGTAGAGCGCGGTGGCACTGCTGAGCCTTCTTGAATTCTCCTCGCGCTTGGTAGCAAACCCCCAGGTGGTCGGTGGCCAACTTGGTCTCAAAGGGGTCGCCCATGCGGCGCATGATTTCCAGAGCCTTTTCCATTTTCTCGATGGCTGCGCTCCACCGCCCCAGGTGGTAATAGCAGAGCCCGAGGTAGCTCAGAGCAAGGCTCTTTTCGAGCCGATCGTTGAGGGACTCCCGAAGGGAATAAGCCCGCAGGCCGTAACGGATAGCGCGCCGGTGCAGCATGAGGGCGACACATGCACACGAGTGTAGGCTGTAGGCCTGGGCCAGATCCCTGATAGTAGCTCCGCGCTCGGCCATATTGATTTGCTTCATGTGGCATTCGGCCGATCGCAAGGGATCGAAGAAATAACAGATGTATCCGAGACGCTCATAGATCCTTATGATCTCCTGAGTCTTTTCGTCACCCGTCTCCCGGGGAACCGACCGCCTTTTCGTGACAAGGGAGTGCGCCAAGAGGACACATGTCTGGTAGAGTATAGCTACCAATGTTCCCGCATACCTTTTGTGGGTTCGCACACCCAGGGTCTGGAGGGCCGTCTCCAGGACCTCTACCGCGGTCCCGGTCTCGCCCGCCTTGAAGTGGGCCTCGCCGATCTTTCTCAGGAGCCGCGCACGGTCCACCTCGCTCTCATACCTGGAGAGGGCCTTGCGGTAGTGACCTATGGAGTGATGGTATCGAGCCTTGAAGGTGTATGTGTCTCCCAAGGCCTCAGTTGCAAAGAGCCATTCCGAGGGGACCCCTCTGCCGCACGTTTCATCATGCAGGGAGAGGGCCTTTTCGTAGAAGTAGGTGGCCTCTGCGTGCGCGTAGGCGGCCTGGGCCTCACGGCCCGCCTTGAGTGTGTAGCGATAGGCCCTGTCCTCGTCACCGCCCAGGTCGAAGTGATATGCGAGTCGGTAGACCGACCGCCCACCCGCCGCCCCCTCTTTTCCCTCGAGGTACAGGCCGACCCGGTTGTGAATCCGCCTTCGCTCTTCAGCGTCGATCTGATCATAGAGGGCCTCTCGCATTTTATCGTGGCAGAAAGCATAAGCCGCCCCGCGTCCTCGGTGGGATACGGTGATGATCTTGCCCTCGATCCCGCCGTCCACCAGGTCGAGCACCTTCTCGGGCTCTCGTCCAAGAGTATGAACAAGGGTGTCAAAATCGAACTCATGGCCTATGATCGCGGCCGCACCGAGGCCTTCGGCGACCTCCGGCGAAAGGGCCTTCACCTTTCGCATCAGGATATCGACCAGACCTGAAGGGACGGCCGCGCGGCTCGCCTTTTCAGGGTCGAGCACCCATTCCCCACCAATGAGGGAGACCGCCCCCTCCTGCGTCAGGGAATGGCAGAGCTCATTGATGAAAAGGGGGTTCCCAGACATGCGGGCAAGATTGTCCCACCCGAATTGCTCGACTTTTTCCATGGGGACCGAAAAAATCTCTCCCACAAGCTCGTGCACCTTATCCTCTCCCAGCGGTCGGAGATCGATGGCAGGGGCCGGGATCTTTTTCTTGGCGAGTTCGTCGGCCAGAGAAGCGAGATTGTGGCCCTCGCCCACCTCGTCCTGCCGGTAGCCGCACACCAGCAGCACAGGGAGTCCGACGAGCCGGGGTGCGAGGAGCCTGATGAGGGCAAAGGTCCCGTCATCGCCCCAGTGAAGGTCGTCGAGGAACAGGACGAGCGGGTGTTCGGGGCTGGCGATGGTGGTGATCAGTGAAGAAAATTGGTCCAGAAACCGGCGTTTCACCCCTCCGAGATCCTCGCCCTTCACGTCGGAGGCGTGGCCCAGGAAGTCCCTGAGGCGTGGGATCACGCGGGCGAGATCCCCTTCCATTCCGCGCACCATGCTCCGGATGCGGTGCAGGGTTTCTTCGTGGCCTGGAAAACGCGGACGCTGAAGGTGATAGAGATAGGGCTCTATGGCCTCCACGATCGGTCCGTAGGGTATCGCCATCTTCGGACCAAAGCATTTGCCCGAGAGGAAGATACCCTCCTGGGCGCGGGCATACTTCTGGAGCTCGAGGACGAGCCGGGTCTTGCCGATCCCGACCTCTCCGGTGATGAAGAGGACCCCTCCCTGCGAGACTTGGAGCTTATCGTAGCGGGCCTTTAGATAGGCGATCTCCTCGTCCCGCCCCACCAAGCGCTCTACCAGGCAGAGCCCCTTTCGGGGCGTGTCTCTCAAGGCCACCGGGAACCGGACGGCCAACCCCTCCACCGTTCCCCGGCGCTTGAACTCCCGGAGGTCCGAGACAAGGCCGCTGGCCGTCTGGTAGCGCTCGCCCACCTCCTTTCGAAGAAGCTTCATGACCATGGATTCCAGGACCGGCGCGATCGATGCCTCGACGGAGGAGGGAGAGGGGGGCGGCTGGGCGATGTGCTGGTGGATCAGGGTAGATGGGTCCTCGCTTTGGAAGGGGAGCCGAGCGGAGAGGAGCTCGTAGAAGATGATGCCGAGCGAGTATAGGTCGGCCCGCTGGTCCACCGGCCCCTGGTATATGCCGGTCAGCTCCGGGGCCATGTAGGGAAGGGTGCCCAGAGTGGTCCCGGCCTCGAAGAGCTCCGCCAGAGAGACGAGGCGCGCCAGGCCGAAGTCGAGGACGGTGGCATGGAGTCGCCCCCCTTCTTCTCTTCTCAGGAAGATGTTACCCGGCTTGATGTCCCGGTGAATGATGCCCCTCAGGTGGGCGTAGTTGAGGGCCCCCGCGACCTGATCGACCACTTCGACCGCCTTGTCCACTTCCATGCGGCCCAGTTCCTGGAGGTGGGCCTTCAGCGTGGCGCCCTCCAGGAACTGGGTGACGATGTAATAGTGGCTCTTGTGTTGCCCAAAGGAGTAGAGCTTGACGATGTTTTCGTGGTCGAGCTTAGAGAGGATCTCTACCTCCCGCTTGAACCGCAGGACGTTTTCGATCCTGAACTCACCGGTCCTCTCGCTGAGCACCTTCACCGCGACGAAGCGTCCCTCCTCACGGTCGAGTGCCCTGAAGACACGGCCCATCGCTCCGCGCCCGACTTCCTCCTTCATTTCATAACAACCGGCGATGACCTCACCGGTCATGGCTTGCACCTCCGTTTTCTATGGTTCCTTGGCCGTCGACCTCCAAAAGCTCAGCACACCTCGATCTCTGGACTGGTTTCAGAATCAAAAATCCTTATCTCGCCCTTGAACGTTACGCAAGCGTCCTTGAAGTCTGAAGCTCGATCATTCTAGTGTTATCGTTCACGTAATCCTGGAGGTCCTCCCTTTGCTGGGAGGTAAAACCCAAATCACCGTTATAAGTTGTTAGGACATTCTTCAATTCCTCTGAATTCTCCCCCGCGTCATTGAGTGCGGCCATAAGGTCATCGAAAAAAACATTTTCGTTGTCTTTCCACATGGCCAGCCAGAAGATCCTCCTGAACTCTTGGTAAAATGTAAATGCCATTTTGTAACCTCCTTTTTCTTTGGTCTGGATAAAATCATTCGCACTTGATTCTACTTAGCTTCTATGTCTTCGGCATCACCTCCTTTTCTTAACAGGGCCCTTTTTACAGTGTAGGCTTACTCATCCATAGGGAAAAAAAACGCCCTAGATCCCTATCATGGCCCTTACCTCTTCGCAGATCCGGTCGTTGCCGAACGGCCCGAGTCCCTGCCCCACGATATAGGCACGACAATGTCCGCAGACCTTTTGATGCTCGCAGGAAGAGCACCCATTGTACTCCCTCCGGCAGAACCGCTGGAAGTCCTCGCTCTCCCTGATTTCTGAAAATGCCCCCTTGCTGAACCGTCCCACCGGGTGATGAACCGGGTGGCAGGGTGTGATGGAGAGGTCGGCCTGAACGCAGATCCGCTCGGTGCAGGCTATGCAGTGAAACATCCGCTCCGGCGGCACCCCGAACTTCAGCAGGACCAGGTTAATCACCGGATACTCCACCATGATCGCCCGGCCCGCATTGATATGGGAGGCGACGAGCATCCCCAGCAGCACCAGCTCCCTCGCACTGAGCGGCTCGGTGAGTGCACCCTCCTCCCCTTCCGATACATCCCCCACCGGTGCCATAGTGACGCGTACGGATGGGAACTTCCGGTGCAGGGAGGTGAGGAAGGCGGGGAGCCGGGGAAGGAGGCGCCGGGTCACGACTGTGAACACCCCGATCCGGAAGCCCGCCTCGGTCCACCTTTCCATCGCCCCGACGACCCGGGCATGGGAGCCTTTGCCCCGGATCTCATCGTGCTCCGGCCGGTCCCCGTCGAGGCTCACCGTCAGGGAGAGCCGCTCCCTGAAGGGGAGGAGACGCTCCATCATCGCCCCGTTGAGGAGGTGCCCGTTTGTGTTGACGACCACGCGGGGATAGCCCTTTCGGAGGCCGTAGTCGATGATATCGCACAGCCGGGGGTGAAGGAAGGGCTCGCCGCCGGTGAGGTGAAGGACATGAGGGAATTGGGGATACGCTTCATCGATAATGGAGAAGGCCGCCTCTGCCGGGAGATCCTGCTCGGCCTTCCCGCCGGCGCGGATGTAACAGGTCCCGCAACGCAGATTGCAGCGGCTTGTGATCTCCAGGTCCAGCATGAGTCGATTCTTCTTCCGGCCGCCCTTCAGGAGGCCCTATTTCATGACGCGCCCAGAGCAATTGTAATCGTATTTACTAAAATAGAAAGTCGACTAAACTGTGGAATACTTAACAGAATACGAAAGAAAGGTCAAGTAGAAATCTCCATTTTTCATGTTTTTATCGACGGCGCCCCAAAAGGCGGAAAAGCCTCAACCGAACAGTATAGGAGGGGGAGAAAGAGAGACAGCCAAAACTGATTGGCTCTTATTTCCTGCCGCGCCATCAAGACTCCGGCTCACCGTACCCGGAGGAAAACATTTTTTCCTTCACGATTGACGCGTTGCATCAGCAAAATTCCCATGTAATATCAATAGAGGAGCCCTTTCATAAGACTATTATTCTTTATGAGATAAAAAGTCCGACAATCTCCCTCTTGACTGGCATATATAGTACATGATAGGCGGGAGCATACCACATATGCCTTGAGATCAACCCCCATTAGGGGGTTAACTTTTTGAATTTTTTAAGGAAAAGGAAGGGGAAGAACTCATGATCCGTTTTTCAACGGGGGTATGGTTATGAACTCGGAAGACGTGAAGCCGAGGGGACGGCAGCTGCTGGGCAAGAATTATCAGATTCTCAAACGCAACGGAGAAATCCTGACATTCGACCAGGAGAAGATCACCAGTGCGATCTTCAAGGCGGCCCGGGCCGTGGGGGAGGCGGACAGAAACGGCGCGATCTTTCTGTCCAACAAAGTCTGTGAGCTGATCAAGGAGAGATTCCATAAGCGGACCATCCCGGCCGTCGAGGAGATCCAGGACATCGTCGAGCATGCCCTCATCGACCAAGGCCTCGCAAAGACCGCCAAGGCGTACATACTCTACCGCGAGCAGCACGCCAAGATGCGCGATACCGAGAGCATGCTGCTCGACATCAAAAACACCATGGACGGATACCTGAAGCAGTCCGACTGGCGCGTGAAAGAGAACAGTAACGTCAACTACTCCCTCGGGGGGCTCATCCTCCACAACTCGGGCACGATCACGGCCAACTACTGGCTCAACCACATCTACAGCAAGGAGATCGCCGAGGCCCACAAAGGAGGGGCTTTCCACATCCACGACCTCTCCATGTTCTCGGGATACTGCGCCGGCTGGAGCCTCCGGCAGCTCATCGAGGAGGGGCTGAGCGGAGTAAAGAACAAGATCAGCTCCAAGCCGGCCAGGCACCTGAGCACCCTGAGCGCCCAGATGGTCAACTTCCTCGGGGTCCTTCAGAACGAGTGGGCCGGAGCCCAGGCGTTCTCGAGCTTCGACACCTTCCTCGCCCCGTTCATTCGCGCCGACAACCTGCCCTTCGAGACGGTCAAGCAGCACATCCAGAGCTTCATCTTTGGGATCAATACGCCTTCGCGCTGGGGGAGCCAGGCCCCCTTCACCAACATCACCCTGGACTGGACCGTGCCCGAGGACCTGCGCGACGAGCAGGCCATCGTCGGGGGCGAGAAGCTGGAGGCCACCTACAGTGACTACCAGGCCGAAATGGACATGGTGAACCGGGCGTTTCTCGAGGTTATGATGGAGGGGGACGCGAACGGACGCGGATTCCCCTATCCCATTCCGACCTACAACATCACCGAGGACTTCAACTGGGACACGGACAATGCCCGACTCCTTTTTCAAATGACCGCGAAGTACGGAACCCCCTACTTCCAGAATTTCATCAACAGCGACCTGGAGCCGGGCGATGTTCGCTCCATGTGTTGCCGGCTCCAACTGGACAAGCGGGAGCTCAAGAAGAAGGGGGGCGGGCTCTTCGGCGCTCACGAGCTCACCGGCTCCATCGGTGTGGTGACCCTCAATCTGCCCCGGATCGGATACCTGGCCGCCTCTGAAGATGAATTCTTCGAGCAGGTGGGCGATCTGATGGACATGGCTCGCGACTCCCTCGAGGCCAAGCGCGAGGTCATCTCCAGGCTGATGGATGAGGGACTCTTCCCCTATTCCCAACGCTACCTGAAGACCTGGGACAACCACTTCTCCACCATCGGCATCGTGGGGATGAACGAGTGTTGCCTGAACTTCCTCGACACCGACATCACGAGTGAGGCGGGGCGCGATTTCGCGATCTCGGTCCTCGACTTCATGCGCGAACGCCTGGTCGTCTACCAGAAGGATACCGAGAACCTCTACAACCTGGAGGCCACGCCCGCCGAGTCCACCTCGTACCGGCTCGCAAAGATCGACAAAGACCTTTTCCCGGACATCATAACCGCGGGCAAAGACGAGTCCTATTACACAAACTCCACCCAGCTGCCGGTCAACTACACGGACGACCTCTTCAACGCCCTGGACACCCAGGAGGAGATCCAGACACGCTACACCGGAGGCACTGTCTTTCACGCATTTATGGGCGAAAGTATCGACGACTGGGAGGTGTGCTGCAATCTCGTGAAGAAGATAGCCCGGAACTATCGTTTCCCCTATTTTACAGTTACCCCGACCTTCTCGATCTGCGTGGACCATGGCTATCTGAAGGGCGAAGTGCAGGTCTGCCCGACCTGCGAGAAGGAAACCGAGGTGTACACGAGGATCGTCGGCTACTACCGGCCCGTCAAGAACTGGAACAAGGGGAAGAGCGAAGAGTATGATCAGCGAAGGACCTTCCAGCTCCCCGAGCTGGACTCACCCTCACCGGGCAGGAACGGGGATTTCACACAATACAAGCTCTTTACCTACCCGAACTGTGACAGGTGCGCTGAAATCAAGAGCTATCTCCACGGGATCGACGGCCTCATCGGGGATACGTACGACCTCAAAATCGGCAAGCATCTGAAGATCTTCAAACGGTATTACCCGACGATACGCGACTTCCTCCCACGCTCCGAGGACGGCTCGCTTCCCCTTCCCATCGCGCTCTTTTTCGACAAGATAGGGAATAGTGTGATCGAAGTAGCGCTCGACCTGGACAGGATAAAGGATATCGTTGGCTCCAGGCCGTCACCGACGGCCTAGGCCGGATTATTCTTGAAGCTTCTACTGCAGCGGCTGGCGTGCCTCGTGGAGAAGCACATGAATAATCCTGCCTAGACAATCTTCGTCTTCTGACCGCTCCTTCCTATTGCACGGCCGAAAGCCGTGCCTGCCGAGGACTCTGTAGGCATTGAAGATGATCATCAAAGGATGGCAACGCACCTCCCTGGTCGATTTTCCCGGAAAGATCGCGAGCACTATCTTTCTCGCCGGGTGCAACTTGCGATGCGGATACTGCCACAATCCGGACCTCGTCGTGAACTCGCCCACAGGCGATGTCCTTGATCCGGATGATGTCCTGGACCATCTGGAATACCGTCGCAGATTCATCGACGGCATCTGCGTGTCCGGGGGAGAACCGCTGCTGCACAAGGAGCTGCCCACGCTCCTAGAGCGCGTCAAGGCCATAAAGAGGCTCATCAAAGTGGACACGAACGGCACATGCCCCGATGCTCTCGAGTCACTCATCGATCGCGGGCTCGTCAATTATGTAGCCATGGACATCAAGGGGCCTCCGGAAAAGATCCCCACCATCGCCCGGTGCGATGTGGCCCTCTCGGAGATCGAAGAGAGCATCGATATCCTCCGGGCGAGCACGATCGACTATGAGTTCCGCACCACGGTGGTACCGGGCATCCTCGACGCCGACGATATTCTGAGGATCTTCCAGTGGCTTGCCGGAGCCCCACGCTACTACCTCCAGCAGTTCCGTCCCACCGGACTCCTCGATCCGTACTGGGAGAATGTGAAGCCCTACCCGCCCCAATTCCTGCGCGACCTCGCTGAAAAAGGCAGAGAGTATTTCGAAATCTGCAAAGTGCGGGGTGTGTAGGTAGCTGGATTTCCTATAAAACGAACGTAGGGGCACGGCATGCCGTGCCCCTACACAGCGATTAAAGAAAAGACTACCGGCGAAAAGCCCTGCGGCCCGCGAACGCCAGGCCGAGGGCGGCCATGAGATAGAAACCCATGATCGACCCGCCGCCGCTGCCGGCCACCGCGCACGAAGGGGTGCACTCCGGATCGGTGTCCACCAGGCCGTCGCAGTCGTTGTCCTTGGCGTCGGCGCAGTTGGCCGCCAGGAGCGACTCCGGCACGCCGGGGCTGACCGTGGGGTCGCCGTCGTCGCAGTCGACCGGGCCGCACGGGCCGCCCTCCACGGCGAATCCGTCCTTGTCCCTGTCCGTGCAGTCGTACGGCATGTGGGCCTTCATCACCACCCCACCGATCACCTCCTCGATCTCCTTGGCAAAGGCGGCCACGTCGAGGGTCGCGCTCTCGCCGGGCTCGGCCCCGCCCGGAGGGTAGATCGTCACGTCCACCTCGCGGGCGCAATCCATGGGGTCCAGCACGAAGGGCTCGGGCTCGCTGATGCTGTACTGCCATCTCGGGTTGTCGCTCTTCACTATGAGCTGGATCGTGAGCGGCCGGGTGTAGTGGTTCTCCACGCGGAAGTTGAAGGTCGGCGCTTTGCCTCCGACCCCGGCCACCTCGATGTTCCTCTGGGCCTCGTTGTTCTCGAAGTCGGAGTCGAGGCCGTAGTCGATGGAGGCGGTGAGGCAGGAGTGGTCCTCGTGCTCGGGAGTCCAGGGCTGCACCACGTCCACGGTTACGCCGGCCGGCACATCGATCAGCTGGGTAGCGATGTCGAAGGGCTGATTGAAGCCGGCGCCGAAGTAGTAGACCCCGAAGCTCAGCCTCACGCCGAAGGCCCCGATGGTGGCGCTGTGGTTCGTGACCGTGGCCTTGATGTTGGTCGCCACGCCGAGCTCGGCGTCATCCGTGCAGGTCAGGCCGTCGGAGCTCACGCAGATGTCGGGCGAGAGGTACCACGGGTCCGGCGGGTGGGACGGGAAGCCGAGGTCGGTCTCCACCGGGGCGTCGAGGGCCGCGTGGGCGTCCACGAGGCCGTGGCCCCATTCGACGTCCCAGTCCGGGTCGAGAGTCGGGTCGTAGACCCCGCCGAAGTCCTCGGCGGTCCGGATGATTAGATCTTTCACGCTCCCCGGGTTGATCGCGGGCTTGGCATCGATGATCAGGGCGGCCAGGCCGGCCACCATGGGCGAGGACATGGAGGTTCCGCTCCCGTCCCTGTAGGATGAAGTACTATTGTAATCTACGGAATGTATGTCCACGCCGTGGGCGGCCACGTCCGGCTTGAGCTCGTCAAGGGGATCGCCGTCGCCGTCGCTCAGCCTCGGCCCGGTCAGCGAGTGGCCGTGGATGTCGTCGTCGGCCCGGTTGATGGTGCCATGATCGTCGGCCATGGCCACCGTGATGGCCCGGGAGGACGATCCCGGGGAGCCGACCCGGTTGGCCCCGTCCGGCAGCCAGCAGTTCGTGGTGTTGCCCACGGCCACGACCACGGTGATCCCGTAGAAGGTGGCCGTGTTGGCCACCTGGGCCAGGCTCTCGGAGCCGTCGTTGTTCACGCAGTCGCCAAGGCTCATGTTGACCACCCGGATGCCCCACTCGTCGCGCTTCTCGATCGCCTTCTCCAGGCCCTCCACGCAGTCGTCCCAATCCACACTGACGGCGGTCCCGATCTTGATGTCCACCAGGCCGGCCTCCGGGGCGATCCCCTGGAAGGTCCCGGCCGCGCCCCCGGTGCCCAGGGCGATGCCGGCCACGTGGGAGCCGTGGCTGTGATCGTCGTCCGGGTCGGTCTCGACATCGGCGACGGCATCGTACCCGGCAACGTACTTCGCCGCGGGGAGCGACTCGTGGGTCGTGCCCGGACCGCCCTCATTGTCCACACCGGAGTCGATGATGGCGATGTTCACGCCGGTACCGTCGATGCCGGGGAAGGCGTCCTCCACTGTGTCCGGGGAGTAGGTCCCGCTGGCGCGATCCTTGATCGCCGGGTTCGCCACGTCGAGGGTGAGCTGGATCTCGGTCTGCATCTCCACGGCGGCCACGTAGGGGTGGCTCGCCAGGACCGGCAGGTCGGCGGCCTTGACCTTGGCCATGGCCACGAAGGAGACGTACTTGCCGATGTACTCGATCGTGCCGTAGGGGCCGAACTCGTATTGGATCTCATTCTCGCTCAGACAAGTATTCAGGTCGAGAACTATTTCGTATCTCTTATCCGGCAGCGTCAGATCCATGAGGTCGTCGATGTAGTCGCCGTCGGCGTCCCGGACCCACCCCTCCATCTTGGGCTCCCAGACAAAGGGCGTATAGATCGTCGCCCCGGCCTGCTGTACTGCTACGAGTAGGGAAGAGAGTAAAAGACAAAAGGCTACAATTGCACCGTATGAATAGAATTTTTTCGCTTTCATTGGAATTTTCCTCCTTTTTCGTAACGGTTTTTTTCAAATACAATTATCCCGACTTCGCCAGGGACTTTTTCTCCGCCAACTATCCGTCGTTCCCGCGGAAGCGGGAACCCATGATTGTGCTCATTTTCTGGATCCCCGCTTCCGCGGGGATGACGAGGCGAGGGATAAAGTTGGATTTCCTGTGCAATCTAATCCAAACAACTCATTTTTTCCCTCTGCTTTTCTCTACCAAAACTCCTTTCTCCCCATCGCTTCCCCCGCGACCGTTTTCCATCCCCTCCTCCATTCATTCTCCTATTTGACAGCGATCGAAAGAAAACGTGACAGGCCCGGCGAAAAAATCGCCGGGGAATCCGCGAATCCGGCTTGATAGAATCTCTCGATTGACGCTATTATACATTCCTGCTGATCCGATCTTCTTCAATTCCGAATAGTTGGAGGCTGAAAAATGGCGAAGCTTGCAATCCACGGAGGACCCCCTGTGCGCACGGAGAGCTGGCCGGCCTGGCCCGAGATCGGCGACCGCGAGGCCGAGCTCCTGGACCAGGTGGTGAGGAGCGGCATGTGGTCCTACAACGGCCGCTTCGAGAACGAGTTCCGCAAGAAGTGGGCCGAGTTCATAGGGACGAAATACGCCGTGGCCGCCGCCAACGGCACGGTGACCCTGCAGCTCGCCCTGGAGGCCCTCGACATCGGCTGCGACGACGAGGTGATCGTGCCCGGCCTCACATGGCAGGCCACGGCCGCCTCGGTGATCGACGTGAGCGCCATAGCCGTGCTCGCCGACGTGGATCCCGAGTCCTGGTGCCTGGCCCCCGCCGCCTTCGAGGCCGCCGTCACCCCCCGAACCCGGGCTGTCATTCCCGTGCACCTGTACGGATCGATCTGCGATATGGACGCCATCGGCGAGATCGCCGGAAAGCACGGCATCCGTGTGGTCGAGGACTGCGCCCACCAGCACGGCTCCGTCTACCGTGGCAAAAAGGTCGGCTCCATCGGTGACGTGGGCTCCTTTTCCCACCAGCAGTCCAAGGTCCTCACGTCGGGAGAGGGAGGGAGCCTCACAACGGACAGCCCGGATATCGCCGCCCGGCTCGATGCCCTGCGCAACTGCGGCCGCCGGCCCGAGTTCGACTTCGGCGGGGACCGCGGCGCAGGAAGCTACGGCAGCGAGGGAGACTTCATCCAGTCGGGCAACTACCGGATCACCGAGTTTCAGGCGGCCCTTCTGCTGGCTCAGCTCGAGCGGCTGCCCGAGCAGACCGAGCGGCGGGATCGCAATGCGATCCACCTGAACCGGCTGCTGGAGCAGATCCCGGGGATCACCCCGATGAAGCGCACGGAGGGGACCGAGCTGCAGGCCTACTTCAACTTCGCCTTCCGGTACGATCCAGAGGCCTTCGGGGACGCACCGATCCAGAAATTCCGAAATGCGCTGAGCTCCGAGCTCGGCTTCATGTTCGAGGCGTGCTACGAGCCGCTCTCCGACTGCTCGCTCTACAGGCCCCTGACCAAGAAGCGCTACAACCTCAGCCCCGACCACTGGAAGGCCGTGGACCCGTCCCGCTTCGATCTCCCGAACTGCAGGAGGGCCTGGTCCGATGAATCGGTCTGCGTGCACCACAAGATCCTGATGGGCTCCACGGGCGACGTGGAGCAGATCGCAGAGGCGATTCACAAGATCCGGGAGAACCTCGACGATCTGAAGTGAGGTGAGGAGATTGTGTAAGAAAAGGGAAAAGGGGAAAGTAGGAAAAATGGGAAAAGATAAATCCGAGTTAATTCCGATCAAAATACTTATAGATCATTAAAAAATATTTTCCATTTTCCCCATTTCCCCTTTTTCCTCATGCTTACACCTCTTTTTAGTTGCGGCTTCGCCGCGCTAGGAAACGTTAAATGTTCGAAGGCCTCGATCTGAGCAGCATTGCGCTCTTCCGGTGGCAGGACGCCATAGATGTTCTCATCATCACCGTGATCTTCTATCTCCTGATCGCCTGGTTCCGCCGGACCCGCGCGCTTCAGATCTTCATCGGCCTCCTTTCTCTTCTCATATTCACCTTGATCGCCCGCAAGCTCCAGCTCGTCATCACTACCTGGCTCCTGCAGGGCCTTGGGGCCGTCTCCGTAATCCTCGTCATCGTGATCTTCCAGCAGGAGATCAAGGAAGTACTCCTCTACGCCAATCCCCTACGTGCGCTGCGCACCCGGCAGGGCTTCATGGCTCGCCACCTCCTGCCCGATCTGGCCAGGACCGTCTTCGAGATGGCCGGCCAGCGCCTGGGAGCGATCATCGTCATCGGCCGATCCGACCCCCTCGAAGGCATAACACGGGAGGGGACCGAGCTCGACGGCCGCTTTTCCGGAGAGATCCTCTGGAGCATCTTCCACCCCAGCTCACCGGTTCACGATGGGGCCGTCCTCCTCCAGGGGGACCGGATCTCCCGGGCCGGGTGCTTTCTGCCCGTCTCGACCCATCCCGACCTGCCCAGGACCTACGGCACGCGACACAGGGCGGCCGTCGGCCTGGCAGAGGATTGCGATGCCCTTGCGATCGTTGTATCGGAAGAGCGGGGAAGCGTCTCTCTGGCCGTAAACAAGGAGATTCACACCGTCTCCTCCCCTGAAACCCTGGTGGCGGAGCTCGACTCGCTGCTAGTGCCCTCTCCGGAGCCGCGTCTTGCCCGGACGCTCCGGGCCGTAACCCGCGACCTGCCGGTAAAAGCGGCTGTCCTCGTGGCGGTCACCATCTTCTGGTTCCTCTTCGGGGCCCAGCGCGAGGTCCTCACCGTGCTCACCGTGCCGGTGGAGTTCCGCAACCTCCCGAAGAATCTCGAGCTGATGAAGGCCGAGGAGAGCGAAGTCACCGTTCACGTGGCCGGGGGACAGGAGCTCGTGAAGATGCTCAAGGATGCCGCCGAGGCCGCCCGCATCGACTTGGCCGATGCTGAGCCAGGCTACCGTTTCTACGAGATCTCCCCGAAAAACTTCTATCTTCCGCCCGGGGTCTCGATCCGCAAGATCTTGCCGAGCTCCATCCGGGTCTTCCTTGAAGAGAAGAAGACAAAGACCGTCCCGGTGGTCCCGACCTTCAAAGGGGATTTCCCGGAGGGGATCGCGGCCGGGATGGCCCGGATCGAACCGGCCATGATCGACGTGGTGGCCCCCATCTCCGTACTGAAATCCATCCGACGCCTCCGGACCGAGCCGATCGAGGCCGAGGCACTGGCGCACGGGTGGAAAAAGGTGGTTCGCCTGGAATTCGAGACGCCGGCCCTCTCCCTGGCGCCCGGGGCCGACAAGGTCGTGACCATCGAATTCCCCCCGCTCGAGGTCCCTGCCCCTGAAGAAGAGAAAGAGGAGAGGGCCGCGGGCGAGAAGGCAGGAAAGAAGGAAAAGGGGCCGTAATGCCGGACGGCGTTAGGAACCGGCCCTGGCCGCCGATCACCCGGCGCGATTTCCTAAAGGCTTCTCTGGCCGCGACGACGGCCGGCACTGCCGGCACTGCCCTGCCGGCATGCTGCTCCAAGACCCCACCCCTTCTGCCTGATTCACTCTGGCGGCCGGGCCCGGAGGAGCGACTGTTGCTGCGCGGAGCCCGTCTGGTCGACGTGGAGTCCGGGCAGCTCCGGAGCGAGAACGCCCTCCTCGTCCGGAACGGACGCATCGCCGTCCTGGGGGAGGCGGCCGAGCTGGCGGCAGAGCCCCACGAGCACGAAGCCGACCTGGGCGGGCGCTTCGTCATTCCGGGCCTGATCAATGCCCACTGCCACATCACCATGGCCGGCTCGATCGGATTCTCGCCAGGCTACCTATGGGATTACAAGCGGCAGGTCCAGAAGGGATGCGAGGACTGCGTACGTCACGGGGTGACCACGGTGCGCGACCTGCTCGGGGGTGCCAGATTGTTGAGCTCCCTGAGAGAACAGATCGAACATAGAGAATTGCTGGGACCCCGCATCAGGGCCGCGACCCTCGGCGTGGCCAAGAAGGACGGGTACCCGGCCCTGCCGCTTCCCGTCGACGTCTTCGGCGGAACGTTCGTCACACGGATCGACTCCCCTGCGCAGGCGCGGGACGCCGTGAAGCGGGCCGTCGACGCCGGGTCCGACTTCATCAAGACCTTCCACCAGAAGCGCTCCCTCCTCACGGACGGCACCCCCTACAAGCTCATCACCCGGGCCGAGCTCGAGGCGGTCCGGGACGAGGCGGACCGGCACGGCCTGGTCGTGGCCATGCACATCACCTGCGCCGAAGGCTTTCGCATGGCCCTCGACGTGGGCATTGCCTCCTTCGAACACATGCCCCATGACGAGGTCCTCACCGACGAAGACGTACGGCGCTTCGTCGATCTCGGCGCCACCATCGTGACCACGGTAAGCGTGGCCTGGGCCCTGAGCTTCCGAAGCCACGGCGACCCCAACCAGAATGATCCCTTTGTCCGAAGGATTCAGGAGGACCGGGACGGACGCATCGACGGTCTCCTCGAAACCTACTGCCTGCCGAGCCACCAGGACTCGGGCCGCCGGTTCTACTCCCGGTTCAGCGAGCCCGACTATTACGACGAAAAGCACTGGCTGCCGGCCCCTGATCCGCGATTCTTCACGAGTGCCGCAAGGATCGGCCGCGAGAACCAGGCGAAGCTCCATCAGGCCGGGGCCCGGTTCGGCGCCGGCAACGACGGCGGGGTCCCCTTCATCTTCCCCGGGGCCATGGCCCTGGAGCTCTTATTCATGACCGAGAGCGGCTTCTCCCCGGCCGAGGCCCTCCGGGCCACCACGATCAACAACGCCCGGCTCATGGGCCTGGAGAAAGAGATCGGCTCGATCGGGGAAGGAAAGATCGCGGACCTGGTCGTGCTGGGAGGCGATCCACTGGACACAATCACGAACGTCGAGAAAGTGGAAGCGGTCTTGCAGGGCGGGGCGCTTGTTTACGGACCGGCGGAGCTGGTCCGGGCGGTGTGATCACTAGTCGATCATCTCCCAACCCATTCGCGCCCACTGGGGGAGATGGTTAGACAGCTTTTTGCCCTCGGCGTCATAGAATTTCTCATCGCCTAAAGCGTGCTCCAGTGCTGTGAGCTTGATCCGGTCCCCATCGCGAAAATATGTAACCTCGCGTCGCGCTTGCGAATCAATCTGCTCGCATGCAAGCTCAACACAGACATCGAAAAAAGCTTCCTGCCATTTCTCCAACATCGGCGTGTCTCCCGGATCTCTTGCGAGCAAGTTGAAATCACCAACAACGATCACCGCTCGACCGGCAGATCGCCGGGCGATGTCCGCAAGTATCCTGTCTGTGCTTTCCTCTCGTACGACATAGTCTTCGGCGCAGCGGCCCGCTTCATTGTGAAGGTTGTAGATGTCAATCTCGACTCCGGACCGAATCCGATGTCGCGCGAATGTGTAACCCTTTTTGGCAAGGCAATCACTGCCACAGTCCAGGAGTCCGTTGCAGTCCGGCCAAGGAAGGCGCTCCATGTCGGAAAATGGGTAACGTGAAAAACGATTCAACCCATCTCCCATCTCGTCAGGGGGAAAAAAGCCTGTGTTGTTTGATTCGGATTGATACGGGTGTACCGTTTCGAGTGTGAGGAAGTCATGATACGAGAAATCTTCTTGCACAAGTGCGACTTCAAAATCGTTGAGAAGGGGACTGATCAGAGATATTCGGCGTTCAGGCTCCGAGTGAGTGATAAATTCGGGCAAGCCCCTTGCTCTTATCCACCCGGAGGGGGCCTTGATGGCCCTGGCGGAACTGGGGGTCGTCATTCTCCTTTTCGAGGTGGGATTGGAGACCGAGATCGAGGATCTCCAGGAAGTGGGGACGAATGCCATCCTTGCCGCCATCCTGGGAGTCGTATTCCCTCTGGGATTGGGCTTCCTTGCCATGTGGATCATGGGATATCCGACCGTGGAATCCTGGTTTGTGGCGGTCGCCTTGCTCGCTACATCCGTGGGCATATCAGCCAGAGTCCTGGCAGATTTAGGCCTGATCAAGCACAGGGTCGCCCGAATCGTCCTCGGGGCCGCCGTCCTGGACGATATCATCTCCCTCATCGCACTGGCTATTCTGGCCGCCGCCGCCAAGGGGTCTTTCGACTATCTCCAGTTCGCTATTCTGCTGGCGGAAGCTGTCGGATTCATCTGGTTCCTCGTGACCTTCGGGAACCAGTGGGCCAAGATCCACTATCCCCTCCTCACGAGGAGCGGGAATCCCGCCACACCCTTTATGGCCGCGTTGATCCTCTGCCTCGGTCTCTCTTGGCTGGCCGACTACATCGGCCTGGCGGCCATCGTAGGGGCCTTCATGGCCGGAATGGTTTTGTCGGGCGTCGAGAATCGAGAACGGGTGGCCAAGCAGGTCCGGCCGCTGGGCATCTTTCTCACTCCTTACTTTTTCGTCATGATGGGAACCCACGTAGACCTGAAGGCTCTGGCGGAACCTCATCTGCTTGGCGTTATCCTGGTCGTGGTGGCCGTGGCGGCCGTCTCGAAATTTGTGGGGGCCGGCCTGGGTGCTTACAACCTGGGAATAATGGATATGATCAGGACAGGCGTCTGTATGATACCCCGAGGTGAAGTCGGCATCGTGGTTGCATCCCTCGGGCTCGGCTTCGGAACCATCAAAAAAGAGATGTACACAGTGGTCGTTTCCATGTCCATTTTAACCACTATTATCGCCCCCCCTCTCATTAAGCTCCTTTTCAGAGGTTCATCCCGCACTACCGAGTGAGCTAGAATCCCCTGCATTCGCCCCTCCGCTCACAAACCTTAACCCGAGTACTCGAATGCGCCCATGTCCACGATCGGCGGTGTACCCATGCCGGTATCTGGCATATCCGGGTCATCGACGAAGCGGTCGCTTCCGTCCAGGTCGGTGACGATGTCAACAGGAACGGCATTATTGTCCCCTGCATCGATGCATGGCGAGCCCGGGCTCAGGTGCAGATCACCGTTGAAGACATCCACAAATAGGGGGTCCGAATCGATGCTCCCAGGGAAGTTCGCCGGGTTGGGCGGGTCCTCGCCGGGGATGGCCTCGAAGATTCCCTCGACACAGCTGTAGAGAATGTCGCCTTGGATGCTGATCTGGGCCTCGCGGGTCGAAACAGCAATATTCGACAGCTTTTCGCACTCTCATGGTTCTCCTCCTGCGTTTGGGTTGGTGGGGAAAATGCCCAAAATAATGGTGGCATTTAAGGTTACGTTTTGATATACTCAGTTTTGAGTGGTATAGGTGATATGAGAGAATCGCTCGGATAGGCTGGGCACGTAAAAAAGGAGGAGGAAAAATGAAAAAAACAGCGAAAATCCTATCCATCATGTTGATTGTCCTGTTAATCGGGACTCTCACCACGCAGAAAATCTTTGCAGGTGAGGACGACTCCAAGGGATTCATTGACTGGCTCTATGGGGTGATACAGTACTTTGTCGGCGAGCATGATCAGACTTCCCAGGCTCATTGTTTTGTTTTCGATGAAGAATGCAACGTTGGCATCGGGACAACCATTCCGGAGTCACGTCTCGACGTTGAAGGAGGGAAAATTTCGGATGTGTATGAAATTACTAGTGGTCCCGGATCAGGGCAAGCCCTTCGATTGAGTGGAGCTGGTAGTGTCATATTTCTTGCTGATTTTGACAATGATGACCCTAATAATCACTTTTCTTGGTTGATAGATGATGAAGGTTATGCATTCACGAAAATGACATTGACCGAACAAGGGAACCTCGGCATCGGGACGAGAGATCCTCAATACAAACTGGATGTTGAAGGCGATGTTCAAGCACTAGCCTACTACACAGGAGACATTGTCTTCCAGAAGGACGGAAAGAAGCTATGGAGGATGTTTGAGGACGAGGAGGGTCTTTATGTGGAAAATCTCAAGAGCGGTGAGACCTTTAACTTTATTGCCATGCAGAAGCAGCTCATGGAGCAACAACAACTCATTTTGTCTCTTGCAGAGAAAGTTCAGGCCCTAGAGGCATCGTTTAAATAAGGTGTAGTGATCCAAGAACATATACCCTTTAACTCCCCTGTCTCACTCGGCGGGGCTTTTTCTTGCCACGACTCTCCGAGTCATGATATCTACTGGTATGTTGAAATTAACATTCTGGAGGGCTGAAAAAGCTAGCTTTCTATTATCTACAATCTGACGCTCCCTCTAATTGTGCAAGATATCTAATACCAATCGTTACAAACCTGGAAAACCGTGAAAGCACACTATCTGCTTTCAATACGTACCTCGTGCCCTTTCCTAACGCGGCCGAGCCGCAACCAAATCCCAACTCCCTCACCCAGGCCCTCTCCCGGGAGGGAGAGGGATTAAAGGTTATCGCAAC
>CAZFWM010000082.1:0-3063 GCA_964522545.1 uncultured Thermodesulfobacteriota bacterium
ACGACTGCGACGACTCGGATCCGGATGTGAATCCCGGCGCCACGGAAGGCCCTCCGGGCGATCCCTCCTGCTCCGACGGCAAGGACAACGACTGCGACGGCTACATCGACCTCATCGACTGGGGCTGCGAGCCTCCGCCCACCACCACGACCACCCTGCCTCCGACCACGACCACCACGACCACCACGACGACCCTTCCACCCACAACGACCACCACAACGCTCCCCTGCTGGGACATCGACGGCGACGGGTATGCGGACGAGGCCTGCGGCGGAACGGACTGCGACGACTCGAACCCGGACGTCAACCCCGGAGCCACGGAAATCCCGGACAACGGAATCGACGACAACTGCAACGGCTTCATCGACGAGATTGCAGGGGCGATCCTCGTCCCTGTGGACTACACGACGATCCAGGCTGCGATCGACGCGGCCGCCCATGGAGACCTCGTCCTGGTTGCGCCGGGGACCTACAACGAGCATATCATGCTGAAAGAGGGAGTGACCCTCCTTAGTGCCGGGGGGCCGGACGTAACCACCATCGACGGCGCCCCGAACGACCGGGTGGTCTACGGGGCGGACGACGCCACCATCTCGGGCTTCACCCTCACCGGGTGCTGGATGACCGTCTCCTGCTTCGTCTCCTCTCCGACAATAGACAACAATGTCCTCACCGGCGGACATTACGGCATTTACTGCAACAGCTCATCGCCCACGATCACTAACAATGTCATTAACAGTCAGGTTCTTGCCATTCACGTCCTGTACGGCAACCACCCCCTGATCTCCGGCAATGTCATCACCGGCGGCACAGAGGAGGAAGATTCCGCAATCAAGGTGCAATCGGCCAACGCCACCATAACCGACAATGTCATCACCGGCAGCTACTACGGCATTTTCAACTGGGGAACTTCAGGGAAGAGTACCCCCACCCCGACGATCGCCAACAACATCATCACCGGCAACCGGGACGGGATCCACAGCATCCGCTCAGAACCGACCATAGTGAACAACACCATTGTCGACAATGAATTCCAGGCCATCTACTCCTATTTCTCCCCGTCGACGATCACAAATAACATCATCGCAGGCAGCCCGTACGGGATCTACTGCCATGCCTCCTCTGACTCGGTAATAAGCTACAACGACGTCTGGGACATCTCCGAGGAGAGCTACCACGGCTGTCTGCCCGGCACGGACGACATATCCGAGGATCCGCTGTTCCTGGACCCGGCAGTCGAAGATTACCACCTCGAAGCCGGATCCCCATGCATCGATGCCGGCACGGATGCGGAAGTCGACACCGACATGGACGGCGACGCAAGGCCCCAGGGGTGCGGCTTCGACATCGGAGCGGACGAGAACATGGACTGCTGGGACTGTGACGGGGACCACCACCCTGACGAAGCGTGCGGCGGAGAGGACTGCGACGACACGAATCCGGGTGTAAATCCCGGAGCGGTCGAGATCTGCGACAACGGAATCGACGACGACTGCGACACCCTCGTCGACGATGAGGACACGTACTGCGAGCCGGCGCCAACTACGACGACCACCTTGCCGCCCACCACGACAACGATCCCTTCGTCGACCACGACGACGCTGCCTCCGACGACGACCACGACTCTGCCCCCGACAACGACGACCACGACGACCACGACGACGACCACCACCGTCCCCGTGACCTACATGCCGGGGGACGTGCTCATCGTCGAGGTCCTCTACGACCCCGACGGAGCCGACGAGGGCGGGGAGTACGTGATCCTCTACAACGCCACAGCCGGGGCGATCGACCTCACCGGGTGGGAGATCGAGTGGGCGGGCACCGACTTCACCACCGGCTCTCTTGCTCTGACCGGAATCACGATCCCGGCCCTCTCGACCCTCATCCTCGGCGAGTCCCTCATACCCGATTCAGACGTGGTGGTCGACTTCAGCCCGGGCCTCCAGAACGGGGGCTCGGCCAGCGACGGGGTGCGGATCGTGGATCCCGCTCTGACCGTGATCGACACCCTGATCTACGACTCGCCCAACACCAATGAGCTCCCCGGAGACGGGGGCCTGGATCCTTACCCGGACGAGATGTGCGCCGAGGACACACCGGGGGGGATGGCCCTGACCCGCGATGCCGTGCATACGGATACGGACGACTGTGCGGCCGACTTCACAGTCACCTCACCATACTTTTGTGACGGCGACGGGGACGGCTACTACGACGAGGCCTGCGACGGGGACGACTGCGACGACTCGAATCCCGCGGTCAATCCCGGGGCCGACGAAGTCTGTACCGGCGGCATCGACGAGGACTGCGACGGCCTCACCGACGACGCGGACGGGGAGTGCGTTGTCTGCGTCTTACCGCACCAGGACCTCCGATGCGGCGAGGAGCTGCAGGGCTCGACCATCGGCGGCGACAGCCTTCTAGAGAATTACAACTGCACGGACAAACCCGCCCACGGCCCGGAGTACGTATACGAGTACCCTTCCTGGGGTGACACGAGAACGACCATCACCCTCACTTCGGCGAGCGGCGCGGACCTGGACCTCTACTTCCACTACTTCGAGGACGACGGCGCGTGCGAGCACAACTGCATGGCTTACTCCACCGGGCCCGGCGGCGAGGAGCAGATCGTGGTCGATATCCTCATGGATACTTACTTCGTAACGGTCGACTCCCCCTCCGGCGTGGCTGATGACTTCACGATCAAGGCCGAGTGCGGCCCGGCCTGCTGGGACAGCGACGGGGACGGCTACTTCACGGACGCGTGCGCCGCGGGCGACGACTGCGATGATGATGATCATACCGTACACCCGGGCGCGGACGAGGTCTGCGACAACGGAAAAGACGACGACTGCGACGGCCTGACCGATGCCGACGACCCGGACTGCCCGGCGGTGACCACCACGACCCTGCCTCCGACCACGACGACCATTCCTCCGACCACGACCACACTGCCCCCGACCACCACTCCTCTGACCCCGAAGACGACCACGACGACCAAGACCACGACGACCACGCCCCTGCCGGCTCCGGCGATCACCCCCTCCTCGTCCAGCAGGTAGG